>CALABV010000138.1 GCA_937886325.1 uncultured Geobacter sp.
CGAGATATATCAGTGTGACTGGAGTTCAGACGTGTGCTCTTCCGATCTGTTGTTTGCGGCGTCCGAGCTGTCGATGTCCACCGGGGTGGCCGGTCCGGTGACCGTGGGGGCATCGTTGGTCGGGGTCACCAGAATATGGAAGGTGTTGCCCGCCTGCTCCTTGTCCCCGTCGGCAATGGTAAAGCCGAAGGTATCCTCCGGCGTGGCCCCGGTGACCTCCGTACCGTTATGAAGGTAGTAGATGTAGCCGTTCGCCACATCCTGCTGGGTAAAGGCGGAGCCGACCCCGATGGTCTGGAAGGTGACGCCGTCGACGGAGTAGGCAAGGCGCCCCAGGGTCGGTGCGCTGGTAATGCGGTACTGCACCTGCTCATCCGTGCTGTCCGGGTCGTAGCCCTGGAGCAGTGACGAGGTTATCTGTCCGATACCCCCTTCGGTCACGGTCAGGGGGTCGTTGGCGGCATCGCCGCCGATGGCGTTGGGCGCACGGCCGATTGCGCTCGGATCCGCCGAGGATGGTGTGGCGGCTATCTCCGGCCCGTCGTTCACGTTGGTGATGACAAAGGAAACGGTTGCCGCGCCTCCCTCGGCTCCCCACCGGTCACGGCCCACTACCGTGAAGCTGTCGGCGCGGTCCTCCAGGCCGTCATGGACGTAACGCAGGCGGGTGGTGCCGTCGGCTCCGGTGATGAGGGCGCTGTCGAACAGGGTTCCGTTGGTTACATCGGCCGCGGCTATATCCACCCAGGTACCGGTACCGGTGGTGTCGTACTGCAGCCTCCCGTGGTCCGGAAGATCGGTAATGCGGAACTGGAGAGGGTCGCCGTCGTACAACCCGTTGTTAAGGGCGAAGTTGACTCCGATACCGTCGGCTATCGCGGGATCATTTTCCAGATACGACTCGCTGGTCTCGTCATCCGGATCGCTGAATGATACCATGGAGGTGGTGATGGGCTTCGTGTCCCCCTCGGAGATAAGGTTCCCTGTTGTTCCTGAAGCAGCGGGAGCGTCATTGACCGGTTGAATGAAACAGGTGAATACGCCGTCCGTAACCCGCGGCGAACCATCGCCATTGATGCCGCCGGCCGACACCTGGAAACCGAAATTCTGCTGGAAGTCCTCTCCTCCGTCGTGCACGTAACGGAGCCGTCCCGTGTCCACGTCCGCCTGCGTGAAGGTATCGTAGACGCCCAGAGAGACCCAGGAAGTTCCATCAAACCTTTGCAGTCGGCCGCTCCAGCTCCCTCCGTTGACGCCGAAGCCGGTTACGGTGTAGACAACTTGTGTCGAAGGCACACCTTCCGCTGTGTAGCGGAGCATGACGGGCGTTCCGCTGTTGCCGTCTTCCCCGAGAATGGAACTTGTCCCCCCCTCCGCGAACCCCTGTCCCTCATCCCCTACCTTTGTCGGGTCATCCCCCGCGTAGAGGATCTGGGTCGCATCCGGAACCGGCGCGGGGATGTCATTGCCGGTTCCGCTGCCGCTGTTGTTGGTGGGCACGATGGCAGTCTCCGCCAGGCTCAGCGTAAAGGTGAAGGTGCTGAGGGGATCGGTCGAGGCGGGACCGTCATAAATCCCGCCGACCCTGGTGAAGTCCTCTCCGTCCGCTGCCCAGCGCAGGGAAAGGGCATTGTCCACGACCCTGAACCGAAACTGGTCCGTCGGGTTCGCGCCGCCGGGATTGGCCGCTGTCTGGCCGTACACTAGGCGTCCGTTAACCACGTCATCCATGGTGAAGGTGCTGCCAACGATCAGTCGAACCCCGTTCAGCAGCAGGTTGCCGTCGGTCGGCAGGTGCGTGACGGCAAAGGTAATCTCCGTGTTCGGGGAATCCACGTCCGTCACGTTGAGCATGGCGGGCGTAAGGACGACGCGGAAATCATCCGCAGTGCCGCTCGAATTGTCCAGCCCGTCCGCATCGACAGTTGCGGCCAGGGTGCTGGAGGGATCCATGACCGGATCGTCATTGATAGCGCGGATGTCCAGGTTGATCGTGGCGGTTGTGGTCAGGGCCGCGCCCACGCCGAGGCCGCCGCCCCCGTCCGTAACGGCGACATCGAAGCTGTCGTCCGGCGGCACGCCGCCGGGATCGCTGCCGTCGTTGGCATAGGTCAGTCCGGCACGGTCACTATAGTTGATGATAAACCCGGAACCAGCCAGGTCCGCGGCGGTGAGTGCGCGGTTGATGGTCGTGGTAACGCCGTTGATGACGGCGGTACCGTTATAGTTGAGCGTGCCGTGGGTCGGCAGGCTCGTAATCCGTACTGTGAGAGCAGGGTCACCGGGATCACCTCCGCCGGTGGCGGTGATGAAATTCCCGACAAGGGACTGGGGTACGCCACCGCTGACGGCATCGGCCGGCTGCCCCTCATAGATGGAGCCGCCGCCGCTCACGGTCGGCGCCTGGTTCACCGGAGTGATGGAGATGGCGACGGTGGCGGTATCCGAGCTTGCCTGCGGCGTGGCGCCGTCGTTCACCGAAAAGCTGAAGCTGTCGGCGGTGTTCTGGTCGGCGCCGGCGCCGGTATGGACATACACAAGGGTACCCGCGTTCACCTGGGCCTGGGTGAAGATGGATCCGATCCCGATGCGGGCGCCGTTCAGGGAAAGGTAGCCGTGGGTCGGCGCGGCGGTCAGGCGGTAGACAATCTGGGAAGCGGTCTGGGCTCCGGACGAGACCTCGGGGTCCGAGACAGCCAGGGCTGCCGCGGTCACCACGGTAGCGGCGGACCCCTCGACCACGGACATGGCGCCGTCGGGCACAATGGCGGGGTCGTTGCTGGGGGTAACGGTAACCGTCTGCGCCTGCGACGCCGAGAGTGTCTCGCCGTCCGTGACCGTCACCGTGACCGTGGTGGACGCAGCGCTCTTTCCCAGTTCGGTGTCGGCCGCTGTAAAGCGCAACTGGTTGACCCAGTTCTGGGCATCACCCGGTGTGCCCACATACCGAAAGCCACCGGCAATGGAGGAGCCGGCGCCGCTGGAATCCGTCAGACTCCCCATCGTCGTATTCACCACCACAACATCCACGGTAACGTTGGTGGTGGTTCCGAGGCCGTCATCACTGATTGTCCATCCGCTAAGGGTAAAGGAACTCGCGCCCGCCGCATTCAGCGTGCTCGGCTCCAATACCGTGGCCGTGGGAGAGGCAACCGCCACCACGGGAGCGGTCAGCAGTTCCTGGTAGCTTTCCACGGTTCCGGCGGTCAGAGCAAGGCGGCTTTCTATGGGGCCCGTTGTCGATTCCAGGGTCCAATCCCCACCTCGCGCCGTTGAACCGGTATCGTTGGTCGAAGCGGCCACGTCTGCCCCGGTGGCCTGGGCCAGCTTACCGATGAACGCGGCACCCTCCGTACCGGACGCCACATCACAGCCGTACAGAAGGATGTCCGCCTGTTCGGAAAGGGAAGCGGACCATCCGGCCAGGTCGGCGGATCGTGCCGAAATCTCTTCCGAGGTCAGCACTGTGCCGCCAATGGTGATTTGTCCCGGCGTGCCGTGTGAGAGTATCTGCATTGACTTGATGCCGCTATGATCCGCCAGCCACGCGCTGATCTGGTCGATGCCGTCCCTGGTCGGATCAAGAACGAGGATCTGTGCCCCCGGTGTGACCCCCGCGAGTATCTCCTGGTAATTGGATATACGCGGATCTATCACCAGAAGGACATGGGCAGCATCAACCGAACCGCCCCCTGTCGGCTGCGTCGCACCGGTATCCGGCAGTGCCGCTGAAGGGTCGTCTTTTTGCGCCTCAATCGCCTGCTCCGCATCCGCGGCGGCATCAGGCAGGCGGGATGGAGGGGATTCCAGGAGGGCGTCTACTGCATCGGTTGCGGCGGAAACAGGCGTCCCTAGGACAACGGGAACAACCTCGAAAGCATGGTTAAACGTGACCGCATCATTGCCGCTCCCCTCGTGTTCTCCCCGGCCCGGGAGCGTACCGCACAAGTCCGCAAAGTCCGGCGCTTGCTCGGCAATGAGGTCGGCGGTGATCTCGGCGTTCTCGATGACGATCAGGCCCGGATTGTTCCGGGTCAGCATGCGCAGAGAGGTGATTCCGGAATGCTCGGCCAGCCAGGAGGTTATCTGGGAAACGGCGTCGCGGGTCGGGTCCAGCATCAACACCCTTGCTCCGGGAGCAAGTCCGGCCAGAATTTCCCGGTAATTGGAAAGCCGGGGGTCAACCACCACCAGGACATGGGAAAAACCATTAGACGCGTCCGACCCGACCGGCATCTGTTCCAGAAGCCGGGTCAGGTCCGTGACGCTTTCCTTCACAGGCTCCACCGGCTTATCCACCGGTTGTATTTCATGGGCAACGGCATCCGCCACGGGAAGAGCCGCCGCGTCGAACATGATGCGTGGTTCCAGGGGAATAATGAAATTTTGCTTACGCCGGGCATCGGGAGAGAGAGAGCAGGGTTTCTTGTTCCGAGACGCTTTCCTGGAGAAGATCATGACTTGGCTCCAATTCGGCAAGCAAGACAGCATCGCTAAGAGATGTCAAAATGGTAGATACTGTACAAAACAAAGGCAAACACGGCAACAGTATTTTTATTAGTTAAAATTAATTTTTTAACGATACTCAAACCCTATCCGCAAACAGGTGTCAACACCACTTCGCAATGGAGGGAAAAGCCGGTTCCATAGCGAAAAACAGTTGAAACGACGACAAAATGTATTATGATTCCTTCATTACCATTCAATGTCGAGGTGAGCCCATGAGACCTGTCATGTTGTACTGCTTTTCCATCGTTCTTGCCCTGCTGCTCGCGAGTGCGGCCGCCGCGGACGCAGGTCAGGTTGTCACGCAGGACATCCGCGACCAGGCAAGGAAACTCCTCCAGGATGAAAAAACCTTGAGCGCCGTTACCGCGAAGAATACCCTGGCGGTGCTCTACTTCCGCAACAGGTCAGGGCTGGAGGAGCTGGACCCGGTGCGGAAGGGGATTGCCCTCATGCTGATTACCGATCTCTCTACGGTAAAGGATCTCCAGGTGGTGGAGCGCGTCAGGCTCCAGGCGCTGGCTGAAGAACTCGGACTCGGGAGTTCCGGCATCGTGGAACCTGACACGGGCCCCCGGGTCGGCAGACTTCTCGGGGCACGATGGCTGGTGGGAGGAGACATAAACGGCGCGCAGCGGAAACTCAATGTTCAATCGGACATCCTGGAAGTCCCGGCCGACCACGTTCTCGGCCGTCCGGTATCGGAGGGGCAACTGGAGGAACTGTTCCGGGTGGAAAAGGATCTGCTGTTCGAGATCCTGAAACTGGTAAAGATTGACGTCACTCCGGACGAAAAGGCACGGCTCATGAAGCCCTGCTCAAGCAGTTGGAGCGCGCTCATCTACCTCTTCAAGGGAGCGGACGCCAGTGACCGCGGTGAGTATCAGGCAGCCGCGGAACTGTATGAAAAATCGTTGAGGGAAGACCCGCGCATCTGTCTGGCGGGCGATGCGCTTTCGGAACTGCGCTCTCTCGGCCTGGCTTCCGTGAAAACGAAAAGCGGCGATCTGCTGAAGTCCCTGCGGCACGGGACATCACTCACGAATGAGCTCGGCCAGAAAGAAGAATTACGGCATGAAATAAAGCCGGACGATCTCCAGAGGAAAGATTATTACGGAACAACAGGACCCTGATGCGCATTCCGTTCACGACACGGGAACTCCAAACCTGACCGTATCGGCTTTACGCCGGCATGGGAAGGAGACTGAACGAAAAGGATCATATGCCATGAAAATATCCGCCTTCCTGCTTTGTTTTGCCGTTATCGTCATGAGCGCCTCCGTCGGCCGGACCGCCGGAATCCAGATGCAGACCGGATTCAGCTACGACTGGTGGAGCGACAGCAAGGACAATGATGCCCAACAGTTTTCCGTGCCCATCAGGATATCGGGAAGCGTGGGGGATTTTTCCGCCACGCTGCTCACGGCCTACACCGATACCCATTTCCACCCCTCGGGCAGCGACAGCGTATCCATGGGCAGCCTCCTGGACACGAAGCTCGTGACCTCCTACCAGATCATCGGCAAACTGCCCGTGGATATCCTTTTCGGGCTCGACTTCAACCTCCCCACCGGCACGACGAACCTGACCCGAAGGGAGCTGAACCTGATCATGGATCCGGACCTGCTCCCAATCAACACCTTCGGCGAGGGGTTCAACATCAACCCGACCGTTACCGTGGTGGGAGAATGGAACAACTGGGTGGGGGGACTGGGATTCGGATACCTGTGGCGGGGGGAATACGATTACAGCACGGAAATAGGTGCCACTGATTACAGCCCGGGCGATATCATCACCATCAACGGCGAGGTACGTTATTTCTTCATGCCAAACCTCAATGCGCGGCTCTTTGCCGGCCATTCATGGTACGGTAAGGACCAGCTCAGGGAAAGAGACTTCTACCAGGAAGGGGATTTCACGCTGGTGGGCATTGGAGCGAACTACTCGCCGGCCAAACAATGGACCGTGGATGCCACCTTCCGGGGCATTTTCAGGGACAGAAGCAAATTCCTGTCATCGTCCGGAGTGCTGTCCACCGAGACGGACAACATCCACGGCGACGAATGGATCGCCGACCTGGCAGTCCGCTACCTGCTGGACGACAAGACGGCGCTGGGCTCTTATTTCCAGGGGCGCTGGTACACGAAAAACAGCTACCCGGAAAACTGGTCTCGATATATCGGCAGCAAGGAGAAATACTCTCTGGGAATCAAGGCGACCCATGCCTTCACACCGCATTTTGAAGCCGGCCTGGATGTGAGGGGGTTCCTCAAGCACGATGAAAAGGCCAATTTCCCCGATTATGAGCCCGAACGGCATTTCACCGGTTTTTCCGTGGCGCTGTTGCTGTCAGGGAAGTTCTAGAATTCTTCCGCCGCCTTTTCCGCCGCCTCCAGCCACCCGGACACCCCGCCGGCAGGCGGAGCGGTCTTGGAGACGGCCTTGCGGACCTTTCCCGTTTCCACCTCAACCAGACGGAGGTCAAGACGCATCTGCTTTCCCACAATCTGGTAGCCGCCGAACACCATGAATCGCGCGCCCGCCAGCCTGCCGATGCGCAGTCGCGTCCCCTCATCCGTCAGTTCCGACGAGCCGAGGTGGAGTTCCTCGAGGACACGCAGCAGACGCGCCCTCTCCACGACCGTATAGGTCCCCTTCCTTTGCAGAGACTCGCTCACCCGCGCCGAAAGAACCTCTCCCAGATCAATCCTGGACAGGCCCGGACTCACGTCCTCAAGCTCCCAGACGGCAACCGTGGCCTTCCGTTCCCCCATTCCGCCCATATCCGGCGCAGGGGCGCAGGAAAAACAGCAGAATAGAAGGCTCATGAGACCAACAACGGCAGTTGGGGTCATCCGGAGAGAACGACTCTGACCTGCTTCGTTGCTGTTCTTGGTGAAATGGAGCGTCAACAGCCGATGGTGTCCGAACCCGAAGGGTGAGTTCATCGGCTGTAGCGAAATGAGCCTAGAGCAGCAGAAGCATGTCAGCCGGAGTGAACGCAGGATGACTCCAACTGCCGAATATAGGTTAAAGGGCCGACGTTTCATACAGCCTCTCCTGGACCTTGTCGTCCGCTTTCAGCTGCCGTTGCCGGTCAACCGGCTTCACCCGGGCGAAATCCTGTTCCACCGCAATCACCTCGACCTGCCCGACCTTTTTGGGCGTGCCCCGAAGTGTCTTGCCCCGGTACTCGATAGTCTCCTCCTCTTCCACCACATCGAACCGGCTCCCCACGACCACCCCCTGCTTCGATCCGATGTTGATGATCCCTTCACTTCCCGCCACCTTCGCCACATACCCGCGCAGCGGGTACCTGGTTATCACCGTCTTCAGGATTTCACGGTTGAGGCCCAGCAATTCGCGGTCAAGGGACGAGACGGGCCCAAGCTGTTTCGTCACAAGCTGGGGTATCTCGGAGGTTTCGGTATCTATCAGCCGGAACGTAAATATCGCCTCCTGGGGGAGATAGGTCAGCGTGCCGGTTCCGATAAGCTTCGCGGCCAGCACCCTGCCCAGCCTGAGCGCGGTATCCGGGTCCGCCAGCTCGGAACTGCCGATATTCAGCTCTTCCAGAAGGCGCTCCATGAGCACACGCTCCACCACCTTCACCCTTCCGGATGCGTTCAGCCGGTTGGTCAACTCCGAGGTGATGACGGCGGTAAACCCTTCCCGCTCCGGAAGCCCGCCTTTTTCCTCGAAATCGACAAAGGTGAGAATGGTGGGACGGGAAGTCCATGAATCCTCAGGGGGCTTTTCCATCTTACGGCTCCGGAATCTCTCCGCCAGCTCCCTGACCAGCCGATCCATCCTTTCCTTGCGCCTCGCGTCCTTGTCCAGGTCGAGCATCTCCTGCGCCCTTCTGGCGAGCACCCCGGCGTATACGTCCTTGGAGTCCACGGCAAGCGCCTGCTGATAAGCCTTCAGGGCCTCGTCCCATTTGCCTTCCTTCTCAAGGCTCAGCCCCTTGTTGGTCGTTCCCTCCACGTAGTAGGGGTCGATTTCCTCCGCTTTCGCGAACAGCTCGCGGGCATCCCTGTTCTTGCGGACAGTGGAATAATAGCGGCCGAGCTGATTATAGCGGACCGCCTCCTGGTACGGCTCGGCAACCTTCTTTTCCACGGCCTTCCGGTACTCCGCCTCCGCGTCCTTTTTCCTGTTCTGGGCGTACATAATATCGCCCTTTATCACGTGACCATAGGACCGTTCCGGCGCCTTCTGTTCAACCTCCCTGACCAGGCGGAGCGCCTTTTCGTTCTGGTTCCGCTTCTTGTACACCGCGGCAAGCCCCTCCTTGCCGAGTACTTCGCCTTCCGGGTCCTGGCGGGACAGGTCGGAAAAGACCTCTTCCGCTCTCTTCAGGTCCGCATCCCGGAGGGCCGCATACCCCACCACCGCTTTTGCCTTCGCATTGCGCGGGTTCTTCTTCACCACCTCTTTGCCGATGGTCTGCGCCACCTGGGTCCGCCTACGCTGGAGCTCCCGCTCGGCCAGCCTGACCAGCATGGCCTCGGTCGTCTTTCCGCCCCCCTGGAAATAGTCGAGGACGCGCAGGCCGGGTCCGATGATGCACACCACCGGAAGAACATGCCGTGCGCCGTAGAGGCCCATGGTACCCGCTGCTCCGGGAATGATGGGAAAGGCCAGCCCCGCCATGGAGGAGAACCGCGCCACCTGGTCCTTGGGGGAGGCGGTAATCGCCCAGACACTCAGGTCGGCCTTGTGCTGGCGGGCCAACTGGTTGAGACTGAAGAGGCCTTCCTGGCTGGGACGCGAACCGGCGTCGAAAAAATAGAGGATGGTAAGCGGCTTTCCCTTCACCCTGGAAAGGTCGAGGGTTTTCCCGCTCAGGTCCTTACCGGAAAAGACCGGGGCCGTCTGGCCGGAGCGCACCTGCCCATATCCCGTACCGGCCAGCGAGAACAGGCCGATAAGAGCCACAACCACGATGTTCATCGTCTTGCCATATCTTTTCATGCTGCCTCCTTATTGCCTTTCCAGGGGCACAAGCGTCACCGAGAGAGGCGGGGACGCCTCTTCGCCCAGGTCCACCTGCGCCTCCCACTCGTAGTAGCCGGTGAGGCTCAGCCGCACCTCATGCTTTCCCCGAGCAAGCTTCAGCCGGAGAGGCGTCATGCCTTGCAAGTCGCCGTCAACGAAAACCCGGGCGCCTTCCGGGGCACTGTTCACGTCCAGCGCCGCGGATTTCACCGTATCCTGCTTCTTCTCCGTCTTCGAAGCGTTCCCGGAATCGCCGTCCCGCGAGGCAATGTAGTACCAGGCTCCTCCCCCCACGAGAATCAGGAGAATGAGCAGCGCCGGAACGACGTACCTGGGAACGACATGCTTTCCCTCGTCGCCGGCGGTCTCCCGGCGACCGACCGCGGCCCGCAGGGCGCGCGCCAGCTCCCTGCCGTCAGCATGGCGCTCCTCCGGTTTCTTCCTGAGGCACTTCATGATCACATCGGAGAGGGCTTTCGGGAAATCTGGGTTTCCGGCCTGGACATCGGGCGGTTTTTCCCGGGCAATCGCGTTGAAAATTGCGTGTATACCCTCTCCGCCGAAGGGTCGGACCCCCGTCGCCAGCTCATAGAGGATGATGCCGAGAGAAAACAGATCGGACCGCCCGTCAACGGGACGGCCAAGCACCTGTTCCGGAGACATGTAGGCCGGAGTGCCGAGGATTTCCCCCGCCTGAGTCTGTTCCGGCGCGGACGGGTCATCGATGTGGGCGATGCCGAAATCGGTGATCTTGAACCTGCCGTCGGCCTTGACCAGGATATTGCTCGGCTTCACGTCCCGGTGCACGATCCCGCTCCGGTGCGCGCTGTCCAGCGCCTCAGCCACAGTCGCGCCGAACTCCGCGAGAGATTCGGGCGAAAAGGTTTGTTGCTTCATGAGGGATGCCAGCGATTCCCCCTCGATGAACTCCATGGCGATATAGACGATATCGCCGTCACGGTCCACGTTGAAAACGCGGACGATGTTGGGATGGTCGAGACGGCCAAGGGCCTTTGCCTCCGAGAGGAACCTTCGCACGAAGGCTTCATTGGCGAGGCGATCCTGGCGCAGCACCTTGAGCGCGACCAGAAGGTCGAGATTGGGGTCCTCGGCCTGGTAGACCACCCCCATGGATCCCCTGCCGATCTCCTTTACGACACGATACCGGCCAAAGTTCATTGTCCGTCCTTTCTCAGAAAGTCCCGGATCGTATCCAGCGGAATAAGGAACCCCCGTGTCCCGGTCCCGCGAAATCGTCCCTTAACCATCCCCACCAGCCTTCCGTCGGCGTCGAAAACCGGACTGCCGCTGTCACCCGGCGATACTCGCAGGTTCACCTGCCACAGTGGCTGCCCGTTCACCATGGCCGGCTTCTCGCCGACAGTGCCGAACCGCACCCAACCCCGGCCCTCCGTCACACAGGGGAGAAGAAAGAGCCGTTCTCCCGCCCGAGGGCTCCTTCGCCCGTTCCCGAGTGACACAATGTCGCCCAAGGTCGCCTTCACCCTGATGAGACTGAGGTCCCGCCGCACGTCGCGCCATACCACCTCGCCATGCGCCTGCTCTCCGTTTTTCAGCCCGACCGTTACCCGGCGAATCCCGTCGAGGTCATGGGCCGTTGAGATGATGAAGCCCCGCCGGTCTATGGCGAACCCGGAAAACCCGATCGGGGCGCCGCGTGACGATGCTCTCAGGCAGAATACCGCGTTCCGGTTTCGTTCCACGCTCGGCGGGGGGACATCAGGGTACGCCGCTTGCCGTTGTACGTCCGGATTCGGCGCGCGGGCAGCCAGAAATGCCCTGAGTCCGGCAGTGGTCCCCTCCTCATCCCCGTACCCCGACCGGCTTTCGATCAGAACACTGGATGCCGTGGGGGAGCGGGGCTCAATCCGAATCCGGAATGCCTGCCGTGCTTTTTCGCATTCGAGGCTCACGCCCTCGTCATCCGGGTCTTCCCGCACAACCCTGCAACCTTCTCCCCGGAGCCAGTCCGCTACCTGCTCTTCCATCTCAGCGACCGGCACGGGATAGACGCCGACGGATGCGGGTTCCGCGATGCCGGGTGCGGTAGAAAAAAACAGGAACGCGATGACGAGAGCCGGGAATCCGGTCGAACCGTTCATGGGGCGAGAACCCGGCAGAGCACGACGGTGATATTGTCGGCGCCGCCCGCCGATTTGGCGCTCTCTATAAGACGGTCGGCCGATACGGCAAGCCCTCCGGAACAGGAAAGAATATCCCGGATCACCCCATCCTCCACCATGTCGGTCAACCCGTCCGAACAGAGCAGAAAGACATCGCCGACGCGACACGTCCCGCGGGACAGATCAAGGGCGAGAGGCTCATGGATTCCCAGCGCCCGGAGCACCACATGCCTCATGGAATGCCGGCGGGCCTCCCTTTCGGTTATGAGGCCCTGGTCCAGTTGGCTCTGCACCAGGGAATGGTCACGGGTTATCTGCTTGAGAACCCCCTCGCGGAAAAGGTAAATCCTGCTGTCCCCCACGTGGCCCGCCACGTACCGGTCGTCCCGGAATACGACGAGTTCCGCGGTGCACCCCATACCTTGATGGCTCGGATTGGCGGCGGCAAAGGATAAAATCCGCTCATTTCCAAGTCTGAACGCCTCCTGGGTCACTTCGCTTGCTTCCTGTTCGGATCCGGGACGGGTATGGGCGAAAAGCTCCTGCACGGTCTCCACGAACATCCTGCTGGCAAGTTCGCCGGACGCGGCTCCCCCCATCCCGTCGGCAACGGCGCAGACGTCCAGATCCGGCCTGACAAGCCAGGCATCCTCATTGTTCGGCCGCCGCAGACCGACGTCCGTTTTTCCGAAGAATTCCCTCTTCATGGAAAGGCAGGACGATGGCCGGCTTCATGAATGCGCAGAAACGCATATCGTTCCGGAGAACCGGGAAGCCGTACCACCTGGAAAAGGGTTTCCTTCGAGCTGCTTCTGCCGTCCGCTTCCACCTGTCCCCGAAGCGCATAGGCCCCTTCGGGAAGGTTCGACGGGAAGACCACCTCCTGCTCGGTGGTATAGGTGCCGGCATTCCTGCTGTTCACGGCCGGCCCTATTTCCTTCAGCGACCTGTTGTTGCTCTTGATGATCCTCTTTTCCTTGACCTGGAACCTCCTGGACGGGTTGCTGTCCAGGAGCGCGTAATCCATCACCAGCTTCGATGGTGCTCCCGGCCGCACCGTTGCCGGCTCCATCCGCACGTCTTCGATCTTCACAAGGGTTCCCTGGGAAGGCGTATAGTTATACTCGCGCGCGGTTTGGGCGGCGTCCTTGGTCTTCGTATCCACATAGTACCCGATGGCCATGCCGGCAAGGGCGCCGACGGCCGCGCCAATAAGGGCGCCCCGCAGCGGCTTCTTGGTGTCCACCAGGCCGCCGACAACGCCGCCTACTCCTGCGCCCGTCAGGGCTCCGAGTTCCATGCCGCTCATGGAAGTGCAGGCGGTCTGCAGGACAAGGGAGCAGCTGAGCAGATATACGAGAAATTTTTTCATGGTGTCACCTCCCGGGAGGACTTGATTTATTTCGGTCGATCCTGCAACGGCTTGATGATCCAGTCATCCGTCTGCCTCGGCGGTTTCGGCTCAACCGGCTCAGGACCTTGAGGCTCCATCCCCGCGGGTTTCCGTCCAATCGGCTTGAGTGCGAAACGGAGAGGATACTGTACCGCTTTTCTCGCGGATATCCGGCTCATGGCGTCACGGTAGCCGGGGCGGGAAAGCCGGACCCTGTGCACCCCGAGAGAAACCGGGAGGGTCAGAGGGGTCGTCCCCTTGGGCGCTCCGTCTACAAAGACCCGAGCCCCCGGCGGATTGGACAGAATCCTGAGCGACGCCTTGGCGCGCACCGGCTCGGTCTTTTCCAGTCCGGCCCCGGGTTCCGCGGGAGGGGGCGTTACCTCTTCGGTCTTTTCCTCAGGCGGCTTTTCCGGTCCACGCGACGAGGATTCAGGAGCGAGAACCGGTTCGGCTTGCACCGGCTCCGCCTTCTCGCCCGATGGAGGAGGAGGCTCCGTCCGCGAGGCCACCGTCGTCCCGCCGCCTTTCAGAAACGGCAGGGACGACAGCGTCAGCCACCCCTGGTACCAGGCGGCGCCGACTCCGCCGAGAAGGACGGCGACGGCCATGACCACCAGCAGCGGCACGATTCGGCTTTTTTTCTTTGCCTGCTCCGCGGGTACGGGTATGACAGGCGCGACCGTCTCGGCAGCCGAAACCTTCCCGGGAAGGGCAGCCTTCAGGGCATCAGCCATCTCCTTGCCCGTCTGGAAGCGCTCCGACGGCTCCTTGCGGAGGGCCTTCATGATCACCCCGGAGAGCTCCGGCGGAATGCCCTGAGCCGGGTCCGGCTCGGGCGGCACGGCCTGGATAATCTCGTTGAACACCGTCGGGAGATTTTTCCCCTCGCCTCCGAAGGGGCGTACGCCCGTGCACAACTCGTAGAGGATTACGCCCAGGGAGAACAGGTCGGAGCGCCCGTCCACCGGTTTCCCCAGGACCTGCTCGGGCGACATGTAGGCAGGCGTTCCCATAATCTCGCCGGTCTGGGTCTGCAGCGTCCCCGACGCATCATCCAGATGGGCAATGCCGAAATCGGTAACCTTGCTCCATCCGTCCTGCTGGACGATGATGTTGCTCGGCTTGATGTCCCGGTGCACCACCCCTTTGCGGTGGGCATAGTCAAGGGTCTCCGCTATCTGGACGCCGAAATCGACGATCTCCCTGATGGAAAGGCGGCGTTCCCGGATGACGTCGGAAAAGGAACTCCCCTCCAGGAACTCCATGGCGATGTAGATATTTCCCTGGTCCTCACCCACGTCATGGATCGTGACGATATGGGGGTGGGAAAGCCGCCCGATGACCTTCGCTTCCTTCAGGAATCTCTTGACAAAGGTGTCGGTGGAGACGCGGTCCGGCCGCAGCACCTTGAGGGCCACAACCCGATCGATGCGCGGGTCCCGTGCCTCATAGACCACCCCCATGGAGCCTCGCCCCACTTCCCTGAGTATCTCGTATCTGCCGTAGTTCACTCTGCCGTCCCGTTCAGAAAGTATATAGAAAAGAAAAACAAGCCATTGTCGGTCGAATGCGCTGTCGGGTTGTATCAGCGCGACAACCGTGGCCACAGGCCATACCTACAGTGTATCCCATTGACGACGATTTGGAATGTTCCGCCGACGACAGCGCAAACCTCAACCTTCCGCTTTCTCTCCCGGCGGGAGCAGGACACCCCGTTCCACCATCCTTCGCACCATGCCGCATACAGCCGTCCGTATCCGGTCCGGTTCCACGGAAAGGGAGACCGCCATCTCACCAATAAGGCTTTCCATGGTTCGGGCGCCGTCACAGCCGATGAGGAACCGTTCGACGAACGGGTCTATCTCCCCCTTGTGGGCAAGTCCCCGCGAAAGGTGGATCTGGATCGCTTCCGTCACCCATTCTCCCTGATGAGGCATCAACTGCTTTAGCAGCCGGACATCGGGACAGAGGCACGGCGCGGTGCGCAGCAGCGCCCCGTCATCCGTAACGCCCTCCAGGAAATCCCGGGCCTCGAACCCCGCCGCGACCTGATCTCCACAGTACCCGAGCATGGTCTCAAAACCGTCGTCGGCATGGAACCAGGTGCGCCCCCCGCTCCGTCGCCGCAGGGTTATGACACCACCCCCGACCCGTTCAATGCCGCTTCTCTGATAGTAGGCAAGCCACTCGTCGAAGCGCTCCTGCAGATTATCCGTCTCGAGCCGCTCCGTGTGCCGGAGCCAGTTGGCGGCATAGGTGGCCGTGTCCCGCGACTGGTTGCGCATCACCCAGACGTCGCACCCGGAACCCTCGCCCCACTCCCTGAGCCGCTCCCGCCAGTCCCGGCCCGCGTATTCCGCCCAGTTGCAGAGGATCTGGCAGAAACCGCCTTCGGTGAGGAAGGAAGGGGCCTCCCGGACGATCCTCCGGCAGACCTCGTCCCCGGCCATGCCGCTGTCCCGGTAGATGTAGCGAGCCTCCGGCGAGATCACGAACGGCGGATTCGAGACGATGAGATCAAAGAGCATGCCTTCCACCGGGCCGAACAGGTCCCCCTCGCGGCACTCCAAATTATCGAGGCCGTTCAGCCTGGCATTGAATTCGGCGAGCTCCGTTGCGCGGGGATTGCGGTCAACCGCAACGACATGATCGCTGTGCCGGGCCGCCAGAAATGCCTGGAATCCGCATCCCGCACCCAGGTCCAGGGCCCGGCGGCAGGGACGTCTGACCGTGAGATTTGCGAGGGTCAGGGAACTGCCGCCGATCCCCATCACATAGTCCTGCCCTTCCTCCGAAAGGAGCCGGCGCGGAGAATCGGAAGCAATCACCATATCCTGCCAGGGTGAAAGCCTGCACCGTGCGGCCGCGGATGAGCCGGAGATCCCCACCAACCCGATTTCCACCCATTCCTCGACGGTCATCGGCGCCACGGCCCGCCGCAGGTCTCCCACGTCCACGGGGACCTCCATGAGAAACAGCCGTATCAGGGTCTCCAGGGGGCTCCCGCCCCGCGTGCGCCGCATCAGGAGCAGGATATCGCTCTCACGGATGGCGGCGCTGTCGGTCACTCCGATAGTTTCGAGAATGCCTTCCGGCGTGAATCCGGCAGAGGAGAGCACCGTGCGGAGGGCCTGACATTGTGCGGGTGTTCCGTGTGGAACCGCAGGATGATTCATGAAAGAGAGTCCCTTCCCGAAATATTCATTCCCCCTGTCGCGTGACCGAGGGGCACAGCGCCGTGACGCCGAACAGGCGCGGTTCCTCGCAGATCACCGCCGCGGAAAAGATGGAAAAAACATAGTCATAGGTTTCCCTGGGAATGTCCTTGTAGGAAAGGAGACGCCAGAAATTTCTGTCGCGGGGATTTTCCGGCATACGGGCGATGATATCACGGATATTGTTCTCGCCCCAGTTATAGGAGGCCATGACCAGAAGACCCGACGCCTGCCCTTCGGTATTGTTCAGCTCGCGGATATACTTCATGGCTGCCATGGTCGATTTCACGGCATCGAAACGCTCATCCTGTGGGTCGTAGACCCCCATATCGCGCAGCGGCCCCACCTGCAGGCCGTAGCGGCTCGCGGTCTGGGGGATGAACTGCCACATCCCCTTGGCATGGCCGAAGCGGGTGATGGGGCCGACGGCCCGTTCGTTGAAGTTGCTCTCCTGCAGGGCCAGAAAGAAAAACTGGGGAGGCAGGTTGTTGTCGGCCATTACTCGCGGTATCAGACGTTCGTATCCCTTGGAGCGCGCCCGCAGCAGGGATTGCTGCAACCGATCCGTACTCTTCCACATTTTGATGTATCTGCGCACCTCGTCGGCGAACCCCTTGGGAACGTTGACCTCGCACTCGCCGAACACCCGTGCGACCCGCAGCATCACCTGCTCGTCCTCGGGCAGTTTCTGGTATACGCCGATTTCCTTGACGAAACTGTCGTACTCCTTTTCCATTTCCTTCAGCTTCAGCCGTTTCGCCTTCAGTTCCGCGACCTGGGACGGGTCCGCGTGAAGGAGGACGATCTCTTCCAGCTTCGCTATCTGCAGTTCCAGGGATTTGTTGGTATAAAAGATGTTCTCCGCCGTTTTGCGCAGCTTGGTGAGCTTGTGCGTCTGCCAGCCGATGACCCCGCCCGCGGCCAGCAGCAGGATCAGGACAACACCGATAATGTAGTGGTATTTACGGGATTTTTTCTTCTCAACGCGCTGGAAGGCGCGCCGGAACATCATGGTCTGTTCGCCCACGGGCTCCGTGGACTTCTTATCGAAATAGTGCCGGATGATCTGGGTCTCGGTGGAGAAATCCCTGGTTGCGGTCTGCACCTGCTCGACCTTGGGAGGTTCCTCCCTTTCCACGGTCAGGGAAAGGAGAACTCCTCCCTTTCCCAGCTCGATCTCCGCACTGTCCCCGAGCGGTACCTCCCGTATCCTTTCGCCGGCCAGAAACGTTCCGTTGGCGCTTCCCAGGTCCCGCAGCCACCACCGTTCTCCATCGAAAGCCACCTGCAGGTGAACGCGGCTGACGCTGCCCTCCGCTACCTGGAGATCGCACTCGCTGCTCCGGCCGATGCAGAAGGTACCGTAAAAGCGCTTTTCGGTTTCCCGTGCCCGGCCCCTCGCAACCCGCGCCAGGATTGTCCCCGCGAACTTCGGCGGCTCGGTGGATGTATGTTCGCTGTCTGGAGGGACCATTTTTCCTTCTTCCGCTGCCCGGCCCGATTACCAGGCGTTGAGTGATATGGTGTAGTTGACTCCCTGGGTCGGCTCACGCTCCTCCACGTCGTAAACCGTTCCTTCGCCGGCCGGCAATCGCGAAAGGTGCACGTGCAGCCCCGAACTGACCCCGGACATGTCTACCCGGCCGATAGTATCACCCCGGGCCACGGACGATCCGGTAAACACGCCGGGATCCACGTGGGCGTAGACGGTCAGGGCGCCGTCCGTGCCGCGGACGATGACCATGTTCGGCGAGTCATCGCCCGGCGCCTGCCCCGATTGGTAGTCGGTCACGACCCCCGATTCTATGGCAAGCACATCGCCCGTATCATCGAGGCGGGGATTGATATCCTTGGCCCGATGTGAAGCAGAATAGCCGTTGCCGACTCTCCCCCCGTTTCTGAATGGCGGTTTCGGATAGTTGTGCATATCATTCTCCTTTCTGAGAAAGGTGGTCTAAAGCACGCTGAGCAGTTTCTTCTGTCTGAAACCCGGCGCCCGCACCTCGAACAGAGGACGGCCGGGTTCCGTCATCGCCAGGCGCAGCGCGGCCGTGCGGCGGTGATGATGGCGGCCGACCCTCAGAACACGTTCGAGAGTACCGGGAGCTATCGGCTCCCCGAGCAGATAGCAGATTCCGCTCTCGAACGCTTTCCCGTGTTTCCCCCACCAGGAGGCTATGGTTTCCCGGTTAGGCCAGGGGAGGTCGTAATCCGGGTCCGCTTCCACATCCTCATCTTCCGGATTCTCCGTCGGACCGGCCTCGAAACCTTCCGGGCAGGCGCCTTCAAGGTCTCCACATGAAATATCGATGCCGGTAATCATGGCGAACGACTCGCCCGCAATCCTCGCCAGTTCAGGGACGGACATCCTTGCCAGCAGCCAGGGAACCAGCACCGGATCACCGATCACTCCGGCAGCTATCACGGACAGCCTTCCGGTCTCTTCATTGCGCGCCAGTTCCGCCTGCCACTGGAGCGCTTCCGGCAACGGCATGCGGCATAACGCAACCTCCCCGGCCTCTTCCGACCGACTCGCGTCCGCACAGGCATGGTCTCTGAGTATGGCAACGGATGCCGCGTCTCCCAGCATCGCCCCGGACCACGCTGCTGCGTAGCGGCAAAGCTTGTCTTCCGAGCCCCGGTAATCAAGTATGTACGGCAACAGGTCCTTTCTCCCCACCTGGGCAATAGCCTTCAATGCCCGCGCAACAAGCAGAGGATCGGAGTCGACCAGCGCTTTATCCAGATGCCGCCCGGGATCGCGTCGATGGGAAGCGCAGGCGGCAATCCCGATTCGACGCAGATGAGGGGAGCCATCGGAGAGGAGTCGCCGGACAGCGCCTTCCGCCTGTTGAAAAGAGAGCCAGCCGAGGGCGGAGACAATGCCGCCGGACAGGGCGGAGTCACCGCTCCCGGCTTCCAGTACCCTGCGTATACGGTCTTCACGGCCGCCGGCAAAGGCCAGGAACGATGCAGCAAACAATTCACCCGCCTCACCCCCCTCCAATGCCTCCCTGCAGATACCCCACCCGGCTTCGCCGGAACACAACAGACCGTCCAGATGGGCATCCACTCGGTTGTCCAGTTCCGCGAGGGTAGAGAGGGTGTAGTGGAGCCTCCTGACGGCGGCGTCGCGCTGAAGCCACAGGAAGGCCGCCTCTTCCGCGTGCTGTTCAACAATTCCGTGCACAACGGGCGTTTCCATGGTTCAGTCCTCCACCTCCGCCGATACCAGGCCGAACCTGTTGCCTCCGGCGCTGAAAAAATTGAAGAGTACATCAAGGCACGCCATGTCGGCCGCCATGCCTTCAACGAAATACCGGTAGACCGTGGGCGCGACAAGAAACCCCGAGTTGGCGCCGATGGTGGAATCGCCCGGGGCCCCATCTTCCGTCGGAAATCCTCCCCTGACAAGGGATTCCCACACCGTGAACCCCTGTTCAAGCTCCTCCCGCCTACTCTCGTTGAGTCCATAGGCAAACCGTAACAGCAGGGTGAACGATTCACCCATGCCCATGAACTCCGGTACGGAAACGGAAAAGGGACGAACCGCTTTTTGCAGGATATGTTCGATACGTACAGTCGGAATCCTGATCGGCGCTCCGTCGGCGTAAACATAAGACAACCGTAGAGTTATACCCCGATTAATCCGCAGCCATTCGTACATGCCCTCCAGCACGGACAGCCATTCCAGGGCAAACGATTCAACCGTCAACCCTACTTCCATGCTCAACCGGCCGTCGGATGTTATCCTCCCGCTCTCGATTTCCGGAGACCGCGACAGCTGTGCGGGAAAGAAGAATCCTCTTTCAATGGCGCACGAGAAAACGTCAGACGTCTTCCTGATGCGCAGGATCTCCTCTTCCGGCGTTTCGCGGTCAAAGGTGACGATGCAGCGGAGTTCCGTCATGGAGTTTCATTCCCCAGGAAGCGATGATACCAGTCCAGGTTCTCACGATCCTCCAGACCTTCGATGGGCAGTTCCGCGATCCACTCGTCGGGAACTCGCAGGGGCGACAGAATTCTCCCGATTTTTCTGTACGAGGGAAGGAACTCGCCCCGGTTCACATCGCCCAGTTCAGGTTTTTCACCGGCCCTGATTACAATCCCCGCGCCGGGGATCGGGATCACTTCCGCCTGCTCCGGCAGGGCATTCCGTACCGCCTCCTCTCCTCCCACACTATCCACCAGGGACGGGCACAGGAGTGTTAACCACCCCACTCCGAGGATCCCGAGATCGGCGAAACCGAGAAACGTGATGGGGTCACCGTAGTTCAGACCCGGGAACCGAAGCAGCCACTCCCGGTTCACGTGGGCAAGCCTTCTCTGTGCCGTCACATTTCCGGTGTTCCAGTAATAGGAGTATCCGCAGAACCCGGAGGAGAAGGAAACGCCGACCAGGGCGCTCTTCACGAATTCAACGACCTCATCCGGACGGGAGGCCTCTTCGACCGGCCAGCAGATTCGAAGGAAACTCCTCCGTACCGGGTCTTCGGTGTCGCTCAGGTCCTCTTCGGAAAAAAACTCGAAAGACGGCGAGGCGTAGTCTTCGGACGAAGTCCCCGAATGCTGCTCGATGCCGAGGAGACAGATCGATTTCGCCTTGGGGTCCGTCAGGATGCTGGTGAACTGCTCGATACCGGACACCGGCAGCTTCCTGCACTGCTTCATGGTATTCGTCTTGTACCAGCGGAGCGCCTCCCCATCCCGTTCGAAAAAACGACGATAGAACAAGAGAAACCCATCCGTGACTTCAGCACGGGCGGCTGTGGAAAATACGGTGAATTCCAGAACGGGCCTCAGCAGCGGCAGCCGGGAATCTGTATCGATTATGGATATTTTTTCGAGCAATTCTTCCTCCCTTTCACCGTTTCTAACTGCACGCGCAATCAGACTCCTCAATTACCTGGAATTTATCCTTGTTGCTCTGCCCCAATCTCTGCTGCGCCAGCCTCTGGTTCTTGGTCAGGGAATCCCCCCTCATCTTCACGTCGACAAAGCTCCGGGTATTGTTGAAACTGCATGGTTGCGCGGGATCCGAGAGGACGGTGAAGTCGGGCCTGAAGGTCCTGCCCGGTCCGAGCGCATGTCCCCTTCCCAGTCCGCGCAGCAGCGAACCCGGCGCCGCATTCCCGTTCGTGAGAAGCCGTGTCGCGGACATCACCGGTGTGAATGCTCCGCCGACCCGCCTCGCGATCTCCCAGGTGGTCTCCACAAACAGGCTCAACTTGCTCGGAGAATAGAGCGGAAAACCGCTGCTGAATCGGGAGGCGATATACGACTGCAGGGTCGGAAACTTCTTGGAGGGGAGGGTACCCTGGTTCGCCTTTTCCCTGGCATCGCAGATGGCCGTGCATATCTCGTCCCCCACCTCCTGGCCGATTGCCTGGGCAACCACGGGGTTTTGCAACACCCCTGCCAGATTAACGGTATTCTCATGATTATGAAACTTCTTGTCCGTCAAACGGCAGGCATTCTTTCCATCCATCTTCACGTCAAAGGAGTACAGGATCCAGGTGGACTCCTTCATGAAGACGTTGGATTTCACTCCTCCCACTGTTCCGGCCTGGTCGCCGTTGCTGATGGAAAACTCGGACCCCTTGACGGCGATCATCATGCCGTCCGCTTTCACCGTCGTGGTCCCCTTTGCGAGCATGGCAGACTGGGAAATATTCGGGTAGGGCATGGGCACCGGCCCGCCGGGGGTAGGTGTCTTGCATACATCTGGGATTGTCGCGATGGAGGTGCCGTTGCTCCCCTTGTGCACCAGGGAGTTCGAAACCCCGTTCACCTTGACGGTTACCGGCATGTCAAGTATCTCCTTTTTCCCGGGCCAGAAGCAGCGCGGCCGCGCGTTCGCCGCTCTCGGAGCCTGCCCACACGAGGCTGAGAGGCCCCTTGCCGTATCCCTTATAGTGGGAGATGATCGCCAGTGCAGAGCACAACGGCCCGGACGCGGCGCCCACGTCCCCCCAGCAGTCCGCCGGCGCCGCGTAATCACCGGCAGCCTCGAAGTACTCCTTGGTGCGGAGCGCGGTGAAACCGAATTCATCCGCACGATACGGCTCTCCGTTCATATCGGAGAAAAGGGCATCCACCTTCGTCCCGGGCGGGAGGAGGGACAGCGCCCCCCGGAACGCGGTGGTCAGCCCCTCGCCGATGCAAACCGACTCCGTCTTGATCAGGTTCTTTTCCCGCCCGGTCCCCACACCGAGCACTCGGCCGTAGACGGGGAGACCGAGGCTGCGGGCCCTTTCCTCCCCCATGAGCAGGAGTGCTCCCGCACCTTCACCGGGTACGAATCCCCAGGCGTTATTCAGGGGGCCCGCTCCGTGCAGTTGGTCGCACTCTTCCAGCCATTCAAGAGTCTCGGGGAAGAGATACGAATCAGCGCCCGCCACGAGGCTTGCGTCTTCCTCACCGAGGGAAAGCTTCCTCAATGCGGATTCGAGGGCGAAAAGACCGGCGGCGTGACCGATGGAGAAGGTCTCCCCGGCGAAAAATCTTTCCGAAAAACGGGCGGCAATCGACTCGTCCAGTTCATTGCTGAAATCCGGAGGAAGACCCGGCCTCTCGGGAGGGAGCCCCAGTTCCAGGGAAAGTCTCAGTCGTCCTCCCTGCCACGGTACTGCATCGAGAGGCCGGAGCGCCTCCTCCAGTGCGGGCAGCAGAAGATGGGAAATACGGCCGTTTTTTGCCTCTTCGTCGGCGATCCACGGGGCGCGGGCCACCCGCATCGGCCCGCCGGCCGTATCGATCATGAACGGATGTTCGGCAAAACCGCTTATCCCGGCACGCACAGCGGCCGCACTTGCCCATACGGTGCGCCCTACCGGCGTCGACGCCCCCATGCCTGTTATCACGATGCAGGTCATGCTACCCTTGCTCCTCGAAGGACGTTTCAGCGCTCCTCGTACCCTTGGGCAGGAGCCGTTTCATCCGGACAATGGTGCGCTTCAGCTTCTGGACCCTGGTGTGGCACGGCAGGGCCGAATGCCAGACAAGGGAGATGCGCGGGACGTCCGGTTCCAGAATGATGGTATGAAGCCGCGGCGGTTCGTGCGTTATCGGCGCTCCGGAATAGAATTCAGTTTCCAGGCGGACAATCACCCTCGGCACCTGGAATCGCAGATCGCCATGGGGTGAGAGGTTTATGAGCGATGCCGGTTCCCCGCCCATCAGGAAGGACGGCGACTGCTGGTCCGACGGGGCGCACTGGAAAAAACGATCGTCGAAGTCTTCCGGCAGTAGCGGCATGCGGAATTTAAGCCACCGGTCGTCGTACGTCCCGGCATAGGAGGCCCTGGGGCTCCAGTGGGAACAGACCGGCCCGAAACCGGCCGGCAGCGGCCGGTCATCCCATTTTTCCACCGGGAACCGAGGATATTCGATATTCGGCGCCGGAACTCCTTCCAGGTGGGACTCTTCCAGCGCATACCCGCATCCCACCGGGTTCCGCATGTCCCAGCCGGGGTTTGCGGCGGAGGCATACCGATCGACGCCGCCATAGGCTCTTTCATATACAAGGGGCATCTTCACGAACGGAACCGGCCAGGACAGGGCCATCCCGGTCACCCCGATGCGCCAGTGTCGGTCTCCGATCACCCGCAGGAATTTCCTGACCGGGCCGACGCTGAAACCGGCCTCCATTTCCGTAACCGGACGCCCCCCCGGCGCATGGGCATGACCGCTGAGGATGATGTCCGTTGTTGTTTTGGTACGGGGAAAATCGGTATCGAACTTCAGACTCGATCGAGCAGGCTCCCCCGCATACTCGGGGGCGAGCACGGGCGGCGTCTGCTCGTCCGAAATCCTGGTCGTGCCGTCGGGTGCGATGTCGAACGCGCACCTGACCGCCACAAGCCAGATCTCGGAGCCGTTACGGTCGCGCACCCAGGCGCGTTCAGCAGCGAACGGTGTCCGGTTATCGATCTGCCACATACCCCACCCGAAACCCCATCAGTTTATGTCGACGGTTGCGCCCTTGAGTTTGCATGCGCCACGTGACTTGGTGAGAACATAGTTGCCGTGAATGAGTATCTTTCCCGCTTTCGTCAGGGTAATGCGGGCGTCACCGCACTGGAGCACGATTTCCCGTTCCCCGGCCAGGAGGAGACGCTCGCCGTCCACCTCGATGCATCTCTTCGCCGTTCCCTCGGAAGAGGCATCCATCACCTGCCTCTCAACGGCCGGGCCTTGCAGGATACCCATGACGATCGGCCTGGAAGGGTCGCCATTTTCAAACTGCACAACAACCTCGCGGCCCAGGCTCCGTTCGTCCACATCAACAACCGAGCGGCAGACCAGCGGCTTCCAATCCGGGACGACGCCCAACCTCACAACCGGCAGGGAGTCCCGGGTCAGTGCGACCAGTTGACCGACGACACTACCGTAGCATGCATCCTGTGCCTCTATTGCTCCCGCGCACGGAACGGACGAAACACTCTCCCGGGCAGGATGCAGCCGGCGCACAAAGTTTTCCTTTTTCATTGCCTGTTCCCTTGAAAGATGGCGCCGCGTGATCGCGGCTAGTTATTGGAAATCTTGCTTCCCTTGACGGTAACGGCCCCGCCCGCCTTGACCCCGATCCTTCCGCTCCCCTTGATGGTTATGTTGGTCCCTTTGATGATGATATCCCCGCTCTTCTTCAGCGTGATGGAAGCGCCGCCGCACTTGAGCACAATCTGCTTGCCGGCGTTGATCACCCCGCTCCCGCCCGCGGTCACGGTATAGTTTCCGCCGGCTTTCGTGTTCACGTTAGCCGCGGCTTTGTTCGAGATTGTGCCGCCGGAGGTCTGTGATATGCTACCACCCACAGCCACCGATTTCACCCCACCGACACTCTCGGAACTCACTCCTCCCACGGCAACGACCTTTGCTCCCCCAATCTCCTGCCCCTTCGCCCCGCCGATGGTTTCGTTCATGGCGGCGCCGACACTGACCTGGTACAGCCCGCCGATGGTAAGGGTTTTGATGGCGCCGACGGTCTCGCTTGAGTTGATGGCGACCGTTTCCGTCTTGCTGGCCCCGACAGTCAGGTCCATAAGCGCGCCGATGGTCTCCGTATGGTTCGCCCCAACCGTGATGTCCTTGTTCACGCCAACGGTCTCGCTCTGGTTTACCCCCACCGTCTTGGTGCGGTTGCTTCCAACGGAGAGCGTCTCGTTTCTCCCCACGGACTGGTTCTTGTCGTTCAGGACGGTGATGGTCCAGTCCTTCTGGCCGTGCAGGAATACCTCTTCGTTCCCCTTCTTGTCCTCGAAACGGAATTCGTTGAAACCTCCGCCGCCCGGGGATGAATTGGACTTGATGGTGCTCCTGGTCTTTTCGGCCGGGAGCGGATAGGGGGGTTTGTTCATACCGTGGTATACACGTCCGGTAATGATGGGCCTGTCCGGGTCGCCCTCGAGGAAATCGACTATCACCTCGTGCCCGATGCGCGGAATATACATGGCGCCCCATCCTGCGCCGGCCCACAGTTGGCCCACCCGAATCCAGCACGAACTCTTGTCGTCCTTCTTCCCTTCCCGGTCCCAGTGGAACTGTACCTTGACCCTGCCGTGCTCGTCCGTGTAAATCTCCTCTCCCGAAGGGCCGACTACGATTGCGGTCTGCGAGCCGTGCACGAACGGTTTCGGCGTCTGCTGCGCCGGACGGAACGGAACCTCGATGGGAATGCAGGTGAAACTGTTGCCGTAGGCCGGCCCCGCGCTCCCCTCCCATGGCTCGCTGGCCTGGTGGCGCACAGACGTCAACAGGTACTCCTTGTTGTTCATGTCGTTCCGATAAAAGGACGTGAGGGTGAAACGGTAGCCGCTCGTGAAGGCGCGGCATGTGCTCCCGCCGCTGATGGTAGTGACTTTCGCCTCTTCCTCCTCCATGCGCAGCCTCACCAGCCGGTCCCCCTCATTCCTCTTGGCATACTGTCCGGGATATTCGTAGATCTCGCGTTCCTCCGGCCCCAGTTTGTTACGGCTGGGGACATTCACCTTCAGGTCGGTATTCGGTATCTCGAAATTGAAGTCGTTAAGAGTGTATTTGGCGGGACGTATCTCCTGCATCTTCTCAAGTGCGGTGATTACGTCTTCCTCAAGCCAGCCGTCCGCGCTGATCTGGTAGCGGGCATTTCTCTGCTGGGGGCACGGTTTGTTTTCCTGGGCGGAATCGGCAATAATCAGGACGTGAGCGCCGTTCTCATGTTCAAAAAAATAGTGAACCCCCTCCTCTTCCATGAGACGCGAGATGAAATCGAAGTCGGTCTCACGGTACTGCACGCAGTAATCCCTCTTTTCGTAGCGCCCCTGGAGCCTAATCCGGTAATCTGTGAGGTTGTTCTCCTTCAGGATCTTCTCCACGATATCGGGAACGGAAAGATTCTGGAAGATGCGGGAGTCGGAGGTCCTTGTCAGCAGCCACATCCAGGGCACCATGGTTGCCCGGTAGCAGGAAAAACGGGGATCTCCCCCCTTCTCGCCTCCTCCCCGTCCCTGGGCGAAACGGGAGATGATGCCGTTGAAGAAACGCTTGTCCCCGGATGAGAGCACCACCGAAACCGTCACGCTCTTTCCCACGATATCCTCGAACGATATGCCGTGGTTCTCCGAAATCATTTCCAGTTCAAAGCTGAACAGCCGCGATATACAGTCTTCGCCGGAAAACCCAGCCAGCAGCAGGACATCCTTGCCGAGCGGCGTATCGATGGCGATCAGTCTGTTGTCCTGTGAATATGCCATGGTGTCCTCCTTGCGAAACTCAACGTACGCTGTGCCTGAGCACTCTCAACGGTAGGTGATGACCAGAAAGCCGCTGAAGTCGCCGGAACCGTCCGAGGTGTAGTAGTTCGGGAACTGCCGGCCGGCCACCTCCACGATTCCGAACCAGGGATCGTAAAAGACAAACGTGTCGTCAGAGTCCGATATGGCGCAGACGACGAAATGCGCGCCCGCGTTATTGGCCCATCGCACATGGGCGATAACCGGGGTAGCGAAAGAGGAGTAACACTTCAGATAGGAGTAGACGCTCTCCGAACCAACGTTTGTCGACTGGTAGGCCTTCACCCCTTCGGCATTGAGCACCGACGACAGGTTCCTTGAGTACGTGCCGCCATCCATGGTGAATCCGCCCGGATATCGGACCGAAAGGTCGAGGGCGCGCTGCTCGTCGCTCTGATTGAGGTGCTTGTATAACCTTTCAACCATGGCAACCGACGCGGGTCCGCACGACATTCCGAACGCCTGAAAGCACACCCGGTGATACCGCCCCTTGCTGTCCGTGAGAAACAGATCCGCCATCTACATCTCCTCCATGCTCTCTTTCCGTCACACGCTAACTCATTTCACCTCGAAGACATACCCTTCCGCCCCCAGACTGACCTTCACCTCCGACAGCTTCTCCCCGGCGGCCATGCGCGACAGGAGCTCCTTCGACATCTCCGGCAGCAGGGTATTGGTGAGGATGTGGTCCACGTTCCTCGCCCCGCTTTCCACTTCCGTGCAGCGGGCGGCGATGGCCTCGATGAGCCCCTCGTCGTAGCTGAAGGCCACATTGCGGTTTTCCTTCATCCGTTTCGCGATCTTTTTCAGCTTCAGCTTCACGATGAGGCGCATGACCGTGTCCGTAATCGGGAAATAGGGGACCACCTTCAGGCGTCCCAGGAACGCAGGCTTGAAATGCTTCAGCAACTCCGGCCGGATCATATCGTTGAGCGCCTTCCAGTCCGGCATGGTCTCCTCGTCGGCGCAGACCTTCATGATGGTGTCCGTTCCCAGATTGGAGGTGAGGATGATAAGGGTGTTCTTGAAGTCGATCCTGCGGCCCTCCCCGTCCTCCAGGGTTCCCTTGTCGAAAACCTGGTAGAAGAGCTCCATCACGTCCGGATGGGCCTTCTCCACCTCGTCCAGGAGCACCACGCTGTACGGGCGTTTCCGCACCGCCTCGGTGAGCACGCCACCCTCGCCGTACCCCACGTAGCCGGGAGGCGAGCCCTTGAGCCCGGACACGGTGTGGGCCTCCTGGTATTCGGACATGTTGATGGTGATGACGTTCTCCTCTCCGCCGTAAAGGAGCTCTGACAGGGCCAGGGCGGTCTCGGTCTTGCCCACGCCGCTGGGGCCGACAAAGAGGAACACGGCCGTGGGCTTGGAGGGATCCTCGATGCCGGCGTGGGCGGTGCGGATCATCTGCGCGATGGCGGCCAGGGCATGGTCCTGCCCGATGATGCGCTCTCCCAGCAGCGAGTCCATCTTCAGGACCGTATCAATCTCATTGACGAGCATGCGGCCCGTGGGGATGCCGGTCCAGCCGGAGATGACCTCCGAGATGATCTGCGGATCCACCTCGATCTGGAGGAGCGGCTCGTTGCCCTGGACGGCCTTCAGTTCCTGCTCGGTTGCCTTCAGTTTTTTTCGTTTCGCCGCCAGGGACTTGTCCGCCGGGTTCTGGCCATGGATTTCCTGCATCTCCTTGCGAAGGTCGGCGATGCGGGATGCGATCTCGGATTCCCTGGTCCAGCGGTCGTTCAGCTCTTCGAGCCGTGCCTGCGCCTTCTTTTTCCTGTCCGCGAGGGTCTTGACACGCTCGCCGTGGTCCGCCCCCATCAGGGTCTCCCGCTCCAGGAGCCGTTCCTCACGCTCATTCTGGGCGATGAGGCGGGTCGCCTCTTCCACGGCGGGCGGGCTGGTGGTGAGGCCGATGGCCACCCGTGCGCAGGCCGTGTCCAGCACGCTCACCGACTTGTCCGGCAGCTGCCGGGCCGGAAGGTAGCGGCGGGAGAGGCGCACCGAGTCGCGCAACGCCTCGGCGGTGATGGTGACCTGGTGGTGCTTTTCCAGGAACGGGGCCACGGCCTGCATCATCATAACCGCCTTTTCCTCGTCCGGCTCCTCGATCTTCACCACCTGGAAGCGCCGCGCAAGGGCGGCATCCTTTTCGAAATACTTCTTGTACTCGGACCAGGTGGTGGCGGCGATGGTGCGCAGTTCGCCCCGCGCCAGGGGAGGCTTGAGCAGGTTCGCGGCATCGCCCGACCCTGCCGACCCTCCCGCTCCGATGAGGGTATGGGCCTCGTCGATGAACAGGATGATGGGCGTGGGCGAACCCTTGACCTCCTCGATGACCGATTTGAGCCGGTTTTCGAACTCCCCCTTGATCCCGGCGCCCGCCTGGAGGAGCCCCAGGTCCAGGGTGCGGATCTCCACGTTCCGCAGCGGCGGCGGCACGTCACCCTCGGCGATCCTGAGGGCGAAGCCCTCGACAACGGCGGTCTTGCCCACGCCCGCCTCTCCGGTGAGGATCGGGTTGTTCTGGCGGCGCCGGATGAGGATATCAATCATCTGCCGGATCTCCGCATCCCTGCCGAGAACCGGATCCACTCCACCCTTGCGGGCCTTTTCCGTGAGGTTGATGGTAAAGAGATCCAGGGATTTCGTCCCGGCCGGGACCGGCCGGCCTTCCGCCGACGGCGCGGGCCGGGCGGCGCCTCCTGCCTCGGCCTCCTCGCGGGAACCGGCGACCAGGTCGGCCAGGTTCTTGGCCAGGGTTTCGACGGAAATCTTCCTGAACGATTCCGAGCTTGCAATCATTGCCCGGGAAAACTCCTCGTCGGAGAGAAGGGCCAGCACAACGTGGCCGGAGCGGACGGCGGGCGATTGATAGTCCACCGATGCCAGGAGCCACGCATTCTGTATCATGCGGGGGATACTGGGCGAGAGGGCCGGAGTCCGCGCGTTCCCCGTCTTGAAGCCCTCCAGGGCGCGGCTGAGTTCGGCCGACACCCGGGCCTCGTCGATCTCGAAGTAGCGGAGGATCTTGCCGAGATCGGTATTCTGCGCCTCCAGCAGCTTGATGAGGAAGTGCTCGATGTCCACCTCGTAGTGGGTGTGGGAAAGGCACAGACCGGCGGCCGCCTCAAGCGCCCCGCGGCAGGTTTGGTTGAGCTTTCCGATGAGCTGCTTCAGGTCGGGATGGATCATGTTCGTGTCTCCTTCGTACTGAATTCTTCCACAGTGCACGGTGTTTTATTTGAAGCGAACACGCATCAGCCGCCCTCACCCGGCCTTCGGCCACTCTCTCCCGGAGGGAGAGGGTTTCATATTTCCCCTCGCCCACTGGGAGAGGGGCAGGGGTGAGGGGATGGTGTTCAACCGGTTCCGGCTGGTATCGTCGCCTCATCAAACGTCACTCCCTGGTCGTCCTCCAGGGTTCCTTCCATGGGCGCAAGCCAAGTGGACCAGCCCAGCCGCGGCGCGGCGGGGTCATCTCGTCCCAGCAGGCAGGGCGGGACCTCCTCGCGTCGCAGGTGCGGACGGATCTCAAACTCGAATTCCGCGCCCACCATGTATCTCACCATCGAAAACAGCGGTTTCAGCCGGTCTCCCGACGGCAGCAGCCTGATGAAATCTGCGTACGGGACGGGCTCCAGATCGACCCGAAATCCGGTCCGGCACTCCCGTGCCCGGGAACCGCATACCGCATCAACCCCCAGGCCGGCGTTGGCGACCCCGATGCGGGTCCTCTCCTCCGGTTCGATGTCGATTGTCCGTTCAACGAACTGGGCCACCGACGCCCGTACCCCGAGACAATACCCCACAACCGCCTCGATGGCGCCGGCGGAAGCGACCTGCCGGGAAAGGATCCCCCCGCAGAACACCAGCGATTCCAGCGGATACCCCACCTTGGCGGCGAGCCCCGGTGTCCCCAGCCCCAGGAGGCTCAGGAAATACCGGGAATAGCGGTCCCGCGCTTCCGGGCGGTAGTGAGCGATGAAAAAGTTCTTCTTCCACGCCAGGTACAGGAGCGAGATCAGCCGGTGATGGAACATATCGAGAAACGAGGCAAAGGAAGAATCCTTGGCGGCGGCCCGCTCCATGGCAAGCGTGGTGTACCAGTGGGGAAGGACGCCCGACGGTCCGATCAGTCCCAGAAAGGCGACCTGCATCCGCACCGGCCCGTCATCCTCGGCCCGTCTCAGATCCGAAATATCGCTTGCCGGAAAGGAGAGGCCGGGCGTGACGGAAAAGCGCACCGCCTCGTGCACGGGGGAAAGGGCTTCCCCCATGGCCCGCTTCCCGGCGAAAACCGTTTCCAGGAGCTGTACGGCTTGAAAAAACGAGACCCGGTAGAACTCGTCGAAGAGGAGCTTTTCTATAAAAGAATCCGGTTTCCGTTTCTCGGCGGCCACTCCTTCAACCTCTCTTTCCTCTGAAGCGTCAGGGCAATCATCCGGGAAAATGAATTGACCGAGACATACTGTCCCAGGAAGCGCTCCAGCACGCACGCGAACAGATAGAGCCCGGAGCCGACGAACTTTTCTTCATCAAAGGTGACGGATGTCTCGATGCCGCGACAGAAGGATTGCCCGATCCTCCGCGTCACATGCCGTGTCTGCAACCCGACAATCCCGTCTATCTGCTGCCTGGTTACGGGCGAATTCTCGAAATCATACAACTTCAGAATCTCCCGCAACGAGTCTTCCCCTCCCTCCACCAGCGACAGGTAATTGAGGGAGAGATGGGAAATGAACCGCCACTGGAGGGCTCCTCCCAGGGGCTGACGCCTGGTCGGCGTCGGCTTGATGCGGCAGGAGATCCGGGAAACGGGGGCTGCCAGCTCCATTTCAAAGTCTCCCCCGGAATCTCCGAAGGGAAGGCGCGCCGGCATGTCCCGATTCGTGCAGGTGACATGGACGGTCAAAGTCTCGGCTTCCGGTTCCGTGGGGCGGAACAGGAGATCGCTGAATGACAGGTACAAAGAGGTTCCCGTGTCCCCTTTCCTCTCGGATGGACGCCGTTGCACGTGCCAGAACGCGCCTGAGTCCGACTCTTCCTCCTGCTCCCGATGGTGGCGGATGGAATAGAGCGGTTTGTAGTCTCCCAGCGTCTCGGCGGTGGTTGCCCTCGACGCCGCCACGCTGTCCACGGTGAAGACCTCGGTCGCTTCGGCCCGCCGGATGTCCGGAATGACAAGATACTCGGTCTTCTGATGTTCAACCCGCACCGGCTCGGCGATGCGCCGGAACAGGTTCACGACCGGCGCGGCATGGAGGCAGAATGTGGATTCCGAGAGAAGCAGGGTACTTTTGGCCGGCCTGTCCAGGTAGAATCGGATGTCGACGGTATCGCCGAACCCGGCCCCGTGCAGCCGGTCCAACCCCAGAAGATCGAAGAAAAGGAACTTTTCCGGAAAGCAGAAGTACTCGAACAGGAGCAGGTATCCGGGGAACGACCTGGCGGAGTACGGCAGCATGCCCTCCTCCGGCTCGAACCCCACGGGCCTCACGCATCCGGGATCCAGGGACATAACGGAAGGAACGCCACCTCCCCCCACTGCTTCGCATTCGATGGAACAGACGTTGTTGAACAGCAGTTCGTAGAGGTGAAACACATGCTGCCGCTGCCCGTTCAGGAAGAAACGCAGGCTGCTGCAGCCCAGCTCCGGAAAGGTCAGCCCGTTGTGGGCCTTCAACCGGACGACCAGGGCCTGCTGGGCGTTCCGCACCGGCTTCTTCGGATCTTCCAGGGTCGCGGAGACAACTTCCAGGGGGAGCAGCGTCACCGGGTAGGACGTGGCGAACTGACAGGGAATACCCTCCACGGGCTTTGAAAAAAGGGCCGTGTCCCGTTCAATCCTGTATCCGCCGGCAGGGATGTTGTTCAGGATCGGATCGAACGTCACCACCGACATGGAGGGAATAGGGTTGGTGTAGTGCGGGTAAAGAATGCTGAGCAGCGACTGGGTGATGTCGGGAAAGTCGTCGTCCAGCTTCTTGTGGACGCGGGCGCACAGAAAGGCGAATCCCTCCAGAAGTCTCTCCGTATGGGGATCCTCGCACTTGTCCGGCTCCAAGAGAAGCCTGCCCGCGACCTTGGGATACTTTTTCGCGAATTCGCTTCCCATCTCCCGGATAAACGTCAGTTCGCGTTCGTAATATGCAAGAATCTCTTCATCCATGCTCGTCTCAGGTGGGGATGAAGTATTCACCCCGGTTGATGTCCAGATAGGTGTCAAAGGCGACCGGCTCGGTAAGCGGGGTTACGACCAGCAGCGCCGTAACCCTGAACCGGAGGGTTCGCTCGTTCTCTCCCGGCAGATCGAAACGGACCGTGAGATTTTTCAACCGCGGCTCGAAGAGGGAGATGGTCCGTTCGATTTCCTGCCGGATCTGAATCCGTGCCGACGGGCTCCTGGTATTGAACGAGGTGAAATCCCCCAGTCCGTAGGTAAAGAGTGATGCGGCCAGGTGTACGTTCGCGTCAGGCGCCTCCTGAATGTTCCTTCTCGTATTCAGGAGGCTCTCCAGGTCCCTCATCACCGATTTCCTGACCTGCGCCAGCGTGGGAACCCTGTTCTGGACAGGCTCACGGGTCGTTTCCGGCTCCCGATCGATGAGCCTGTCCAGAAGTGATGCCTGAAGATAGGGTTTGTCCCGCATGTCGTTCTCCCGGCAACGGCGTTACGAGCCTTTGTTTGCCTGCAGGTCCCAATTGGCCGCCACCTGGCCGCCTCCGCTGCCGTCCTCGCGCTTCTGCTGGGTGTAGGTCCATTCGATTTTGCCGTAATCGAAACCCACCTCCTCCAACGGCAGCGACTCGCCGCCCTGGGCCGCTCCTCCGCGGCGGACCGAGGTGATGATGCAATTGGTCAGCTTATATTCCATGTACTTCACCTTGTCGCCGCCCGCGCGGCAGAGTTCAAGCTTGACCTCCTTGATGGCCTTCCCGCCCGCGCAGGCAAGGGCCAGTTTCGGGGACGCCTTGTCCAGGGCCTTGACGATGGAGAAGTCCTGGAAATCGGCGCGCTCGGCCGACGCGCCGCCCGCCGTGCTCGCGGCGCCGGACTTGGGTTGCGAAACGCCCCAGCTATAGGACAGAACCTCGATCCAGTCCTTGTGCTTGTCATCCGTGCTTTCACCCGGAATCCCGTCGATCTTGATGAATGCGTCAAATGCCATGTTCGTTTCCTCCTTGTTGCTGATGGTAGGGCACGCCCTTTCGGACCTGCCGTTCTCATCACGATAGGGATGCGGCAGGTGAGCGCCACGTCAGCCCACCCGCCTTTTCACACATTACTTCTTCGCCGGCGGAGGCAGGTTGGCCACCAGCCGCAGGGAAATCGTCAACTCGTCCAACTGGTAATGGGGCCGGAGAAACGCCACGGCCCGATACGCGCCCGGTTTGCCCGGAATCTCGGCCACCTCCACCCGCGCCTCGCGCAGGGGGAAGCGCGCCTTCATCTCCTGCCCCGCGTCGTCGTCCAGGAGGACGTAGTTGCTGATCCAGCGGTTCAGGTAGTCCTCCACGTTCTTTCGGGTCATGAAGCTCCCGATCTTGTCCCTCATGATGGATTTCAGGTAGTGGGCGAACCGGGAAACCGCAAGGATGTACTGGAGCTGCGCGGACAGCCTCGCATTGGCGTTGGCCGCGTCGCTGTCGTACACCTTGGGCTTGTTGCAGGTCTGGGTGCTGAAGAAGGCCGCGAAGTCGGTCCCCTTGCAGTGGACCAGGGGTATGAAGCCGAGGTCCGCAAGCTCCTTCTCTCGCCGGTCGGTGATGGCGATCTCCGTCGGGCACTTGAGGGCCACCTCGCCCTCGTCCGTGCGGAAGGTATGGACCGGGAGCCCCTGCACCAGGCCTCCCCCTTCGACCCCCCTGATGGCGGCCGTCCATCCGAACTTGGAAAACGCGTCGGTTACGCGCGTGCCGAGCGCGTAGGCGGCGTTGCCCCACAGGTACTTGCCGTGGTCGGACCCGTCCACGTTCTCTTCGAAATCGAAGGTCTCCACGGGCACGGTTGCCTGGCCGTACGGCAGCCGCATCAGGGTGTGGGGCAGGCAGAGGCCCACGTAGCGGGAATCCTCGGAGTCGCGGAAGGACTTCCACTTGGCGTACTCCACGCTCTGGAAGATCTTCGCCATGTCGCGGGGATTGCCCAGATCCGTGAAGCTCTCCAGGTTGAAGATGGCCGGCGAGGCGGCCGAGATGAACGGGGCATGGGCCGACGACGCCACTTGGGACATCTTTTCCAGGAGGGAAAGATCCTGGGGGTGGTTGCCGAACTCGTAATCCCCGATGAGACAGCCGTAGGATGCGCCGCCGAAGGTGCCGAACTCTTCCTCGTAGATCTTCTTGAACAGGGTGGACTGGTCGAACTCGGCCGCCTTTTCCATGTCCTTGAGCAGCTCCTGCTTGGTGATGTTCATGACCCGGATTCTCAGCTTTTCCCCGGTTTCGGTCTGATCCACCAGGTAGGCGAGCCCCCGCCAGGAAGCCTCCAGCTTCTGGAAGTCCTGGTTGTGCATGATCTCGTTGAGCTGGGCCGATATGAGCCGGTCCAGCTGGGCTATCCTGCTGTTGATCATCATCTCCGTGTCCTTGGACACGACGATGGCGCCGTCCATGACCTGTTTCACGAATTCGCCGATGAGGTCCCGCGCGTATTCCCTCTGGGTCACGTCGCGGGCCAGACGGCCGTCATCGATAATCTTGTCCAGCAGGGTGCGCTCTTCCGCTGTTTCCGCCGCTTCCGCCGCCTGGACCTGTTGTTCCTTTTCCTGCTCAGCCATAGGTCATCACCCCCTTGTTATTCAGTGCCCGGTTTTTCCGGCGCAGCCTCGACTCCCGCCTCTTTCCCCACCTGCTGCAGGGACTCGGTGCTGTTGATGATCTCCTGCAGGAGTTCATCGAGCTTGTCATTGCCGTCCAGCTTGCTCAGGAGATCCGACATGCGGCGGCGGGCCTCCGTGAGCTTGCGCAGGGGCTCCACCTGACGGGCCACCTGTTCCGGGTGGAAGTCGTCCAGCGACTTGAAGCGCAATTCCACCGCCATCTTGGTGTTGTCGTTGCTCAGCTTGTTGTCCACCTTGAAGGCGACCCGCGGCTTCATGGCCTCCAGGACATTGTTGAAATTATCCCGATCGATCTCCACGAATTTCCTGTCCTTGACCTTGGGGAGCGGCTCGTCGGGTTTGCCCGACAGGTCGGCCAACACCCCCACGACGAAGGGAATCTCCTTCATCTCGATGGCGTCGCCTATCTCCACATCATAGGTGATATGGACCCTCGGCGCCCTCACCCGGTCAATCTTGTGCTGCGTGCTCTCTTTCTTCGGCATAGATCCTCCTTTCCTGAGGAATTCACTTCCTGTAGAGTATGGCCTTGGTTACATCCAGGGAACAGAGCCGCCGGAAAAGCTCCGCGGCCCGTCCCCGATCGTCGTCGGACGGCTCGCCGCTCGTCAGGCACTGGTACAGCGCCTCCTGCACCTCGGCGATCCAGAGGGGCGATTCCCACCTTTCCAGATGCAGTTCTTCGATAAGCGCGGCAAGTTCCTCCAGAATCGGTCGCGCCAGATCCGGGCGACAGGCCCGGAGGCAGAGCTTGCCCATAAGGAGACGATAGCGGTTCCGGTCCCGTTCGGACGGGGATGCGCAGGAAGCGGCGAGAAGCTGTCCAAGGGCATTCTTCATGCTTCCCCCCTCCAGCACCCGGAGCGCCTCCTCCCACAGGGCCTGCTCGCCGGGCGCCTCGACCCGGACAATCGGTGAAATCACGGGTCCGCCCGAAGGAACAGGGGGCGCCTGACCGGCAGCCGGTTCGACGAACGGCGGAACCGCTTCCCGGACTTCTCCGGGACCCGCCCCCCCTTCAGGCGTGGCTTCCGTCGGCTCCCCGGACGGTGCGGACGCCGGCGCCTCCGCCTGCTGTTTCTCCTCGCGGTAGAGCCTGCCAACGAGCCGGTCGCATTCCTCAAGCGCCTCCCCGATGTCGGAAAGCCGCGGCGCGTCCCGGCCGAACCGCTCGTCCGTCACCCGATCCAGTTCCCGGAAGGCCTCGCGGCACTGCGCCAAGTCTTCCAGGAGAGCGACGCGGAAAGAGGGAGACGACTGTGCCGCGGCTGCGTCGAACGCTTCCGCCGTCATCTTCCCTTCGGCAATCAGCTCGTCCCGGCGCTGCCGTTTCTGCTCATCCACGTCGCCGAACCGGTTTTTGGTATCCGCCTCATACCCCACCTCTCTGGATTCATTCCAGGCATTGAGGGAACAGGCGGGGGTGGCGGCCGGATCGTTGAGGGGCGCCGAGCGGATGGCGGCCGACAGCTTGTCGTTCAGGAACTCGAAGGGCGCAACCCGGTATTCCAGGTCACCCTCTTCAATCAGCGGATACACCGTGTCCCAGAACCTGTCTTCGAGACCGGCCACGATCTCGAGACCCCGGGAAAGCTCTCCGAACCCGCTGTCCATCACTAGGGCTTCGCATAGCCAGGCGGCTATCTGCAGGTCCTTGGTCTTCGTGGAAAGGGCGTCGGCGGCAAGGGCGACAACCCGTCCCCAGTCGGCCGTCTTCAGCTCGCGCTGCCAATCGCCCATGGCCAGGGGGTCCTCGGACCTGCGCGCCTCTTTAATCTCCTCGTAGACGGGAGAATAGCGAAGGTCCTCGCCGGCCGGGCTCTCTTCGGAAACGGGTCGCAGAATCGTCTCCGGATCAATGGGAGTTTTCATACACCACCTTTTTTCTTTTCGTGAAACAGGATCTCACGTATTTCAAGGAGCGGTTTTTCCTCTTTTCCCGCCAGGAAGACGTGCTGACCGACTCCCTGATAGAGTCCCCCTCCCAGTTCCCTCCAGTCTGTCATCCTTCCCAGCCGCACCCGGTCGTCATCGGAGCGGCGGGAATCCGGATACAGCACCGGGAGATAACAGCCCACGGCCAGCCCTTCCGTCGTGGTAATCCGCGCGGGTATCCAGAGCAGATCCAGTTGGCTCTTCGGCTCCGAGACGGATACCTCCCGGAGAGAACCGAAGGGAAACCAGAGATAGGAATCATGGATGAATACCTCCAGGAAATGGGCGAGGAAATCATCCGCGTCCCTGAATTTCCTGAAGGCCGTCCCGTCCACGACACCGGACACCGCGGGCGTCTGCCCGTCAATCTTCCGCAGAATAGCCGACGCCTGGTCAGGGGCGCCCGCGCTCAGCTTCTCACGGGCCTGGAAGAGTTCCTCCAGCCAGTCGGGCATCCTTGCCATCCATGAAGGCCGGCCCGTGCCCTGAAAGACCTCGTCGCGCTTCTTCTCGGCCGTTATCAGGTTCCGGTACACCTGCGCGCCAGTTTCCGCGCGGGGATCCCGTTCCGCAATGATTTCGAGATGCCTCTCCGCTTTGTCCCATTCGCCGCAGAAGGCGAGCACCTGGAACAGGAGCGTCCTTTTGGCGGCATCGGAGGGTGATGCCTTGACCTCTTCCGCAATCCGGATCCGGGCTTCCTGAAGCCTGCCGGCCCGTATCAGTTCCTTTGTTTCCATGGGCGCCCGCCTTTCATGGTAATCACCTGAATCCGAGACGCTTTCACCTTCGCGGAACGCCTCGGCATTCAGGCATCACGGTTTCAGGAATCAGAGTGATGCGGATTCGGTTCCGAGATATCCCGTTTCCATCCGCGGAACGGACCACAGGGTACTGAAATCCGTATAGAGGAGGGGACGCTTGAAACGGATCGCACAGGTCTTTTCGAAACTCCCCCCGATAAAGAATGCCTTCGGCGCCGCCGGTTGACGATTCTTCAACAGGCGGTGCAGTTCGGCGACTGCGTCTATCCTGCCGCCGGTATGCTCCGCGGTGAGATGAAACACATCATATCCCTCACCTTCAAACAGGGGGACAACGAAATCAAAGTCATTCGCGAAGCTGCTTGAGGCCGTATCCACGGTATTTCCCCGACCCGTCCAGTCGGCCGCCGGAGACGGCGTGTTCAGGATCTCCCGCTCCAGCTGCTTCAGGTCCTTGATATTCTTCGTTATGCAGTATTCAATGTAGCCCCAGGTCCGTTCACAGGCGGAGGGCACGGTTTCCCAGGACTCCTCCCACCGGTCGAGCGGCCCTTCACCGACCACCAGCAACGGATACGGTCGGCCGATGCGATCATTGCTGTCCCGAACCAGGCCGCACACCAGCCTCCTCTTTTCCCCGGCCGCCCAGAAGCGCCAGCCGCATGCCGTCGCTATGCAGGCGCCCCCCGCGCCATTCCCGGAAACCGCGGCATACCCCTTTTCCATCCAGTCCGCGAACAGGCCGGCAGTGGGAAAACCGTCACCCAGCCGGAAATAGTCGCCGGCAACGGGATGCTTGCCGCAGGCGGCCCACCGCCATCGTTGTTCGGTCCGGCTCAGTCCCAGCACCGTGCGATCCTCCTCGGCACCTGTCCCGGGAGTGTCGACCTGGCGCCGCCTCCCCCGCCTCCTCCCCCCATGGAGAGGTCGCCGCTGAACAGGTAGTTCACGCGGATGTAGCGGATTCCCAGCCGTTCCAAAGCCCGCTTCTCCGAGGGGAACTGGCTGGGATAGAGCGTTCGCCTGCCGCCGCGGAACTCCTGGATAAAGGCGGAAAAGGCCTGGGGTCCCGAATACCTTTTGGTGAGCGTCACATCACCCACTTCCACCTGGAACAGGACGTCGCCGCATGCATCGGGCGTCCACGTGAACGTTTTGCTCACGGGATAGTTCAGGTTCTCCATGGACTGGCTGCCGGTGGAGCATTGCAGTTCGACGCGGGTCAGCTGCGGCTTGAGGGATGCCTCGGGATTGGCGTCGGTGGGCAGACCCTTGACCGTCACGACAAAGTTCGTTTTCGGCTTTGCCGCCGTCGGCGGCTTCTTGACCTTGGCGCCCTTGGCGAGGAACGTCACGAATACCGGCTCCAGGGAGAGCGAACCGCCGAGGGCCTCTTTGGCGTAGTATCCGCGACCCGGACTCCACCCGATAAAGGGAGACGCCGGCCCTTTCATGAACTTCCACACCGGCCCCTCCTGTTCCAGCAGGTACTGCATCATCTGCTCGTCCATCCCGCCCTGGGCCTCCTGCAGCACCTTTTCCTCCCATTGGGACTGAAGCGCACAGGAGGTCTCCAGCCTTACGAATGCCCACAGGAACGAGAATGGCCCTTTGGCGAGCCGCAGGAAGGTCTCGTCCGCGCCCCCGCTGATGGAATTTCTGATGCGGATCAGCGCATCATCGGCAGCTTTGAAGGGGCACTTGTCGGCCGGTTCATCGTTGAAGACCTGGAGCGCCAGCTGGTACGACTGCATTCTCGACCTGGTGTACGGCCCGATTGCGGCCAGGGTCGACAGGTAGTCACGTATCGCCTTGGAGAGCGCGGACTGGGACTCCACAACCGCGCCCCCTTCGGTCTTCCTGCCGAGCGCCTTTTCCAGCTTATCGATCAGCTTTCGCCCCTCCTCGGCGGTCTTGGCTACGACGGTGCCGCCCGCGCCCGCGGCCTTCAGGAGCTGGAACTGGTATACCTGGCGGAGCCACGGCGGCATCCCTTCCGGCTCGGACAGGGGCGCCAGCTCCGTGGTAAGGGTATTGAAAAAGGCAAAGTACGGACCCTGATCGGTGGGCATTTTCTCCGCCATGGCCTGCCATTCCTTTTGTCCGCGCAGGCGCTCCGCGCCGCGGGGGAAAAAGGAGGCGAAATCCTGCCACGACAGGTAACACGCCCCCCGATAGGATGTCTCGAAGGCTGCCTTGGGCCTCTCCAGTGCACCCGGCTCCGGATGCGCCGCCACAATCTCGGCCAGGAAGGAGTTTATCAGTTCCTTTCCCTTGCGGGTAAAGGAAGGCGGCACGCTCTTCTCTCCGGGCACGGATACGCTGCCGCCCCAGAAGGACTGGAGGGTGAGGGAGGGAACCGTTCCCTGCCGGTTGCACCAGGCGATCAGCCAGTCCAGGTTGTTCTGGCGTATAGCGAGCAGCTGCACCAGGCGCCGCTGCAGGGTGGCCGTCTCCGTGCCGATGTCCCCGGTATCGGTGCGCCACATCAGGTAGTTGAGGAACAGGAAACCGAACTGCTTCCTGGTATCGTCGTCCATCCCCTGGTCGTAGCCGGACAGGAAAAAGAGCGGCAGCGGCTTCGCCTGGAGCGCAGCCAGGTCTCCGCCTTCGCGCCGCGCTATGAGCAGGTTGATGCGCCTGGCCACGTGTTCGATGTAACGGCTGGTGGTCTCCTCGGGGGTTGCCGTGGAGAAGGTGGCGATGCCGTCGTTCATGGCCCCGTCAAAGGGGACCAGGAAGCGATCCCTGAATCTCCGGCAGTAGCGGGCCTTCAGCTCCATCTCCACCTTCCGGCTCTGGTTCAGGCCGAAGCGGGGTATCCACCAGTTCCTGTTCCGTTCTTCCACGTTGAGGATCATGCGCCGGTAGCGCTCCATGGTGGTCAGGTCCGTGCGCAGCTCCCCCTTCATCTCCGGCGGACGGGCGGCATAGGCCTCCTCGATGGTGGACGCGTTCTTCACGCAGGCGTAGGTAAGGAGACCGATCAGGGCCAGGCCCAGCAGCACCCAGGAGACGAGGCCCAGGTTCCGCGTCAGGGAGCTCCACTCCAGGGCCCGCCGCGTGGGCGCGAACAGACCGCGATCCCGCGGGAGCACCTGGGAGAAGAAGTCGTGGAGGAACAGCCCCTTGCTGGTTCCGGGAAGGACATCCTTTTCGCCGATGAGCCCCAGCGCGTTCAGGAAGTGGGAATAGGGCGTGCCCTCCTGGCGGCCGCTGCTGAAGAACATTCCCCGCAGCAGGGGCGTTTCCTGGTAGGGGTTTTCCTTGAAGGCCGTTGTGATGAAGGCCTCAAGCCCCTTTCTCAGGTTTTCGAACTCCTCCGGGAACAGGAGCGCGCCCGTGGCGCCGGAGCCCTGCTGCTGGTGGAGCTGCAGCAGGCGCAGGGTCCGCAGGCGTTCGCCGGTCGAGGTGACGACATTTTCCAGGAACCCGGCCACGTCCTTTGACAGATCCTGGTTGACGAGGCCCATGGGCTGGTCAAGGCTTTTTTCCGGCAGCTGTTCGCTGAACGCGGCCATGCCCTGAATCAGGTCGCACTTGGTCACCAGGATATAGACCGGGAACTTCACTCCCAGCACCCGCATCAACTCGTCCATGCGGTGGCGTATCTTCCTTCCGTCCTCCTCCAGTGCCTCGCGGGGAGCGCCCAGGAGCTTGTCCGCCGCAACGGTGACGATGAGCCCGTGGATGGGCTCCCGCTTCCGGTACTTGACGATCAGGGAAAGGAACTGCTGCCACTCGTCCTTGTCCCTCCCCTCGTGGACAGGGATGGCGTAACGGCCGGCGGTATCGATGATCACCGCTTTTTCGAAGAACCACCAGTCGCAGTTGCGGGTGCCGGAGATGCCTGAGGTGCGGCTTACCTCCACGAACGGGGAGGAAAGGTGTGCGCTGTTGAGGGATGTGGTTTTGCCCGACCCGCTCTCGCCGATTACCAGGTACCAGGGAAGCACGTACAGGGGGTTACCCGCCTTCTTGAGGTGGGAACGCCGCAGCATATCCACGGCCTGCTTCCACTGGTCCTGGAGCGCACGGTGCTCTTCCAGCTCCTTTGCAGCCATGTTTTTCGCCATGGCCTCGTCCTGCTCGATTATCTGGTGCACGAAGCGCTGCTCACGGCGGCGGAGCATCAGCTTTCTCAGGAACAGGATACCGACCAGGATCCCCACCAGGCCCAGCAGGATGAAGGCGCTGACCCACTTGGGCCATCCCAGGAACAGGACGAGGAGGAAAACGAGGAGGACCACGATGACGACCGCGGCGGCCAGCACGAAGAGCTTGATGAATTTGAGCAATGAGCCTTTCATGTCACGCCCCCGCCCGAAGGATCTTTTCCGAGATGCTGTTCAGAAAGACCCAGTAGATGAAGTAGAGGAGAGAGAACACGGCCACGGGCCCGATGATGGCGGCCAGGGCGAGCAGGGAAAACCGGAACCGGCGCGGCTGCTGAATCACCTCGGGAGTGGAGAGCGGGCAGGCGCCCGGAAACAGCTCCGCCTTTTCCAGGGACGGAATCCCCATGGGGCCGCCCACCAGAAGCTTCAGGTTCGACGCTTTCAACTGCTCCAGCAGAAACTCGTCGCCGGGATGGATGAAGCGACCCTTGAACCCGAGGGCAAGACACAGGTAGAAGACCTCCCGCACGTCCCGCTGGTGCATCCCCAGCCGGTTGAGGCGGTCAAAGAACTCCTCGCCCGCTTCGGTGGTGTTGTAGAAGACGCGCTGCAGCTGTTCCCGCTGCCACAGGACCCGGTGCTCCCACGCCGATGCCAGCAGGGTCTCATCCACCCAGGCGCACACCGCGAAATGGGCCTGTTCGTACTCCTCCCGCGGGAACATCCCCTTTGCCACCAGGGCATCGCTCTGGGAGAGCAGGCGATGGACATCGGCCCTGACCTGCTCGAAGGGAGGCTGCCGCGAAGCGGCGTTCTTCCGGAAGTAGACCACATAGGTAACCAATTCCATGAAACAGTCGGTCAAATGCATGGACATCTCCAATTCACCATCTTCTCTTCCCCACCTTCAGCCACAAGGGGGGCTTTCACTTTTAACTTTTTACTTTTCACTTTTTACTTTTAACTTTTTACCCTTCCGAATCATCCCCTGCCCACGATCATCAGCTCGATCTCCAGGTCCTCCGGCGCCTTGTCCCAGTAGAGGGCGATATTTTTCGTCTTCTCCAGCATGGCCCACTGGTCGCAGTGGCTGTCGATGGAAAAATAGACGGAAAAGGCCCTGCGCGGCAACTCCTGGGGCGGGACCGGAAGATGTTCGAGACCAATCCCCGGCAGCGCCCGGGCGATGAGAATCGGCATGTGCTCCCGGGTGCTCAGCTTGGCTGCCAGCGACATGGACTGGATGACCATCTTCGGGTCTTCTTCGGTCCGCAGCACGAGGTAGTAGCGGTTCCGGCCCTCGAAATGGGCGGGCTTCATCTCCGCGGCGAAGTAGGTGCCGTCGTAGAGGAGCTGGAGCACATATTCCGGACCCGCGGTAATCTCGTCCAGCAGCCGGGTGATGAGCGACTGCGCCGCCAGGAAGCACTCGCCCAGGGAGCGGTGGTCATAGACCGGAAGCAGCCGCTCGCCGCTTTCCGTCACCTCACCCAGCACGGTGACCGTTTCGGAAAAGGTGGAAAACTCGCCCACGATCTGGCGCAGAAGCCAGTACACGAGCCACGGGTGGACCTGCTTCGTTTCCGTGAGGTGAGCCAGCTGCGGGATGTAGCGGTTGAGGGAGCGCAGCGCCAGCAGGTAGACCATGTCGCGGGACCCGAACTCCGCGGTCTGGATCCCCCTCTGCCGCTTCATTTCTTCCAGCTGCCGTCCGCGGGACGCCAGCTGGTCGCGGATCTCCCTGACAATCCTGAGCAGTGTCTCGGAAGCGGAAATCGTGAGTGAGGGTGGAGCAAACCGTTCCGAAGCGGTAACCTCGTCCCCGTTCTTCTCCAGCCGCGCCACGGGCAGCAGCAGGTAGTCCCCCACCTGGTCGATTTCCGACTCCCAGAAGATGCGGAGCACATACTGCATGCGCTTCACCACCGCCTTGGGGCCGGCGGCGTGAAGATCCCGGCACTCCTCGGCGTCGGCCGGGGAAACGAAGCGCGTGGTCACCTGCTGGAGGGAATCCGCCTTCTCGACCACCGATACGTTCTCCCCTTCCGGGTTCCACCTCTTGAGACCCAGGTAGACGGTCAGGGGTTTGCCTCCCTCGATCCAGGCATCCTGGAAGCGCCTCGACTCAAGGATCGCGTTTTCCGGCACTGCCGCATGGGTGCCGTCCGGGAACACGAAACTCCCCTTCGTCACCGTGAAGGTCCGCGCGCCCAGGGACGCCGTGTGGATCTCCATATCGCCGACCCCCCAGCAATAGGGCGCCAGATATTCGTACAAGGGGACGAAGAGCGCGGAGGTGCAGCGCTCCGTCAGCTGAAAGTGCTGGGGTTGCAGAAACAGCCCCTGGTGCCAGAAAATGGGTCTCTCCATATCCATACGCATATCCCCAATCAATTCAAATCACGTCGAAATCAAAGGCCGGTTCTTCGAACGGAACCCTTTCACTCTCATCCTGAACCCGTGACGCCTGAACGCCGAGTCGAGCAGAATGCCGGGGTTCATCGTCGCTGACGAGGTTTCACACCTGTTACTCCGCCAGACCTTCGTCGCGCCGCCTCACTCCATAGGCATGCAAGAAACCGAGGCGTTCTGCGAAGGCGAAGGCGAGAAGGCGTCACGGATTCAGGATCATCTGATCAACTGAATCTGCCGCTGGCCCAGGTCGAGATTAATGACCAGTTCCTTCGGACCTCCCTTGGAGCTCGGGTACGGAAGCGGGTAGAGAAGAATCACCCGGCTCTTCTCCAGGGGATAGTAGCCTGCCACGAAACCGAGATAGCGTGCCCCTTCGGCCCGATCCCGCACTTCTTTCAACTGCTGGGAAGGATGCACGATGATCCGCTTGCTCGACAGCACGCTCGCATCGAACCTCTCGCATTCCATGAGCCGGGAGAGACCGTTCTTCTCATCCGTCAGCTGGTTGAAGGCATTGGGATCCTTCATCTGGTACGTGCAGAGGGCAAGCGAATGGGGCTGCCCCTGGAAAAGGTTCAACTGGGTATCGCTCTTTATTTTGAGGACGATCGACTCCTTTTCGTAGGGGATGGCCGGTTTGACGCCGTCGCCTCCCTTGTCCTTGGAGGAAAAAAGGGAGCAGGAACAGAGACACAGCAAGAGTAAAGACAGTAGGGCCGGAGTGGTGAATATTTTCATGGCATGCTCCTTTCGTAACGGCGTAAATGGTTCAGCCTTCTTTCATTATACCTGCTTTACGGCAGTTCTTCTCGAATTCTCTGAGCAGTTTTTCGGTATACCCGCCCGAATCCATCCATCGCCTGCAGGCTTGATATTTCCGCTGGTAGATTTCAAAGGCCTCCGCTTTCCGCATGGGCCCAATCTTGAGCCCCGATGCGACGGACGCCTCGCAGGCCTCCGGAGCAAGCTCGGAGAGGATCTCTCCCACGATCTCCCGCGACGACTCCTGAAAGGCCGTATGAGCGATGAGGAATGCCTGCTGGATCTGCTCCAGGTAGGACGTCAGGGATGCCTCCCCTTCCCCGTCGCCCATGTGGGAGCCGATGACCTGGCGAATGGTCTCCAGTTCGGGCCTTCTGCCGAAAAAGGTGGTGTTGATGACACCGATAAGCCGGTTGAGGGTATCGAACACCGTATTCAGCGCATGGGCGAACTTCTCCGGCGCGTCCCCCGCGTCCGTCACCGTTGACGGGATATCCTTGCCGAGGAGGAGGGACAACAGCCTCGCCACGGCTTCCGGGTCAAGGTTCGACGGGGAGACGGCCCCCCGTGCCGGAGCCGCGAAGCGCAGGGCAAGCCGCTCCACCAGGGCCGCTCTTTCCCCGAGAGGGAGGTCGCCGAGCTCTACCTCCAGGTAGCGCTCGAGAGCAGCCTCCATGTCCCGCTCGCCGGGGACCAGCGATGCGCGGACCCCTTTTTCCAGATTTTCCAGCGTCAGATCACGAGCCATTTTTCCCTTTTGCCCCCTTCATTCTCGGATCAATCTTCCGGGGCGCCAGAATGAGGGTTTCCGACAGAAGATCCTCTTCGGGCGGCACGTTTTCCTGCGTGTCGTTCGGTTCCGGAGAGGAAGGCGGCTCCGAAGGTTCCGCGGGCCCATCCCCTGCCGTCCGTTGCCCGGCCGGAATGATGAGCGTTTCCGGCACCTCTTCCTCGCATGCGCGAACCTGCGGAGGAGAGGGGATGCGCTCGCGGGCCCCGTTGGGTGACAGGATGATTGTCTCCATGAACTCGTCAGTATCCATGATACCGGGAAAATCCCGTTTTTCCGGCCGGGCGGACAGGATGACGGTTTCCGTGCTCTCATCCTTTTCCCGGGGCGGCACAGGCGGCTTCACGACTTCCGCCCGGTCACGCAATTTCCCGGCGATGCGCAGCAGGGCGTCATGCACGATCCGATCATCGGGAACAGGAGTCGCCATGTCGACTTCTTCCGCCGGGCAGGGAACGGCGCCGAACAGCGCGGCCCGCACCTCGGACCTCAATCGCGTCAGCTCCTCGAAAAAGGTCTCTCCGGGCCGGAGCCGCTCTCCAGAAAGAGCCGCGCGCACCAGTTCGAAACCGACCTCCAGCGCCCGCCCCCACAGGGGATGCCACAGGGAAGAAACCCGCACGGCTTCAGGATCCCAGAAGATATTTTCCGGCAGGAACACCGCTCCGGTATCGGGGCGCTCCCACGGAGCGGATAGGGAACCGGCGCAGCCCGTCACTTCGATTTCCAGTGCCCGGAACACGTCCCGATCGCCCTGCCGTCTGTTGACGAGCAGGGCGGAAAACCAGACCAGTCCGGCATGGAGGAGGGGTTTGAAGGAGGCGGCGGAATTCGGGAAGCAGTCGGGCCTCGGCCTGATGATGTCGAGAGTCCCTGTCCCGAAATTCCACCAGGCAGGAAGCCTGTCGCTCCGTTCCGGGAGCTTCACCCAGATGGCGTCCAGGGAAAGACACCGTTCGAGATGGTCCTCCGGAAAGTGGCGCAGCGCATCGTCGAGAAAGGAAAGTTTCAGGTACAGGACTTCGAGAAAGTGACGCTCATCGGTTACGGGGAACAGGGTTTCTCCCGAGGGGGCGTCCCCATGGAGAACGGAAATACAGTCGATGCGGGCCCGGTCCCGGAGCGGATGGAGCCGTTCTTTCACCTCGCCGGTGGAAGCGCCCGCGACAAGGGAGAGAAAGTCGCGGGAATTCAGGTCGAACGCGTCAAAGACCAGCACGTGGAAAGGATAGAAGGAAAAGGGAACGATGCGCGAACCGGCCGCGAAGGAGGGACCGAAACACGCCTGACGCTCCGGGCAGTCGGCGCAGGGAAAGGAGGCATCCGCCCGGGTCGCGTCCAGGGACGCGAAACCCCTGATCAGGGCACGACGATCCTGAAGGGTAGCAGGTGAAGCATGATCCGTCTCGTAGGCATAGAAGGGGGAGTCGCCGGGGGTACAGCACACCCCGCAGTACAGGTAGCGGTACATGGAGGCTGAATAGGGCTGGAGTCCCGCGAGCGCGAGAACCGTATCGTCCGTGCACAGGCGGAGCGGCCGGCCGCACACGGGACAGGGAGGATGAAAGAAAACGTCCCTAGCGGTGCAGTAGAACAGCGATGAAAAGGGACGGAAATCACCTTCCGGCCCGGTCTGCCCGGCAAGAACCAGGGACGGGGCTCGCTCCCCCTCCTCCTGGTACAGAGAAAATGCCTTCCGCCACGCGGCGTCCACGTCCGGATTGGCCAAGGGCCAGGGCGCATCATTCGACGGAAGGTAGGCATCCCTCTGCATGAGGAGGAAAACCCTCTTCAGGACGCTCCCGCCGGATGTCACGAACCTGCCCGACACCAGTCTCGTGGTCGGATCCGAGTCATCGAGCACGAAAAACGGGTACCCGCCTTCGGCCACAGACGGATCAGGGCTCGTGAGACACAGCCGCACGAGGGCGTCACGCCGGAGGTACGGCAGGAGGGAAGAGACCTCACATTCGTCGGGAAACGGCGCCATGGCTATCTCTTTGTCAGGCGGGACCAGAAGCCGCCGGATTTCTTTTCTTCCTTCCGCTCCATCCGGACCTGTTCCTCTTCATTTCTCGCGCCGGGATCCGGCGACGCCTCGCTTTCCGCATCAAGGACCTCCATGATGCGCCCTTCGCCGAGAAAGGAAAAAACCGGGCCCCGGGGTCCCAGCGAAAAGCGGTCGTTGGGGCTGAGCGCAGCCTGGAGGTCCAGGGGAATGCCATTCAGCAGTATCATCTTCTGTCCGGAAAGGTCCTTGATCCAATACCTGTTCTGACTGTGAAATATCTGGGCATGCCGATCCAGGATCCCCGGAAACTCAAGCACGAAATCACACCCCGGATTTCTGCCGATGACGACCGGCAATTCCCTGAAGGAACGGATGGTGGGCCCGTACTGGATCACGAGGGGCGCGGAGACTCTTTGCGCTGCGGCGGGAGGCGGTTCGGGCACGGGCACGGGCTCGGGACGGAGCTGTCGAGGAGGTTCGACAACCGGCGGTACCTGCGCCGGCGGCTCAGGGCTGCTCATCCATGGCTGTTCGTTGATTTCCTTTCCGAGCGGAGCCCGAGGCTCCACGGGACGCGGGCCGGCGACCGGCGCCTGAACGGGCTTTTCAGGCACGGGAAGGCTGTCGACGATCTTGGTGAGGAAACTGACCTTCGGTCCGCCATCGGCGAATTCCAGGACATCTCCTTCCCGGAGAATGCATTCCGTAACCTTTTTCCCGTTCACGTAGGTTCCGTTGGAGCTGCTGTCGATGAGCCGGAACTGATTGCCGTCACGCCGTATCTCCGCATGCCTGCGCGAGATGATGGTCAGGTCGGAGGGAAAGAGGAGATTGCACGAGGGGTGGCGTCCGATGGAGACCACCCCTTCGGAAAATTCCTGGATCTCACCCTTTCTGGGGCCCTGTATATGAATCAGCTGAACGATGATGGTCGGGCTTTTCATGTCATGTATCCGAAACACGGCGTAACCATATGGAAAGCCGTGATGTCAAGATATTTTTCAGGCGAAAAAACAGCGCCTGATTTTATAAGTACTTGAGAATAATAAAGTAATTCTCCATGCTGTCAAGCCGAAACCACGAGTTCATTCCCTGAAACTCTCATCCGACACGGAAGACTGATTTGCCTACACCCCTTTCCGGTCCAGGCTCCGGTACTGGATGGCCTCCGCAAGGTGTTGCTCACGGATGGATTCGTTTCCCTCCAGGTCGGCGATGGTGCGCGCCACCTTGAGGATACGGGTATAGGCGCGGGCCGAAAACCCGAGCCGTTCGGTGACCAGTTCCAGAAGCCGGTGACCGGCAGCGTCCGGCTCGCAGAACTTCCGGATCTGGCGCGGGGTCATCTGCGCGTTGCAGTGGACCTTCGTTCCCCGGAAACGTTCACGCTGCACCTCCCGCGCCTTCTCCACGCGCTTCACTATCTCCGCGGAACTCTCCCCTTCGCCGCGATCGGCAAGGTCGCGATACCTGACCGCCGGAACCTCGATATGGATATCGATGCGATCGAGGAGAGGTCCGGATATGCGGGAACGGTACTGGTGAATCTCTCGCGGGGTACAGGAACAGCTCTCAGGATTCGATGAGCTGCCGCCGCACTTGCAGGGATTCATGGCGGTAACGAGCATGATGCGTGACGGGTAGGTGATGGAGGTGAGGGCGCGGGAAATGGTTACCCGGCCGTCTTCCAGGGGCTGGCGGAGCACCTCCAGCACATGTTTCTTGAATTCCGGGAGTTCGTCCAGGAACAGCAGGCCGTTGTGGGAAAGGGAGACCTCGCCGGGTCGGGGGGTGTTCCCTCCTCCGATGAGGCCGATGTCCGAGATGGTGTGGTGGGGCGAGCGGAACGGCCGCTGGGTGATGAGCGCCCGATCGCGCTCCAGGATTCCCATGACGCTGTAAACCTTGGTGGTCTCGATGGCCTCGTCGAAGGACATGCGCGGCAGGATGCCGGGAATCCGCCGGGCAAGCATGGTCTTGCCGGAACCGGGAGGCCCTATCATCAG
>CALABV010000139.1 GCA_937886325.1 uncultured Geobacter sp.
CGCCGCATGCAGGGTCAGAAATACTCTATCTGCCGCTTCCAGCCAGCCGGGTTCGAGTTTCCTGAACTTCGCTTCCTTGCTGCGGAGGATGCCCACGGCCACCGTCTCCGAATAGGAGATGCTGGCGTAGCTGAACGATTCGCTGAGCTGTACCGGGAGGCTCTGGCATCCAGGTGGAAGGAAGTCAAAGACTGGCTTGACTCGCTCATGAGTGCTCCTGGTCCGGTTCTCCTTCTGTGCTGGTGTCCTTTTTCGGAGGAAACGAGGGTGGCCGTCAAGACCGGAGGCACCTTCCTCTGCCACTCCGGCCTGGTCGGCAAGCTCATCAACAGGCATTGTCCGGAGGTGAGGTTGCTGCTTGACGAAGACCGGGCACAGCGACTCGATGTTCGATGGCGACCGGAGAGATACGAGGTTGTGGATTCGAGGGGCGAAGTAGAGTTGCAGCAGTCGCTTTTTTGAACTACTTTTTCCCGTACCACTTCGCTTTCGAGAGGCGAGCGGGAGTTACCGTGAAAAAGAAGCATCACTCTGGGCCAAGCAGCGGTCGGCCGTCTCGTGCGCTGGCCAGGCGTTCAGGACCGCCACCTGTGGTTGCTGGATGGAAGGCTATGTTCACGGATGACTCGATACAATGCACAATCCGTTTTTTCTGGACAGGGAATCCGGTCATAACTGGACACGGAATCCGGAAACCAGCAAAAAAGTGTCCAATTAAAACCGGATTCGCTGTCCAGTTATGACCGGATTGACTGTCCAGTCAATTCCGGATTCAGTGTCCAGTTGACACCGGATTGGGTGTCCAGTTTACTCCGGATTTTGCATATCAGGAAACAACCCTACAAATTCAGCGCCTTCAACGGGGAATTCTTCGTCGAATTGCCTCTGTGAATCCTTCAACCTCGCCGGAATCCAAATTGAAAAATGATCGAGCTCGCCCGCAAGCATTACCGTTCTGGAATTTTCTTCTCGCAACAGGTTACAAAGTGACTTCGGCAGACGGATTCTTCCCCTATTGTCCATATGCCTGATAAGGCAAGAAGGCTCGATATCTTCCGGGACCGATACATGCGCGGTAACTTCATACGCTCCATTTTCGATGGGGTGTAAACATAGTACTGCTTTCTGCCCGGCACATAGTGCATGGATGGTTGACCTGAAATCATACGAAAGAGTAATTCGAGGTCCGTCCGTGCGGAGTTCATGCCATCCTCTCAACATTTTGAAATCGCCGAACGACTTTTTTCTTGTCATCCATAATCTCCGTATTTCGAATGTATCAGTACGTCAGTCCGCAACAAGCTTGGTAGCCATCGCTATCACACAGGCCTTTCCTTCAGGACGCGCCACCACCGCAACTCAGAACAACCCCAGCCGTACGTAATCAGATTCATCTATCGGCAAGCGGTCACTCTCCGTCCACCCTTCCTCCTTCAAATCCGAGATGACATGCCCACGGGCTGCTTCTTGAGCCCCATCGCCAAACAGATCCGCCGCCTCCCGGATTCCCGCTTCGTGGTGACGCTTCCGCCTGTGGTGAAAGCCGTATTCCGGCGTTCCCGCTAATTCGTCCAGCCAGAGGTGAACATTCTCGAAAGCCTCGCCAAATATCCGGAGCGATTCAGCACAGTGGTCTTCAAAGCGCGACATTCTATTGCATCTTTCCGCTGGAGTAAGACGAAAATACAGTTACTTTCATATTTCCTCCAAAAACATCATCAAAATAACACCCTAACACGACATTGGTCTCTTCCGGCAGCATGTCGTTAAATACGCGCGCAGCCGCCTCGAAGTCATCCATGGTCATGTTGGTGGAACCTTCAACGATTGCCAGGATACCGTCAGACAGTCGTATGTCCATGCCCTGCCGCGAGATGCCCTGAACTGCTCGTGAGGCTGCATCCTTTCCTTTCTCGGGTCCATCCGCAATCCCGATCCCCTGATACGTATAATCGCCGTCGCCGAGGACTACCTTTATATCGGCAAAGTCCAGGCAGATGAAGCTCCGTTCGGTCACGCATTGCACGATGCGCCCTACGGCATGTCGCACGAGGTGGTCGGCAAGTGCCGGTTCGGACAGAATCTGAGGGGTATTATCATCCAACGGCATCAGGCTGTTGAGTGAGATGCAGAGAAACGAATCCACTTCGTAAGGAAGGCGAGATACCTCCCTCTCCCTATTCCACATGTCGGCTGTAACGGCGATGGTAAATGCATCGGCGTCACGCGCAGTACGGACGCAATCGACCGACATATCGGCAACCGCTGAATCTTCCATGCCGGTAACAACAAAAACCAGATCGGTATCTCTGACAACCTCCACAAAGGAATCTTCCACCGCAATCCCATGCGCGCTGTCGGTTCCGACTACGCTCTCGCCGGCGACAAATCTGAGAGGCCTCTTTTCTCCGCAGCTGCTCAAATAATGGATTGCGTCCAGTTCCTCAGTCATTACAAAAAATTCCACGTTTTGGACGCAGTGGATCATCTTGCCTACGGCCTTCGCTCCTTTCCCCCCTATTCCGATGATCTTGATTACCATTTGACATTCGAGCTCTTCCTCGTTGGCTGACATTAGTTTCCCTCCTTCAGATTGTTGCTGCTATTACCTGAGTTCGAAGGCATTAGCGAATGACAATCGGCCTCTTCTTTCCTCCTGTCCAGTCTCTCTTTACCGCTGAAGTAGTATTGAACGAGCTCGTTGGACGGATTTTTTCGTAGGAATGCAGGAATATTGGTCTGTTCAGCATCATAAAACAAGCTCCCTCTTGGCCCTCGTCTTTCCGGATGGTATTTCATCTTACCCTCAAGATGTTCCGGCACATCGATTCCGATGCCAAACACAATTGCTCGGACATTTTCCAGCCCTTCGTCAGTTATAACAATGCGCGCTATCACCGGCGTCTCAGGGGTAAGCCTTTTATCAGCCATTCTGCAAGCATCTTCAATCTCCAAGTCTGACAGCGAATGACTGAGGAAAAAGCAGATGAATACGCTTTTGGCTCGTTGGAAATCAGAACCCTCCAGAAGCGAATTATCGAGTGCCCTTGTTACAGCTTCAGTTGCGCCCCTATCGGAAGAGGACTCTCCAAAACCCAGGATCGTAAAACCTCCCGATGTTACCCTTGCCTTAAATTCAGCATACTCAGCATTCTCCAAATCCTGTCTTGCAATTGGTTCAACTATCGCTCTGACCACCTGATCCGCAGCTTCGTCCGCGGATAAAAACGCTTCCAGAGAGAAAATCCTTTTGCGGGAAAGTTCAATAAGTCGGTCGTTTGAAATCACGACAAGGCAATCCGCAAGTTTTTTCAATTCGTGAATTCCTTGCCGGGCTTTCAGGAAACGAATCCGCCCTTCCCGCTCGAACGGCAAGGTGACAATAACAAGCACCAAGGCGCCGGTTTCTTTTGCCAGCCTGGTGATGACTGGTGTGGCCCCGGTACCGGTACCACCACCAAGGCCGGCAATAAGGATTACCAAATCAGACTTGCCAAGGTGCTTGCGAATGAGATCTCTGCTCGCATACGCTTCGTTGCGTGCAATATCTATATTTCCGCTGGTTCCTGTTCCCCGTATTTTTCTGCAAATACATATTTTATGGGAGGCCTTGGATTTACTTGTCGCGAATGCCGACGCCCCTATTGCAATAATCTCATCCCCCTGTAATAGTGACTCAACCATTCTATTTGTTGCTCTAATTCCCAGACAACCAATTCCGACAACCTTGATTTTCAGGCCGCTTGCTGACGTTTTTATCTGAGTTTCCATGAGGCCTCCCATTCTTCACTTCGCCCGGGAAAACTGACCGCTGAGGTTGCCTTTCAATAGGCTCAATCACTCATCATCCTCCCCGGAAGGCCCCTCATCCTCGCCGACCTCAAACTCGTCCTCATCATCCTCCAGGTTCTGTTCCAGGAGACGCGCCGGTACCTGTCGCTTTCCGGCAAAGTCGCTCTGCATGGCCAAAACGAGGAAATCATTGAAGGGAATAAGGGCATAGTTCATTTCCGCCAGACACCTGTTCATGCGAGCCAGATAATCGTCCGTGAGCTTGGGAACACCGGCCAGGCTCCGTAGCTCGGCCCATCCGATACGGAACATTTCCATATCTTCGCCGCCGAATGATTCGTCATACATAAGGGATAGAACGTTCGCTGTTTCAACCGCCGTGCGTGCCATGGTGAACCTCCTTGGTGTGATATGGATTCACTATGACATAGTCATGCGTCAAAATGTGACGCTTACTGTGGGGGGATATGAGGATACAAAAAAGAAAGGCATGCGGAAAATGTGATGAGATTTCGATAGGTCAGAAGGAGACATGGATTGAGAATGGAAACCCGGGACGTCTTATTTTTGATAACGTCCCGGTCTGCCGCGGACTCATGCAGGCTTGATATTTCCGGTAAAAAAGGGGTTACTGGGACGGATGATAGATTTCCGACAGCTTCCGCGCTGCCATAGCAAACTCATCCCTCAACTTTTTCGGGCTCAGGACTTCAACTCTTTCCCCGTACCCCCTGAGCCACCAGCGCAACTGGAAGCTGTCGGCCACCGTAGCCGTGATTTCGAATTTTCCGTTCTTCAGTTCCCTGATCCGCTGATCTTCTGCTATTGGAGACTCCCGCAGTCGGAGGATATCGCTCCTTTCACAAAAAAGCGCCTTCAGTTTTATATCCCAACCGACCGGAAATGAGAGTTCTTCGGCAATGTACCTGTCAAGGTCAAAGCCTTCCGGGACGTTGACAGTCGTTTCCAGCAGAGACGCCTCACGTACCCGGTGTAAAAGAAGCAGTATCGGGTCGTCGTAATCGTTGAGCGTGGCCACAAGGTATGTCAATCCGTCCACGAAGGCCATCCCGAGGGGGCTCACGTCATACGATTTTTCTTCTTCATCCATTCTTATGTATCTGGCGGTAAATCTTCGTCCTTCCAGCAAGGCGGTATAGACCATCTCGGATATTTCTTCAGGCACGTGAGGGGGGACGCGAGTGAGATTGGGCGATACAACCCGCACTTTGTCAGGCCAGGACAACAAATTGGGGGGCGCAATCTGTCTGAGCCGTTCTTCAGCTATGCGGACATACGGCCGAAGGGCTGTGAGAATGCCTCGGGGGAGCATTTTGCCAACATACTCCGCTGCCAGCTTAAACGTCAGAGCGGTCACGGGATCCATGTTGGGAATGTCGTATGCGCTCGATTCTTCTTTCCATTTCCACCCGGATGGTTTCCTGCCATCGCTCTCCAGTGGAAAGAGTCTGGAGAGAAAGACGAGATCCCGTTGAATCATGCGGGCTTGCTTGTCCAGGTTGAACTCTGTGGCAAGGCGGCTTCGTATTTCGTTCACGCCAACAGCTCTCCTTCTCGGGATCATCCGAAGAATCAACCAGTGCCGGTACAGTGAATCCATTAGCATCCCTCCATAACACTCTCTTTAAGCGTCATATTTTGACGCATTACCTGTGTAGTATAGAGTCTCGAATAATTTTTTCAAGGGAAATTCTTCCTGAGAGAGGAGAAAATTATGGTAAATCCGGCAGAGGGTCAGAATTCAACGGAATGGTTTACGAAATCGAAGGGGAAAGGAAAGGTCCTGTAGACGGGATGGCGGTTACCGATCTGGTTGCGTCCGGAGTACTGGGCTATGGTTCTCGGGTATGGAACAGGGAGTTTGGCGATTGGAAGCCTTTGGAGGAGACACGTTTCAGGGAAATGATCTCTGCGCCTCCTCCCCTGACCGGGACTGCGGTAACACTGGCACTGAACATCGGGTTCTCCTCTCTGGACGAAAAGAGGCTGCAAAAAGCAGGGCACGACACCTCCCGGATGGGCTCTTCCTGGATCGTTCCCGTCTACCTCTTCAAGCGGTCCAGGATACTGAAGCAGAGCAGCGCCTATTTTGTCGTCTGGATCGTGTGCATTGTGCTGGTAATTCTGGACTGAGCATGTAGGTGCGATGCAACTGAAACGCCGGATGCGCCGTTGCGAGGAAAAATGATTTGACAGTTTTTTTAATTTAGCTGAAAAAGGACCGATGAATTATGAGTGATGATTTCATTGATGATCATTTTCCGTGTCGGCGCCTCCCCATGGAGTAATCACCCATGCCTCAGACAAAACCAAACCATACGCTCAGCAAGTCCCGGTACACCCGCGGAATCTGTTGCCACAAGTCACTTTGGCTTCTGACCCATTGCCCCGAGCTGCGCGAGGAACCTGACGCGGCAACCCGTGCCCGCTTCCAATCAGGACATGAAATCGGAGAACTGGCATGGCGGCTCTTTCCCGGCGGCACATTGATTCCCTTTGAGAACGTATCCCTTGATGAACAGATCCGCTTGACCCGAGAGGCGGTAAAGACGTCGAAGGTCATCTATGAAGCGGCGTTTATCCACGACGGTGTTTTCATAAAGGCCGACATCCTCCGCAAGGGCAGGAGTGGCTGGGAGTTGTACGAGATTAAGTCCAGCAATGGTGTCAAAGACATTTACCAGCATGACGTGGACGTACAGTATTACGTCATCGCCGGTGCCGGTCTCCCTGTCAGCAAGGCCTGCAGTGTCCATCTCAACCGGGAGTATGTGCGCGACGGTGATCTTGATATCCAGGGTCTTTTTTCCATCGTGAATGTGACCAGTGATACCAAGACGCGGCAGGCAGGAGTAAGGAAAGAGATTGGCCGCATGAAACGGATGCTGCGAGGAGAAGAGCCGAAAATTGACATCGGACCGCATTGCGGAGATCCGTACCCCTGTGATTTCGAGGGGCATTGCTGGGCCCACATCCCGGAGGATTCCGTGTTTGACCTGGCCGGGAACGGGGTGAAGAAATTCGACCTTTACCGGAAGGGGATCATTAAGCTTGAGGATGTCCCGCTGGACTCGCTCAAAGGGAAGCAGAGGCAACAGGCCGAGGCGGCATTGAACAAGAAGGTCGTCGTGAACAGGAAAGAGGTCCGCGAATTCCTGGATCGGCTCTGGTATCCCCTCTGTTTTCTGGATTTCGAGACGTTCACATCGGCGGTTCCTCTCTATGACGGGCTGCGCCCGTATCAGCAGGCTCCGTTCCAATATTCTTTGCACTACATGAAAAAGAAGAGCGGAAAGCTTCACCATGTAGAGTTTCTGGCGCAACCTGGCATTGACCCACGCAAGGATTTCCTGGATCGGATGCTTGAAGACATCCCGGAAGGCGCTTGTGTCCTCGTGTACAACAAATCCTTCGAAATCGATAAATTGAAGAACTTGGCTATCCAGTTCCCCCGCAAAAAGAAGAAAATACAGGCGATAATCGATAGCATTGTTGATCTTATGGAACCCTTTCAGAAGCGGTCCATATATTCATGGAAGCAGAAGGGATCGCACTCCATTAAGAGTGTACTTCCGGCGTTTGTTTCGGGAATGTCGTATGAGGGGCTGGAAATCGGTGAAGGGGGCGAGGCCATGGAGGCGTACCATGAAATGTGCGATCTTGTGGGCAAGCCGAAAGAGCTTGTCAAGCTGAGGCATGCGCTTCTTCAGTATTGTCGGCAGGATACGTTGGCCATGGTAAAGTTGCTAGAAGTATTGGAGAAGAAGGCAGAAGTAAGAACAAAAAGATAAGCTTACACCTTGTTATTACGGTGGCGGTTAAATAGCTCAATGTAGGAGCGCCTTCTGGCGAGATAATCGCGGATAAAGCCGCTTCCACATAAACATGCTTAGCTGCCCGAGTAATATATTCAATGAACCATATTACAGTTTGCAATGTGTTTAGCTGATGACGAATGTACCTTCTGGCTTTTATTTCCAGCTGCTTTTCATCCTGTGCTAGTCACCCCAAATGGAAACTGACCCAAGTATCAAACTTAGGATCCTCTTAACTTACTTCCGATAGAACAAAGCTCTATGATTTTAATCTCTAGGGGGTAATTGAGTGTCAACGGGACCGAGGGTTTGCGGCAAATTTCTTTATTCAACATATTTTTTGCAGTATCTTTTTGCTCGAATTTATTCCATGCATCTTTTAAAGATATCCAATACTCGTCATATGCTTTTATCCCAGTGGCAGCACGGTCCATTACAATGAATAGTTTAGGAAAAATAAAGTGCCCAAGCTTGCTTGGAAATACTGGCGATCTTTTTTTTGTTTCCTTAATGCTAGAAAGATGATTATATAAATCTTCTAATTGATTCCATTCAAAGTCAGCAAAACAGGGTTCACCTTCAACTTTGCTTTGTATTTCATAAAAATAATTTTGTAATTTATTAAGATCTTTTTTTCCCTTTAGCATTATATCATTTTTTGTTTTTGGCCGTATCGCTCTCCACATCCATAATCGATCTACGGTGCCTTTCCACCAATCAATCGTTAATCCATTCTCCCTTAAAGCGTACAATTCAGCATAAGCTTTATTGTGAAAGTCTTTAGGCCATATATCCTTTTTTTCTGTTTTCCAATAGGATATGCCAGCTTTCAAGTCTTTTACTGTCAGTTCCATATAAGACTCCTTACGTTTATGATTCCAGTTAAGGGCATGCATAATCATCCATTAAATGTATGATTAAATATCGGCCATATCCGTGTACCCCCCTGAAATCAGTTATTCGATCTGATTTTGTAGGTTTTGGGTCCAAAATAGCTTCTTCACCGATTTCTCCATCAAATACAACCCAATGCCAATGAGGGTCTTTTCTCCGCGGCGACTTCGTCTTGACAATAGCTATTAAGTTATTGTTTTTTCGTAATTTGGCCCAACTTGAAAACCTTTTTCGTTCGACGCGGCATTTAGGATACAGTTGTTGAAGAGCCTTCTCAAGCCTTTTATCAGTCATATAGTAGACTTTAGCATTTTGGGGAAATCCTATTGTGCTCATAGCGTCGTCATAACTGCATCCTGCAACCATAGCAAGACAGGCAACACCACAATCAGTTTCTGTTTTTTGCTTGATGCATCTCATTTAATATCTGTAGAAATAAAAAGCGTTCCTCTCCCTACCATGGGGTTTCCATCTGCTTTGCATCCTGCGACCGTTCCCCTTAATGCAGAGTCATCAGCAAATCCGGAGCTAGATGCCCAAGCCCAACGCATTATTCCGACACCCGACTTTCATGGCATCAATCCAGTTCAATAACAGGAACCTTTAACCGCTTGCACAGTTTTTGTTGTTCGGCCGTCAACTTAAGTTTAGTAATCAGCACAGCATTTGCGTTCGGCAATAGAACTTCTGCCTTTTGTTCTGCTCGTAATACGGCTCTATACTTAACACACTGAAATATTCCCCTTGTTATTTCAAGTAAACCAACGTTTGCAGCCTTAACTTCAACGACAAGCCGAGTCAAATCATTTTCAAAAAAGACGTCCACTCTATCTCCAGATTGCAAGGTTACTTCATTTGTTCCTTTATTAAACCGACCAAATTCTTTAAGAAGTTTAGGGTTGTTTTTTACGTACTCTTTTAATTTTTGGTGTTCTTGAGATTCAACGCCACCACCACCTATTCGAGTACGCTTTGGTAAAGCAACTGGCTGACGCTCTGTATTATCTACTGCATTTAGAACATTGCCAACGATTGGCTGCATCCCATAATGTTTGAGAAGCTTTCGCCAATTTCGATATCCTTGAACATCGGCTATTACATCTTCTGCTATAGCAAATCTATCCTCATTCGATAGCTTCTTCACTTTTGAACCAGGTTTTTTGAAGTGCAACAGATACTGCGATACTCCATGGCCTGGCATACCGGTTGATTTGTTTACTATCAATGCATTTAAAGGGGGTATATTGTCCGGCCAATCTTCCGAGGTTTCTTCAAGAGCATCGCCTACTGTTCCAGCCGGGTATCCGTAAGCTGCAGCATGAACAGAATGCCCGAGCCCACGAGCCACCAATTCATTGTTCAATCCGCTATAAGAAATTTTTGTTCCGTTCTCTGCGCACCAGACGAGAATCGGAATTATTTTTCGTGCAGTCTCATGGGTCCAGTCATCTCCGATTAAATTCTCAGCTAATGGCATTATTACCTCCTATTTCATTTATGAAATCAAGTTGTGTCATGAAACAAGTCAGACAAACGCATAAAGCTGATTTCATGTTTTCTTGTCCTTAACAAAAAACCCACATCCAGCGGCCGAAGATGTGGGTAGTGTGAGCAGTATTTTCTTCGGTAACCCGGCTGTCCTCTCTCACGCACCCTTGGGCTTTGCGTCTCTGGGTTACCCCAGATTTACTCTTATCGGAAAATATGTAGTTACTATTTTAGAACGGCATTCTACTTTAATGAGATGCAATGTCAAGAATTCTAATTTTAGCCTCAATAAAGTAAAAAAACGGCGGCCCGAAGGCCGCCCTATCCTGTACGGAGTCGGCAGAACTCCGTCAGAAGAGACTCAGCAGTTTCCCGCTTTCTTGAGAATATCGATATTGTCAACCTCCTCGTGTTCCTTGACTCGATAAAAGGCCTTCTCGAAATCCTCCCAACTGAGCGTGAAATCCCTGCTGTTTTTGTGTAGTTTGACCGCCATGGCTCTCTCCTTCTTTGAATTTGATTTGAAGCCCGGAGGGCTCCCCGCAACCCCAGTCTGGTGACTGAAGCTCCGGGGAGCCCTCTGGGCAGCGAGAGAGCTGGCAGCAGGGGAAGAAAGGCGCAAGCGCCCTACTTCCCCTGTCATTTATATGTAACGCTACCCGTAACGCAAGGTAACGTTACTTGTTATTGAAGGAGCGCCAGAACGGCTTCACGGAATGAAAGACCGTCCCGCTCCATAAGAAGCGAGATGGTATCCCATCCCTTCCTGCCGTCCTTTGGCCGGCATCCGCCGAAACATATTAAAAAGTTGTTCCTGACGGATGCCGACGGGTCCATGTCCGCATGGAACGGACAATGAACCAGCCCACCTTGAGGTTTCTCACCAAGCAACTGGGAAATAGGCACAGCCTTCGCCTGGGCAATCATCTCCGGGGTGATGGCGCCGGTCTTGACCGCGGCCTTCACCTTCCCGTTGATGAAATCCATAAGGGCCTGAGCCTCCCTTTCGAGAGGCTCGAGATCAGCCAGAGCAATTGCCAACGATACTTCGTGCTTCGTTCGCACCAGTGGCATGAAGGCCCTGGCGACCCTTTTTCTGGCCGTGCTCACCTCTTTCCTCAGTTCTTTGATTTGCGGCATGAGGTACTGGAGTCGCATGGACACCGCTCTGCGCGGCTGGACTCCCATGTCCTCTGCCGCTCGTAGAAGTGTGTAAAGACTCATGGTGTCCTCCTATAGACTTCCTGCTTCCGTCAGGGATACATAGCTGTCTCCTACGATAATGTGGTCCAGTAGTTTTATCCCGATAATCTCGCTTGCTTCTTTCAGCCTGCGAGTTACTGCGATATCCTCTCTGCTTGGTGCCGGGTCTCCTGATGGGTGGTTATGTATCAGGATGAGAGCCGCAGCGGAAGACATTACCGCTGTTTTCAGCACTTCCCGAGGATGCACAATGCTCTGGTTCAGGCTTCCAACCGAGACTCTGTCGATGCATAGGATCCGGTTTTTCCCGTCCAAGTGCAGACAGATAAAGTGTTCTTTCGTCTCATAGCGAAGTTCCTTAAAGATTTCGAAAACTTGTTGTGCGGATGTGAACCGAGTCTCGACAAGATATTCAGGAGCGTCTTCGCGAACGATTTGCCGCTCGTAAACGGCCTTGATGACCCGCAGCCTGATTGTCTTTCTCGGCCACGAAATTTCTTCTGGGCCAAACAATGTCTGGATGATCGTCATGCCGCCCTCCTTCCACTGTCCGTCAGGTGGGCGACGATTATCTGTATGGTGGCTTTCCGGTTCTCAATCCACCACGTCGCCTGTGTTTCGTGTTGACAACATGAGGCTGCATGGTGGTACCTGTCCGTTCTCGACAGCATGTTGTAAATACGCTGCCTGATTGCGTTGGCCCAGGTAATCTGGTTGGGTGAGCCCAGCAAGGCGGGAAGGTTCGCTGCTTTCGCTTCCGCGGCTATCCTGTCTGTCTTTTCCCTGCAGGCGTCGCACTCGACCTTCTTCAGGTTGAACGCCCAGGAATCAGCTTCCTGGCGGCACCGGGCAAAGAACGTGTGGCTCTGAGAGTGGCCGCAACGATGGGTCACACTCCTTCTGTATTCGAATTTCGCGCTCATCTGTCTCCTCCTTTGCCGGGAGAGGACAGATCGCTCCCGTCGGGAGTTGACTGTCTTCTCCCGACTGGATAATGGTAATTGATAGTAATCAGGACAAAACGAATCGTCCTTGCTCTTTATTCCATTTCGCCTCTTTTTCGAGGCGATTCAGATCTTCGGTTGCCCCAGGATCATCTTTTTTGCAGCGCACCCAACCCTTGCCGGGAACCATTTTTGAGTACCATCCGAATTCGCGGCACTCCATGACACCAGGCCATTCACCCGTCCAAGGAAGGCGAGCTTTCACAAAATCGCCTTCGCAGACGCAGCTGATGAGTTGTCCGCCGCAGTCTGGACAACGTTCGACATCGCACCAGTCGTTGTGCAGCTCGCCAGGATTTACCCCGCAGTCGGGACAAGACCTGATAACTGGTAATTCATTCGTTGTTTTCATGATTTCTCCTCCGTTATTTGTAGAAGTTCACCACGATGTTTACTGAAAGATTCGCAGCGACTACAATGAAGGCAAGAACCGAGATGATGTTCAAGGCTCTTCTGATGCCTCGTTGTCCTGCAGCGACTTCGAGGTTCGTTCGCCACTGGACGAACTCCCCCTGAGTTATCGCGGGGACTCTGCGGAAATAGTGCCGACATTGACCTGCGATTTCCTTTTCGGCTCCGACAGGGATTTTCAGCGACTCACCGAGCTTCTGCGTGTCATCAAAGTACAAACAGTAGCCAGCGTTGCCAACTGATGTTTCCTGCGGGACGAAGAAGCCGCAGATTCGACAGCTTTTGTCTGATTGCTGATATGCCATTGGGTGCCTCCTTTCCGGGAGACAGCCCCCCCACGGGGATCTGTCTCCCCGTTGTGGGTTAAATGGTCGGCTAGAGATGTGTGTCCAAACCCGTCAGGCTCGTGAATACACTTTGAAGGGCATCGGCATAGACGAAATCCACTTTCTCCAGGATTTCGCATGCTACCGGGCCGAGTCTCATGGCTTCCACGATGTACGTGTCAGTCCAGTCGAGGGTTATCTTGACCTTGTTGATGCCGTTCTTTGCGAGTCCTCTCGGCAGCCTGAACATGAGATAGTCCGTGCCACCAATAAAATCCCTGGCGCCGGTCATGGCGATGAAGCGCCGACCGCCGAGCTGAGCAAGAATGGTCTTGGAAATAGTAAGGTCAGGGTCGGGAGCCATCTTGCCTGGACAGCGAACGCAATCGTATTCTTCTTGAGCGTCCTGGTCACGTTCGCACCGCTTGTCGCAGTTGATAACGCCTCCTCTATTGTCAGCACCCATTGATTACCTCCCTCCATCCGGTCGACCAGTATTCCTGGTTGCAGCACCAGATGGGATCTTCGCGGAATATGTCGATTGTTTGCACTTTCTGGCAGATGGGACACGGCAGAGTGAGTGTCTCTCTCCGCTTTGCCTCCTTGTTCAGCTCGAACAACCTGCCGTCCAGAGTCTTTATCAGATTCGCCAGATCTCCGGACTTCAGGTGATCGACACAGCCTTGCGAGCCGCATTCCTCACATTCCGGGCAAGTGCAATCATCCGGCATATTGCCGCAGATGGCACAGGGGTATTCAGGTTCATCAGGCGGGCCGCTGCAACCCGGGGGATAGCTCCAGCCAAACTTCGACATGGTTCACCCCCTTTCCAGCTGCGAAAAAACCGCGGCGATGTCAATCACTGCCTTGGTCACCTCGATCCTGGTTGCGTACGCCTCTTCCGGCGGTCTGTCTCCACCCTGGGGAACCTTGATAATTCCCTCCTCGTCCCCGTCGGTGTCGTAATCGATGACTACGATTTCCATGGGTGCAAGGCGCTCAGGGCAATCGCTGACGATGCAGCGAACCAGACCACCGTCGAGTACCACCGCAACTTTCGGTGGCTCGGCGTCAATGTAGTTTCTGACCTCCGGGATGTACTCCGAGAGGAAATCGACTGCGTCGCTACCGTCTATCGGGTCGTTGTAAAAATCGCTGGCCGGATCGGCCTGCGGAAATGACTCGACGAGATGCTGCAACAGTTTTGTAGGTGTCGCTGAGGTTGTCGGGGGGTCGTCCGTATGAGGGGCGATATCCCCGGT
>CALABV010000140.1 GCA_937886325.1 uncultured Geobacter sp.
CCCGTGAAGACGCCCGCGACTACGGCATCATCGGCTGCGTCGAGCCCCAGGTGGCCGGCAAGACCGAAGGGTGGCACGACGCCGCGTTCTTCAACATGGCCAAGGTCCTGGAACTGGCGCTCAACAACGGAGCCGACGCCCTCACCGGCAAGCAGCTCGGTCCCGAGACCGGGGACCTCGCTACCTTCGGCTCCTTTGACGACGTCATGAAGGCGTATAAGACCCAGATGGAATACTTCGTCAAACTGCTGGTCGTCTCCGACAACGCGGTGGACATCGCCCACGGCCAGCGCACGCCGCTGCCGTTCCTCTCTTCCCTGGTGGACGACTGCATGGCCAAGGGGAAATCCCTCCAGGAAGGGGGAGCCCACTACAACTTCACCGGTCCGCAGGGCGTAGGCGTGGGCAACGTGGGCGACTCGCTGACCGCCATCAGGAAGCTGGTGTTCGACGACAAGGCAATCACCCTTTCCGATCTCAAAAAAGGCCTTGCGAGCGACTTCGCGGGCGTGGAAATGGAAAGCATGCGGCAGATGCTGCAGAACCGCGCGCCCAAGTACGGCAACGACAATGAATACGCCGACATGATAGCCCACGAAGGCGCGCTGATTTACTGTCGTGAGGTGGAGAAGTACACCAACCCGCGCGGCGGCAGATTCCAGCCCGGCCTCTACCCGGTCTCGGCCAACGTGCCGCTCGGCACGGTAGTGGGCGCGACCCCGGACGGCCGCAAGTCCGGCACACCGCTGGCAGACGGCGTCTCCCCGGTGTCCGGCGTCGACCAGTCCGGACCGACCGCGTCCGTCAAATCGGTTGCGCGTCTCGACCACGTCATCGCCTCCAACGGCACGCTGCTGAACATGAAGTTCCACCCGAACGCCCTGAAGGACGACCGCGGGATCCAGAACCTGGTCGGCGTCACCGAGACCTTCTTCAACGGCGGGGGTACCCACATCCAGTACAACGTCATCGGCCGCGACACGCTGCTGGACGCCCAGCAGCACCCGGACAACTATCAGGGCATGGTAGTGCGCGTGGCAGGGTACAGCGCCTTCTTCACCTCCCTCGACAAGGCCATCCAGGACGATATCATCGCACGTACCGAACAGGTGTTCTGATGATGTACGTCATGGCAAGAGCGGAAGGGAGGGTCGGGATCGGCCCGTCCCGCTAAAGTTGAAAAGCGGAAGACACATCTGAAAAAGGGGCACGGCAAGCCGTGCCCCGAAAAGGCTTTTTACAAACACACGGCTGAAGATGCTCTGAAATGCAGTACTAAAATAAACCATGAGGGAGATTACTATGCGTCTGGTATTTCGGAAACTGTCTTGTATCATTGCGGCGGCTCTGGTTATTGGTTGTTTGTCGGGAGTTTCAGGCAAGGCGGAAGCAGGGCTTATTCCCTACAGTGTCATTGGAGTCAATGAATTCAATCTTCCGGTCAAGTACGAACCATTCAATGCTTTTCTCTCGTACAATGTTTACAGAGATGAAGGAAAGTCATGGGAAGGCGAGAGCGGCGCCCGGGATACATTTCTGAGTGTTGAAAAGTATGCCCGATTCTTCAAAATTGATGCGCTGCCGAGCGTCGGTTTCCTGTGGGAAGCAGTGGTGGGCGGTATCTATACTTCAGGTAAGGATGATACGAGTACAACGGGGATACTTGACATGCAGACCGGTTTCCTTGCCTGGGTTCGTCCTACACCCAATCTGACAACCGGTTTAGAGTATTTTCTGTATCTTCCCTTTGGCACGAAGGATGTCTCCAGTCATACCTGGGCGAATAGTATCGCCTTCTGCACTAACTATAATCTAGCCGGCTTTACGCTTGACGGCGATATCGGTTATAAGTTTGTCGGAGATACACATGCGGATGGAAAACACAGCGAAAACGGGGATGTGTTTTTTGGCAACCTTGTGCTTGCCTATCAGTTCATGAAGAACATCCAACCGATGTTGAAGTTGGATTTTCAAGCTACCGGCTCAGGTAAAGACAAGGCCACGGGAATGAAGACTTCCGGTTCGGAAGAACTCGCCGGTGGTATCGGCAATCATTTCACTCTGACCGAGAAGTTGTCCGGCGACATCTGGTATGAACATGGTCTGACGGGAAGGAATACCACAAAAACGAATTCCGTCCTGGCGAGGATCGTGTACGTGTTTTAAGCGGACAAGCGCCCAATTGTCTGCAAAGCTTCCCTTGCCGTTCACTTCGTACAAGTGAAGGCAATCCTCCCCCCATTTTTTGCGGTACTCCCTCTCCCGTTGCTCACGTGCGGGGAGGGAGTTTTTTTTCGTGCATTCGTAAGGTAATTTTACACTTCCAAGGTCGGAATTCACGGGTGAGAACGTCGTTTTAGGGGCACCACTTTTCTTCGTTGGATTCATCTCTTCAGATTCGTTTGCGTAGCAAATCAGTACCGACCCCGTAATGACGCATTCAAGTGAGTAAAGCCACCCTTTTGGGTGATAGTATTCTTCTTTGGATCTGTGTTACAAAAGTGTAAAATATTGTTTGAAAAATTATCAGGGTGATTCTTGTAGAATTCATTGAAGGTGTCTTTCTGCTCAGAGAGGGTTTTTCATGGATAATCAAGGTCCCGTCAGGATTTTTCTGGCCGATGACCATCCGCTTCTTCGCATGGGGTTGAGCCTTGCTTTCCAGGCAAAGGACAATATCAAGGTAGTTGGAGAGGCGGATAACGGTTTCGATGCGATAGAGAAAATCAAGACTGTCATGCCTGATGTCGCCCTCCTGGACATCGATATGCCGGGTCTCTCCGGCACCGCGGCCATTCGGGTTCTCAGAAAGATCCTCCCCGACATGAAAATACTCGTCTTGTCGACGTATAACGACGAGCATTACATCAGAGAGGCCATGAGCGCTGGAGCAAACGGTTACATACTGAAAACGGTGGATATGGACAACCTGGTTGAGATAATCACCAGCTTCAATGAGGGAAAAGAGATCGTATCCCCCTACTTGCTGGATCTCGGCATTGCCCCGCAACAGTCGGCCACCGACAAGGGTCACGATGATTTCTATCTGACAAGAAGGGAAAAAGAGATTCTGAAATGCCTTGCCGAAGGAAAAGACAATAAGCACATTTCCGCCAGCTTATTCCTGAGTATTGAGACGGTGAAGACGCACATGAAAAGCATATTCAGAAAGATGGACGCCAAAAGCAGGCTCGATGCGGTCATGAAGGCAAAACATCACAAATTGTTGGATTGAAAACTGTCAGTGTCCTTGCCATACGCCGTAACCGGCCGGAAGCGTAGGAGCACTTCTCCTCTCAGGGTCGAAAAGGGTAAAGAAACAGATGAAACAGTCACTTCAATTACTGGATCTCATACCAAAGGAAAAACTTGACGAGATTCTTCAGGCCGTCAACGAGGCGTGCGGGATCGGTTCCGTAATAGCCGATACGGAAGGACGCCCCATTTCCAGTGAGTCGAATTTTTCCAGATTCTGCAAGAATTACTGCCGTGCTACCGAGCAGGGCAGAAACAGGTGCTACCAGAGCGACGCCTATGGCGGCAAAATGGCGATGAATCATAAGGAGCCTTATGTCTACGACTGTCTGAACGCGGGACTGGTGGATTGCGCGACGCCGATCATTGTAGAGGGACACCATCTCGGCAACCTTAACGGAGGGCAGGTTCTGGAGGAACCGATACCCGTCGAGGAAGCAATAGAGCGCGCCAGGGCTATCGGCATCGAGGATGTTGACGGATACCTGCTGGCGCTCAAGAAAATTCCACGGGTAAAGCGGGCGCGGCTTCGGAAGATTGTTAACCTGATGTCGGTCATAACGGAGACGATCAGCGACCTGGGTATACAGAAGATGCTGCTGGCGAAGCAGTCGAAGGAATATCTGAACAAACTGATAAACAGCGTATCCGATTGCATCATTTCTCTTGACGCGAACGGCGTGATTATCATGAGCAATGAAGTCTGTTTCGATGTCTTCGGCTGCCCGCGCGAGAAATTCTACGGACGTCCCTTCATTGATTTCCTCGCGAACGGAGAAGTTGTTAAAGAGTGCAAGGATAAACTTGACAGCGGGTTGATGGATAATTGTCGTGCCGAATTCACGGCAATGAAGAATGACAGGACCACTTTCCCCGTCCAGGTTTCCATATCGCGGGTCAATGACGAGGATGGGGAGGCAACCGGCTATGTGGTCGTCCTCCGCGATATCACGGAAGAGAAGCAGATCGAGAAAATGAAGGAAGACCTGGTGGGAATGTTGACCCACGATATGCGCAATCCTATCCTGGCAATCAACAAGACGCTTGAACTCCTGTCGACCGAAAGGCTCGGACAAATCAATGAGAACCAGAGGAAGATCATGAAGTTGGCGATCAATACCAATGATCAGCTAGGCAGCATGGTCAACGCCTTTCTCGACATATTCCGTGACGACAACGGCCGTTTCGAACTGCACAGGAATTATTACGAAATAAACAAGGTGATCTCTATCTGCGTTGAAGAAGTCGCCCTTTTTCTGGAAGACAAGAAACTGGAGGTCACGTTTGAAACTCAGACACCGGTAATCGAGATCTATTGCGACCTTTTCCGGATAAAAAGAACAATAGGAAATCTTCTCTCAAATGCAATCAATTACAGTATCACCGATGGAAAGATACTAATCTCGACGCGTATTGTCAGGGGCGATGAACCGAAATTCATCTCGTCCGTCCCCCCGAAATATCAAAGCCGACTAGACAAAGGTGAGCGTTACTTCCTGGCAACAATCGCGGATACCGGGTATGGAATCCCCGAAGAGTATCAGGAATCGGTCTTTGAAAAGTTTTTTACGGTCAAAACAGAAGAGGGGCTGGGAAGGCGGGGAATCGGTCTTGGTCTCGCATTTTGCAAGCTGGTCATAGAAGCTCATGGGGGGGTCATATTCTGTCGGACGCCATCCGGTTCGGTTGTCGGAGAGAGGACGCCTGGGGTCGAATTTCATGTTATTCTGCCGTATCAAGAGGGTTCTGCGTAGTATTTCCGAAATGAAATTTGGGTAGCTAGAGCTTCACCTTGTGAAGCCGCCACAGAGCGTTCCGCATATGGCTCACGTCACTCTTTGCAAGAGGGGTCATTATGAGGAATACACATTCGCACAAGAAGGGAGACACCACGGTATTCATAGCCGATGACCATCCCCTTATCCGTTTCGGCCTGCGCCTCAGCCTGGAAGATGCGGACGGAATAAGGGTGATCGGCGAAGCTATCGACGGGTACAGCGCAATCGAGAAAATTCTGGAAACCCCTCCCGACGTGGCATTGGTCGATGTAGACATGCCCGGGCTCTCCGGGACCGGCGCCATTCGCGTCCTGCGGAGATCCCTGCCGATGCTGAGAATAATTGTATTGTCAACGTATCACAATGATGAATACATCCGTGAGACCATGGACGCTGGGGCGGACGGATATGTTCTGAAAAATGTCAATGTGGATGAACTCGCCAGGATTATCAAATCCTATGCCGCACGTACGTCAGTTGCCTCTCCCTACCTGATTAGCCTCGGGACGGGACCTGTTACGGTGTGATGCCGGGACGCGGCATGCCGCGCCCCGTGTACGTCACCTTTCCCGCCCTTCTTCACTCCACGCGCCGCACCATTGCGCGACATTCTTCATCCCTCACCCCGGAATACCCTCTTTGAGCGATTACGAACACCCTTTCAGGCGATAGTTTCAGATTGCGCGACATGATAAAAATGAGCGCCCCAAGCCCTCTGTTGGGAGTGCATTGACATAGAGCAAATTGATGGTTGCCTCAGATTGGCTACATTCTGAACGGCATCCGGGGATGAAGGAACTAAACATGACTATTAATATGGCATACAATTCAAGAAATCAAGCCAGAGAACGCGCAATCACTCATTTGCCCGTTTTGCCGGTTGGGAACCGCATTAAGCCCTTTTATGAGATAGACCAAGGATTTACCAAAGACAAGGCAATGCAAGAAGCAGCTCGTTGCTTGCGCTGTAAAAAGCCTCCCTGTGCAACAGCTTGCCCGTTACAAGTCTATATCCCGGAAT
>CALABV010000141.1 GCA_937886325.1 uncultured Geobacter sp.
AGGGCAAAAGGCAAAGGGCAAAGCGTAAAGGGCTAAGGTTAAAATGCATACAGTAAAGGAGACAGAGTAATGTCCGCCAACAGATATGAAATACGATTCTCCGGCGCCGGGGGGCAAGGTTTGATCCTGGCCGGAATCATCATGGGAGAGGCCGCGGCCATCTTTGACGGCAAACAGGCCGTGCAGTCCCAGAGCTACGGTCCGGAGGCCCGCGGAGGGGCCTCCAAGTCCGAGGTCGTCATCTCCGACGAGCCCATCGACTTTCCCAAGGCGACCACCGTGGACGCGCTCCTGGCGCTCACCCAGGAGGCGTGCGACAAGTACTCCCGCGACCTGAAAGAGGGCGGTATCCTGCTGGTGGACTCCGACCTGGTGAAAAAGCTGCCGAACGGGAAGTTCGCCGTGGTAGGGTTTCCCATTATCAACACGGCGAAAAACGAGATAGGCAGGGCCATCGTGGCCAATATCGTGGCTCTGGGCGCCATGGTGGCACTTACCGGGGTTGTGACGAAGGAAAGCGCCGAAAAGGCGGTGCTGTCGCGGGTCCCGGAGGCGTTCGTCGACCTGAATCGCAGGGCGTTCCTTGCCGGGTACGAAAAGGCCCTGGAGGCAAAGAGTCAGTGAAACTCGCGGACATTCGGGCCGGCCGGTTCGGACGAGGCTGCCCGTGGATGCCATGAACATCCTGGACAGAATCTCCATTGTGCTCGTTGAGCCCCAGAGCCCGGGAAACGTCGGCATGGTCTGCCGCGCCATGAAGAACATGGGGTTGAAGGAACTGCGGCTGGTGAAGGGGTGTCGCACGGATCAGTCGGACGCCCGGCGTTTCGCCGTTTCCGCGCGGGACGTCCTGGACGGAGCGGTCCGCTTCGACTCCCTGGAAGCGGCCCTTGCCGACACCGTGATCTCCGTGGCCACGACCCGCCGTTTCGGCAAGTATCGGCAGGAAATCATGGATCCGCCGGAAACCGTTGCAAGGCTCGGTTCCAGGATCGGCGACGGACGCGCCGCCCTGGTCTTCGGTCGGGAGGACAGCGGCCTGACAACCGACGAACTCTCCCTGTGCCGCTGGCAGGCCACGATTCCCACATCGGAAGAGTACGGTTCCATGAACCTGGCCCAGGCGGTCCTGATCTTCTGCTACGAACTGTCACGGGGGTTTTCGGAAGCCGTGTCGCCTCCGACCAGGGAGTTGGCGGGAGCGTCCGAAATGGAATCCCTGTACCGTCACATGGAAGAAACCCTCCTCCGCATCGGTTTTCTCGATCCCCTCAATCCAGCCCACCTCATGCGCACCCTGCGGCGTATCTTCTCACGGGCCGAACTCGACGCGCGGGAGGTTGCCGTGCTCCGCGGCATGATGTCACAGGTGGATTGGGCCGCGGATGCGGCGCAGGGAACGGATCAGCCGGAAAACGAGTGAACCTGGATTCGGCAGTTGGAGGCATTCTTCGTTCACTCCGATTGCCCTCTTTCCGGTGCTCTAAGCTCATTTCGCTTCAGCCGATTAACTCACCCTGCGGGTTCGGACACCATCGGCCGGTGACGCTCCATTTCGCCAAGAGCAGCAACGAAAGATGGCAGAGTCGCTCTCTACGGATACCTCCAACTGCCGTCTTTAGGGTGAATATTTTTTGACGGGTCGGGATGACAACGACACCGGCAATGATTATACTGAAAAGCTGATTGACAACCACTTCAATGACCAAGACAAACGGAGGATGTATGAAAAGACTGGCATTGTATTTCCTTGGCGTAATCATCTTGGCGTCGGTTTCCGGTTGCGGCTACAACACGATGCAGGCAAACGAGGAGGCGGTTTTCGCTGCCTGGGGCGATGTGGAGGCTTCCTACCAGCGCCGGGCCGACCTTATCCCCAATCTGGTGGAAACCGTCAAGGGGTATGCAAAGCATGAGGCAGAGACCTTCACCGCGGTTACCGAGGCGCGTTCCAAGGTCGGATCTCTGCAGGTCAGCAAAGAGATGCTGAACGATCCCGCCATGGTCGCGAAATTCCAGCAGGCGCAGGGTGAGCTCTCCAGCGCCCTTTCCCGGCTTCTGGTGGTGGCGGAACGCTATCCCGACCTGAAGGCGAACCAGAATTTCCTTTCCCTGCAGGACCAGCTGGAAGGGACGGAGAACCGCATTAACGTGGCGCGTGTCCGCTACAACAAGGCGGTCGAGACCTTTAACGTGAGCATCAGGACCTTCCCCAACTCCCTGACAAATTCAATTCTCCTCCATCTTAAGAGGAAGGAGCCGTTCAAGGCGGAAGAAGGGGCGAAGACCGCACCGAAGATCAAATTCTGATTGACGTGACGTCGGGGGCAAAAGCCGGCCGAAGGTAGGATACCATGAAGACTTTTCTTGCATGCCTGTTGCTGCTGATCCTCCCCTCTCCCGGGGCGGCGCTGGATGTTCCCCCCCTGCGCGCTCATGTGAACGATACGGCGGGGATGCTTTCATCCGCCGCCGAACAGAAACTGGAGCAGGAACTCACCGCCTTCGAGAAGAGCGATTCCACGCAGATTGCCGTGCTGACGATTCCGAGCCTGGAAGGGGAAAGCCTCGAAGACTATTCCATCAAGGTTGCCGAGGCGTGGAAGATAGGGCAGAAGGGAAAGGATAACGGGGCCATCCTGCTGATAGCGAAACAGGAACGGAAGATACGGATTGAAGTGGGGAGGGGGTTGGAAGGGAAGCTCACCGATCTCCTCTCCGGAAGGATTATCCGGGGAGAGATCGCGCCACGGTTCAAGGCAGGGGATTTTGATGGCGGTGTTTCCTCCGGAGTCGGCGCGATCATGGCCGCCGTAAAAGGGGAGTACACCGCTTCGCCCGGGGACGGCGGGTCCGCTAAAAAAGGATCGAAGCCCGTTCTGACCTTGCTGCTGTTTCTTCTCGTCGGCTGCGTTGTGCTGGGCGCCATATCCAAGATCCTGGGCGGACTGGCAGGCGCCGTGGGGCTTCCCGTCGTAGCAGCTCTCCTTTCTTCGGGGCTCGGACCGGTGATCCTCGCAATTCTGGCGGTTGTCGGCTTCCTTGCCGGCCTCTTCCTGAGCTTTCTGTTCGGGGCGGGACGCAGGGGAGGCGGGTTCGGAGGAGGCCCCTATTTCGGCGGCGGGTATGGCGGCGGCGGTTTCTCCGGCGGCGGAGGAGACGTTTTTTCCGGTGGCGGTGGCGACTTCGGCGGCGGCGGCGCTTCGGGGGACTGGTAGCGGGCCGGTTTGCACGGGAAGAGGCAGGGGACGGAAATGAACGGGAAAAGGTCCGAGAGGTTTTTCAGCGAAGAGGACAATGCCAGGATACGGTCCGCAATCAAGGACGCCGAGGGAGGAACCGCCGGCGAGATTGTCGCCATGGTGGTGGACCGGAGCGACAGCTACCGGGAGGCGGAGACCCTGGGCGCCGTGCTGACGGCCGCCCTGTGCGGGTTTCTCGTGGAGATTGCGTTCCGTCTTGTTCCCCTGCTGCTCCCGGCAGCCGGATGGGGGCACGGGGGCGGTATCGGCGCGGACCTGGTTCTGTACGGCGTGTCGGTCTGGACCTATGTGCCGCTCGTGTTTTTCCTCTTCTTTCCCGCACGATACCTGTTCCGGAAATTCGAGACCCTGAAGCTTCCCTTTGTCGGCCGCAAGCGAATCGATCAGGCGGTGCGGGAGCGGGCGGTGCGCGCCTTCTACGAGAAGGGCCTCTACAAGACCAGGGATGAAACGGGAATCCTGATCTTTCTTTCCCTGTTGGAACACAAGGTGTGGATACTTGGGGACCGGGGCATCGACGCCAGGATTTCCCACGACAGATGGCAATCACTGGCAAAGGATCTCTCCCGCGGAATGCGGGAAAACCGGGCCTGCGATGCCCTCTGCTCGGTAATCTCCGCGTGCGGCGATGAGTTGGCGCGTCATTTCCCGAGAAAGTCCGATGACACCAATGAACTTGCCGACGATGTTATCCGGTAGGACTCATATTCTTCACTGGGAGGTTTTCTGGACACCACGGTACTGGCTACTACCTTCGGCATCATTTTCCTGGCTGAACTTGGGGACAAGACCCAGTTGACGGCCATGGCCCTCGCGGCCCGATATCCCTGGAAGAAGGTTTTTGTCGGTATCGCCCTTGCCTTCGCTGTTCTGAACCTCGGCGCGGTCCTCCTCGGCAAGGCCCTGTTCGCGCTCTTTCCCCTGTTCTGGACCAAGCTGGTATCGGCAGGACTTTTTCTCTATTTCGGCGTTACCACTCTGCTCCATTCGGGACCGGGAAAAGACGACCACGCCGTTACCGCATCGGGAGCCATCCGGACCGCCTTTCTCATGATCCTTCTCGCGGAACTGGGGGACAAGACGCAACTCGTAACCCTCAGTCTGGCGGCCCAGTACGACGCCCCCCTGACCGTTTTCTGCGCGTCAACCCTTGCCCTGTGGCTTGTCTCCCTCCTGGGGATATTTCTCGGAAGGCAGCTTATCCGCTTCATACCGCTCCACTATATCCACCGGGCCGCCGCAGTCTTGTTCCTCCTGTTCGGGGGTGTTCTCCTGTACAAGACCCTCGCGTAGTCCTTCATTGCTTTTTTCCGGGGGTTTTCCTACAATAACGCAAAACCTTCACCCAACCCGCCGAAGAGATACATGTCAGATAAATATATCGAAAAAGCCTTCCTTTACTTCCTCGTGCTTTCCCTGGTGCTGCACGGAGTGTTTTTCGCCGCTCTCTACCTGCTTCCGGAGCAGAAGCGCGAGGTGAAACAGGAAGCGTATATGGTTGAATTGTCGGACCTGCCCGAGTTGAAGCAGGCGCCCCCCTCGAAGAAAGCGGTCAGGAGATTTTCGGAGCAGAGACGGCGGGTTGTCAGGGAACGTGCGCCGCGGGGAGAACGGGAGAGGGACAGGGTCGCCTCTCTGCCGCGGCGCGAAGCCCGGCCGGAACCGGTCCGTCCCCTTCAGGAGGAGGCGCGGCAGGAGAAGCCCACCCGTGAGGAATCTGTCCCCGAGACCGGGCCTGAGGCTGCAACGAAACAGGGAGAGGTGATAAAGAAGGGTGGAGAGGGAAAGCAGAAGGGAAAAAATCTGCCCGAGCTTTCAAAGCTGTTCCCGAGCGCCGGCAGGATGGCGCGGCTCGAAGAGTCCTACCGGAGGAAATACGACACGGAAGTCGAGGAAGGTGATACCAAGTTCCTGAATACGGACGATATCCGGTTCGGTTCGTTTCTCCGCCGTTTCGAAACCGCGGTCTACGGTGTGTGGAGGTATCCCGATGCGGCGGCGCGCGCGGGGATCCAGGGAGTTACCCCGGTGAAGATTACCTTCAATCGGAAGGGTGAAATCGAGAATATTCAGCTTCTCCAGTCTTCCGGAAGCCAGATTCTGGATTCCGAGGTGTTTCGCGCGCTCCGTGCAATCGGACCGTTGGGTGGTTTTCCCAAAGCGTATCCCAAGGAGCAGTTCCACCTGATCGCCTTTTTCCAGTACGGGATCATTCAGGGGGCGATCCGCGGAAGCATTCGTTAGCCCTTCGGGCAGCCGAGACGGATCCGCAGGTACTCCTCAAGCCCTTTCCCAATCTCTTTCCTTTTCAAGGCCATGTCCACCGTTGCCTTGAGGAATCCGAGCTTGTCACCGCAGTCGTAGCGGGTCCCTTCGAATCTGCACCCGTAGACGGGCTCTTTCCCGGAGAGACTGAGGATGGCATCGGTGAGCTGGATCTCACCCCCCTTGCCCGGTTCCTGCCTTTCCAGGATGGGAAAGATCTCCGGGGTCAGCACATAGCGTCCGATAATTGCCAGGTCGGAAGGCGCGTCCTCCCGCTTCGGCTTTTCCACAAGATTGTTCACCTTGTAGATCCTGTCGGAAATTGCATCGGCCTGGACGCACCCGTAGGCCGAGATGTTTTCCATGGGTACCTGTTCAAGGGCAAGCACCGATCCCCGGTGTTGTTCATAGACATCGAGGAGTTGGCGGAGGCACGGTCTGTCCCCGTCGATGATGTCGTCACCCAGGAGCACGGCGAACGGCTCGTTGCCGACGAATTCCCGGGCGCAGAGAATGGCGTGGCCGAGCCCCAGCGCCTGTTTTTGTCGAACATAGAAGATGCTCACCATCTCCGCGATGTCGCGGACTTCCTTGAACTCATCGTCCTTTCCCTTTTCCAGCAGGATCGATTCCAACTCGAAAGCGATGTCGAAATGGTCTTCGATGGCCCGCTTGCCCCGGCCGGTGACGAAGAGCACCTGCTCGATTCCGGCCGCGACCGCCTCTTCAACGACATATTGGACGAGAGGCTTGTCGATGAGCGGGAGCATTTCCTTGGGAGACGCCTTGGTTGCGGGCAGGAAGCGGGTCCCGAGACCCGCCACGGGAAAGACGGCCTTTTTAATCTTCATGGTAACCTCGCAAAAGTATCAGCCGGTTACCCCGGATCGGCAGGTGAAGTCATCCTCCGTTCTTTTCGGACGACTCCACCTGCCGATTTAAGGGTTATTGTTTTTTCAGTTTCTCAAGCGACATCTGCGCCGACTGGAGGGTGTTCTGAAGCAGCATGGTGATGGTCATGGGACCGACCCCTCCGGGGACCGGTGTAATATGGGAGGCGCGCCGGGCAGCGGCATCAAATTCCACATCCCCCACGAGCCTGTTGTCGGGGAGACGGTTCACGCCTACGTCGATGACCACGGCGCCCTCCTTGATCCATTCGCCCCGGACCATCTCCGCTTTTCCCGCGGCGGCTATCAGGATGTCGGCTGCTCCTATCTTGGCAGGGAGATCCACGGTTCTCGTGTGGCAGATGGTCACGGTGGCGTGCTGCTGCAGGCACATGAAGGCAACCGGTTTTCCGACGATATTGGAGCGGCCCACTATCACGACTTCCTTTCCCTTCAGGTCGATGCCCGACTCTTTCAGCAGCACCATGATGCCGAACGGGGTACAGGGCTGGAAAACCGGCTTGCCGATAATCAGCCTTCCCATATTGAACGGATGAAAGCCGTCTACATCCTTATCCGGCGAGATAGCTTCCAGGATTCTTGAATCATCCATATGCTTCGGAAGAGGTAGTTGCACAAGTATGCCGTGAATCTTCGGGTCATGGTTGAGCTTATCAATGAGCGCGAGGAGCTCCGCCTCTTCGGTAGTGTCGGGAAGGGTGTATTCATCTGAGAATATTCCCACGTCACTGCAGGCCTTTTCTTTCATGCTGACGTATACCTTGCTGGCAGGGTTCTCTCCGACCAGGACGACAGCCAGGCCTGGACGTACTCCCTGTGCCGCGAGCCGCTGAGTTTCCGTTGCGATCTCTCCGCGGATTTTTCGTGCGATTGCTTTTCCGTCGATAATCAGCGCCATAAATGGTAACTCCTGTAGTGTCAGCCCGTTTCCTCCGCGAAGGCCGGGCGCTTCCCTGCCGGCGAAAAACGCCGGATATGAAACAAACTTTTTCGTAAGGACAAAAAAAATCCCCCCGGTCCGGGGGGGGATTTTTTCCAGAAACTGCTAGGCCGACGCAGATGGGCAGGAAGCGCAGGAGCCTTCTTTCGGGCAGACCTGAGGTGTCTTCGGTCTCGAGTCCTTCGAGTATCCTTCGTTGTACCAGCCGCTTCCCTTGAGCGAGAAGCTCGTCCTGGAAATAAGCTTTTCAATGGAGCCGCCGCAGGCAGGGCATACGGTGGCAGGCTCGTCGGAAAATTTCTGGCGCAGTTCGAATTCTTGGCCGCAGTCTGAACAGCAGTATTCATATAAGGGCATGTGTGCTACCTCCTGAAACGTATTCCCTGTAACTATAAGAAGTGGCCCCGGTGTTTGTCAACCCCTTTGGGCAGTCGGGTGGATTTCAAATCTATCTGAAAAGGCAGTTCGTCATGGCGAAGAGAAGAGGCGTCCGGTAGATGATTCCCACGACTTTCTTCTCCCGTACTACCGGAATCCGCTGAAAACGATGCTTTACGAACAGGCCCGCGATGTCCACGAGGAGTGCTTCTTCGGTGACGGAAATCGGTTCACGCTCCATGATGTCTTCAACAAGCTTGTCCTTGATGGCGCCGCAGAGAAGGTCGAAATAGCCGGCCTCTTCCCGCAGCGATGGCTCTGTCGTCGCCGTTTGTTCCAAAAGCGCCTGCATGATGGTGAGGGGCATCAGGACGCCGGCCAGTTCGCCCCAATCGTTTACAACGACAAGACCCGGGGCCGAGTTGAGAAAACTCTTGTCCCCGTAATTCTTTTTCAGAAGGAGAACCGCTTCCTTCAGAGATGCCTTTCGGGAAATCGTCGGAACATCCTTTATCATTATGTCTCGTGCTTTCATTCGCAACTCCGTGTCGGCTGTAAAAGTTTCAGGACGTCGTCCCTGCTGATGCCGTGTATTCTTACGGTCTTGTGCCTTGATTTTTCACCGACGATGATGGAAACATCGGATTTCGCAACTCGAAATAACTTGGCGAGGAATTCACGGCAGAGTTTGTTCGCGGCGCCTTCTACCGGCGGAGAGGACAGGCGAATCTTCATTTCGTTTCCGCTGATGCCGCAGATTTCATTGCGAGAGGCTTTCGGTTGAACATGCAGGGAGAAGGTTACCCCTTCCGGCGTTTCCGTGATACTGAAGCTTTCGTCTCCGGCGTTACTCATCGGTGACCGTGATCATCTTGTAGTGTGAATCAAGCAGGGAGCGGAATGAGGTTTCGAACTGGGTCTTCTGTCTGCGAAGCTCCTGGATATCGTTTTTCAATTGAACCACTCTGTTCTGGGCGTCGGCGAGAATCTTTTCAGCCTGGACCTCCGCCTCGGCAAGGACCAGTTCGGCTTCCTTGCGGGCGTTGTTCTTCATTTCCTCCGTGATTTTCTGTGCCGCGAGCAGCATTTCACGCAGATCTTTTTCCCTTTGGGCAAGTACCTCGGCTTCGGATTGGGACTGCTGGACCTGATCCCGGAGGCTCGTGTTCTCGCGAATCAGATTTTCCATCTCCTGGGAAACCGCCTGCAGAAAGGAGTCCACGTCGTCCGGATTCAGTCCCCCGAGAAATTTCCCCTTGAACTGCTGTTGTTGAATGTCGAGAGGGGTGATTTTCATGGCTTATCCTCCGATGCCAAGCTTCATTCGATACCCGAGGTCGAGGATGGATGCAACGGCGAACTTCTGAAGAAAGAAAATCGCCAGCAGGACGATAAGAGGGGACAGGTCCAACCCTCCCATGGCGGGAAGCCTTTTGCGTATCTGGAAGAGCACCGGTTCGGTTGTGCGGTACAGGATGCTGACGATAGGGTTGTACGGATCGGGGTTGACCCAGGAGATCACCGCCCGGGCTATGATGATGTACATGTAGATGGTAAGGATAATGTCCAGGACCTTTCCGATGGCGACAAGAAAATTGGCCGCAATAAACATTACGCTCTCCCTGTGATCTGATTCCCGTAAGCAGAAAAACAATTTATACAGAAAACGGCCGTGACTGTCAAGGTCGCCCGGTTCCGTTTTCCGCAATCGCATCGCGGCAATACGCTGCTTTCTCCTGGAGAGGGAGGATGCGTCCGGAATTTTCTGTTGTAACGCCGATGAATATCGCTATACTGGAATGCCTGAAACCTGAACCCGTGACGCCTTCACGCCTTTGCCTTCGCGGAACGCCTCGGTTTCCTGCGTTTGCGTGGGTTAAACCGGTCCGACGAAGTTCACCCGGCGTAACAGGCGAGAAACAGCATCGGCGACGTTCAAACCCCGGCATTTCGCTCGCCTCGGCATTCAGACATCACGGGTTCAGGTGAAAATGAAAGGAGTCACCTGTATGTCCCTGGCAAAGACATGGTATACCGTGGAAGAGGCTGAGTCGAAGTTCGGGGTGCCCAGGGCACGGATACTTGAATGGGTGGATGAAGGTCTGGTCCGGTGCGAGCAGAAGGACCATCATGTAACCGTCATCAATGGAGACGACCTGGAGTTGAAGGTCGAGGAACTCATCAAGGGGAAGTAAACGGTTTCTCCCCCTGGAAAACCGTAACGATGCCGAAGCTGAGGTCGACATGACAGGTGTGCGCGAACCCCGCGGCTTGCATGAGTTTCTCAAAGGCTTCCCTGCCGGGGAATGCGCGGACCGATTCTGGCAGGTAGCTATAGGCTGTGAAGTTCGAAAATAGGCCGCCGACTGCCGGCAGCAGGCGCCGGAGGTAGAGACTGTAGAGCGGTCTGAAGAAGGCGGAGCGCGGGGTGGAAAACTCCAGGACCACGAGCCTGCCCCCCGGTTTCAGCACTCGGCATATTTCACGCAAACCGATTTCCCTGTCTTCGACGTTTCTGATGCCGAAGGCGATGGTCGCCGCATCAAAGAAAGCATCCCGGAAGGGAAGTTCCTCGCAGGAGGCAACGGCCAGGGAAATTCTGCTTCCATACCGCGATCCGCTGATTTTCGACCGAGCTATCTCCACCATTTCACTACAGAAATCCGTACCCACAAGGCGGACAGAGTCGTTGGTCCCGGCGGCAGCCGCCAGAACCATGTCACCGGTTCCCGTCGCAATATCGAGCACCGTGCCGCCATCCGGACACAGGATCCTCTCAACGGCGGCCCGACGCCAGCGGTTATCGATCCCGAGGCTGAGAAGACGGTTCAGGAAGTCATACCTGGGCGCAATTATCGCGAACATTTCTCGTATGCGGGCGCCGGCCCGTGCGGGACTGTGCATGTTTTTTCCTTTTTTCGTTGTAACGGCCACCGGGCATTTCCGGGACAGGCGCCAGGTCGGTGTGTTTTCAGGATAGTAGCATACGACGTCAGGCAAAGACATTTCCAGTTTTTTCGCCGTAGCATTCGAAGAGGCAGAGAGGTTCGCTCGTGTCGCCCGTCATCCGTTGGCAGGACATCGCAGACATCATCATCATGAGTTTTCTGGTGTATCACCTGTACGGCTGGTTCAGGCACACCAAGGCTTTTCAGGTCGTCATCGGCCTTGGTTCCCTTGGCGTCGTGTACATGGTCACCAAAAACCTCGGTTTCTTCATGACGAGCTGGATCCTCCAGGAATTGGGCACGGCGCTTTTCGTGCTTATCATCGTCATCTTTCAGGCGGAGATCCGGCAGGCTCTGTACCGTATCAGTCCGTTGCGCAGCATTTTCGGGCGTCAGGATCCGGTCCACTCCGTGGATGTGGGCAGGCTTGTGGAGGCCGTATTTTCGCTCGCGGTTTCCCGCACGGGCGCCATTATCGTATTCCAGCGCACGGAACCTATCGATGAATATCTCTTCAACGGCATTCCGGTGGAAAGCAGTATATCCGGCGAGCTCATCGGCTGCATCTTCAAGGACGGCTCTCCTCTCCATGATGGGGCACTGATAGTCAGGAACGGCAGGATCGCCCAGGCCTCATGTCACCTGCCTCTTTCCACCAATTCCGAGATTCCCCAGCAGTACGGAACCCGTCATCGCGCCGCCCTGGGACTCTCGGAGCGTTCCGACGCGGCAGTGGTAATCGTTTCGGAGGAGAGGGGAGAGGTTTCCCTGGCTCTTTTGGGAAAGCTGGAGAGAATGGAAACAGCGCAACAGCTATCCACGCGGCTTACGGAGCTTCTTTTCACCCCGGTCCCGGAAGCCGCGCATCTCTCCCTTGTTCGACGCATGACAAGGAACTTCTGGCCGAAGCTCGCGACGTTCGCCCTGGTGTTTGTCTGCTGGCTGGTTATAACCGCGCGGCAGGGGGAAATAACCACCATCTCCGCTCCCGTCCAGTTCCACAATCTGCCGGACAGCCTGCTGCTCGGCAAGAGCTCTCTCGATTCGGTGGAGTTGCAGTTGAAGACCATCTCCAGCCTGATCCCGCTGCCGAAGGAGGGAAATGTCGTTGCCGATATCGATCTCTCCCGCATGCAAGAGGGGAACAATCAGGTTCTTTTCCGGAAAGAGGACTTCAAGCTTCCGTCCGGGGTGGTGATAACACGGATTAAACCTGCCGGTATGCGTGTGGTAATCGAAAAGAGGATGCGGAAACTTGTCCGTGTGGAGCCGCGATTCACGGGAGCCCCGGCTGACAATCTTCGTCTGAAGAGATACAAGGTGTCCCCTTCGATGGTGATGGTTGAAGGCCCTGCGTCGATCCTCTCCCAACTGGAGTCCCTCCGGACGGAGGAAATCAGTCTCGATGTGCCTGCCGGCGCCAGGACGATGGAGAAGAGGCTGGCGGTGCCCGCCCAACTCCGGGCACTGTATGATGATCAGGTGAAAGTGAGGATAGTCATCGGAAAATAGGAGCCTTTTTCCGTTTTTGTTGACAAAGGCGCCGTATTCGGTGTATAAGTTTCGAAATTTCAGAATTGTGTTTTGTGTTATAAAACAAGCAAAGGAGGGAGCATGAATAGAGGTCTGCACCTTATCGTCGTATCCATATTCCTGGCCGCCTTCCCGTCACTTGCCTTTGCCGCGAAGACCCATGTAGTCAAAAAAAGCGACACTCTGTATTCCCTTTCAAAGAAATACCATGTGACGGTACAGGATATCAGATCCGCCAACAACCTTGTCGGCAGAAATCTCAAGCCGGGAAACAAGCTGGTTATCCCGCCCAGAACGATTACCTCGGCGGCCGACCGCGCCGCGCATCAGAAGATCAAAGGCAACACCTACAAAGTACGAAAAGGCGATACGCTGGCCAAAGTCGCGAAGAAGACCGGTGTATCAATCGCGGAGCTGAAGCGACTGAATTCGCTGCACGGCAAAGCGTTCAGGCCGGGCAGGGTTCTCGCCCTGCGCGAAGCCGCTCCTGTCGATGAGCGCGTGGAAAAGCCCGTCAAGAAGTATGTCGTGCGGAATGCCGAGCTTTTCTCCAATGAGGAATACGAACGTACTCTCGCGGAACTCACCGACGCGGATCCCCAGAAGCCGATCGATTTGGAGAAGAACATCGAGCTTGCGACCGATGCCTCGAAACGCCTTAAAAAGAGCGCGTTCAGTTTTCTCGGCACCCGCTACCGTTTCGGCGGGAACAGCCGCAGCGGCCTCGACTGCTCAAGTTTCGTGCAGCACGTTTTCCGCGAACTGGAAATAAACCTTCCGAGGACAGCGCGCGAGCAATTCTGGACCGGCGAGCCCGTGACCTCCTATGACCTGCAGAAGGGCGACCTCGTGTTTTTCAGAACCTATGCGCCCTTCCCCTCCCACGTGGGCATCTATCTCGGCGAAAACAAGATGATACATGCCTCCTCCCGCGACAGAAAAGTGGTCATCTCTTCCATGAACACGCCCTACTACCGTTCCCGCTTTATCGGAGCGAAAAGATATCCAAAGCTGAACCCGGACACCGTGCGGCTGGAGGATCTGCTCGCGGGAACCGAGGTGACTGAAGAAATGGATGACGATGTCGTGAAGAATGATACTCTGGGCCTGCAAATGAGCAACTGACGAGAATTGCGGTTTTCCGGAGGGAACAACGGAGCCGGCGCCCTTAGGGGAACGCCGGCTTTGTTGTATCAGGCAGGGCTTCAACGGTGACGGGATACTTGATGTCCCTGTTCTTGTTGTAGATTTCATCAAAAACCGGTGCGAGCGCATGAAACGCATCCAGTACCTTCGGGTCGAAATGCTCGGGCTTTGTCCTGCCGTCGCCTTCCGTTATTATTTTCACTGATTCCATGTGCCCCGCCGCATCCTTGTACGGCCGCCTGCTTCGCAGGGCGTCGTACTGGTCGACCAGCATGACGATTCTTCCTTCCATGGGGATTTCCTCCCCTTTCAGCCCTCGCGGATAACCGCTTCCGTCCCACCTCTCGTGATGATTGAGGGCGATGGATGCCGCCAGTTGCAGAACGGGATAGGATGACCCCGAGAGCATTTTTTCGCCGATGACCGTATGGGCCTTCATTATCTCGAACTCTTCCCGTGTCAGGCTGCCCGGTTTGAGCAGGATATTGTCGGGGATTCCTATCTTGCCCAGATCATGCATGGGGCTTGAAAAGGTGATGTTTTCAACGAACTCGGCCGGCAGGCCGAGATGTTCGGCGATTTTGCAGGTATACAGGCCTATTCTGCCGATATGGGAACCGGTATCGGTGTCGCGGAATTCCGCGACCGCCGTCAGTCTCTCGATGATCTCAACGCTGATGTCCTTTACCATCAGGAGCGCATCGGCCAGTTCCCGGGTCTTCTTCTCCACCATGTCCTTCAGCATGAATTTATAGTTTTTTTCCATCTGGATCAGGCGGTTGTATTTCACCCCTTTTTCGATGGAGTGGAGGAGGTAGGTGGGTTTGTAGGGTTTGATGATAAAATCGAACGCCCCCTTCTTGATCGCTTCAACGGCGATATCCAGTTCGGCATAGGCCGTCATGAGTATGACGGGGATATCCGGGTTCAGGTTGTGAATAATTTCCAGGAGCTCAATGCCGGACATTACCGGCATCTTGATGTCCGTCAGGATGGCGTCGAATTCGCTGCCCTGCATCTTCTGGAGCGCCTCTTCGCCGTTTCTGCAGGGGATGACCGAGTACCCGAACTGGCCCAGCAGCGCAACTACCGATTCCAGCACGTACATGTCGTCATCGACAACCAGTATTGTCGTCACCTTTGTTTCGTTCATCGTCTGTGACCTTTCACTCCTTGCCGTGGCGGTAGTGTAAAGCAGTTTCCGGCATTGTCAGCGTTCAGCATTCCGGGAATAGCTTTGAAACCGTGGTCTCCGGGCTATCTCTTCCGGGTAAGACCGAGGGCTTTCCTGTAGCCGCAGTCGTCATGCAGCCACGTGAGTTCCCGAACAAGTTCCTCCGTCAGGCGCACGCATTCCGGAAAAATTGCGAAGCGTCGGTGGTAGATTCTGCACTCTCTCGTTACCACATCCAGGTATCGACAGGGCGTGGAGGTAAAGAAGATGGCGCCGGATTCGTCCTCTATCTTCTCGAAACAGCACAGGCCGCATTTTTCGCATAACTGTTCCCACGAGTCTTCGCCGGTTCCCGTTTTTTTCATTTTCCGAGAATACCGAAATGCTTCCGCCCCTGTCAATGACTTTACGGAAAGATTCGCTTAGAGAGAGAGTTGCTGCCGGCTGTTACAATCATGCAACTATTTTGTGAAATGCGATCGAACCACCTTTCATTCATTGAAATGTTCATTCTTTGCAGGTACTATTTCCTGGTCTTTACATGGAGTTGTGCGGGTCGGTTCGACTCCGCTCACCGACCGGGGTGCAGTTTCCTGGATTTGCCGCGGCGCCGCGCTCACTGGCCGGGATGCTGTTTCCTGGGTTTCTTGCGGTGCCGTGCTCACCGACCGGGATGCT
>CALABV010000142.1 GCA_937886325.1 uncultured Geobacter sp.
CCCGTTCACCGCGCTGGTCTATCACGGCCTGCACCCCTGATCTGGGGCTCTCTGCGTCGGTCGGCGACTACAGCTTCTCCACTGGCGCATAACGCAGCAACAGACGTTTGACCCCTTGACTGCCGAAGTCAATCGAGGCCACTGCCTTGTCGGCCGCGCCTTCGACCACCACAACCGTGCCAAGCCAGAAACTGTCGTGCTGCACTCGGTCTCCAGGGACCAATGAGGGCACCTCACGGGCGGGTTTGGCCTTTGCCGCAGCGTCCAGCCGGGCCGCGGCCGCGCTAAACCGGCGGGCCCCCGAGGCGGTGATGCCCCGGGCGATGTCCTCGACGCGCCGCCCCTGGTGCATCCACTGCATGACGTCGAGCTCCATGAAGATGCTGCACTTGTTCGAGACGGGCAAAGCCTGCCGCGAGCGCAGCGCGCGGGGCCCCAGCTCTTCGAGGGGGAGGCCCAGGGTGCGCGCCAGCAGCTCCAGCGTGCGTCCGGTGCCCGCCGCGCACTTGTCGTTCATGATGAAATCGGCGACAGAGCCGTCCTCGTTCAGGGAGATGACCTTGCAGTCCTGGCCGCCGATGTCGACTACCGTTCTCGTGGCGGGGTTGAGGTGGTGGGCGCCGCGGGCATGACAGGTGATCTCGGTGACTCTGTCGGTGAAAATGGGAAGGGAGATGCGACCGTACCCGGTGCCGACAATCGGGCCGACCCGCTCCTCTTTTATCCCGGCCATGTCCAGTGCTTCCCTGAATGCCCGGAGACCTGCCTCCTTAGGGTCCCACCCGGTCGGTTCCATGGCTTTGCCGATGATCCACCCATCGTAAACAATCGCCTTGGTGGCGGTGGATCCGATGTCGATGCCGACGCTTATCATACTCGGATAATTGTGAAAATAGGCGGAAATGCCGCGGAAGAATGAACACTGTTACTCATGATTACTTTTTTGCGGTCTTCGGCCCTGCGACGGGCAGCCCCGCTTCTTTCCATTCGGCGAACAGAGCCTGGTAAATGTGGGGATAGGCGAGACCGATGAGTTTTTTGTAGGCAAGGTAGCTGCGGCTTCCGGTGTTGCAGTAGACAATTATCTTCTTCTCCTTGGGCAGGATGTCCGATTTCGTGGCCAGGGTTTCTGCCGGGATATTGATGGCGGTGGGGATATGCCCTTCCTTGAATTCAGCCTCATCGCGGACATCCACCAGAACGTAATCACTATCGGCGGCCTTTATCAGCGAATCGAGTTCGCTCGGCCTGAGTTTCGTCGTTTCGATCTTCTTGCCGTAGCCGGGACCGGTGACCAGGGGAAGGTTCCGTTCTTCCCAGACGGGGATTCCTTCCTTGTAAATGAGGATGGCCGTATAGCCGAGTGGCGCGACCTTCTGGGCCACCCGTTTGCTCTTGCCGCATTTGACGCCGTTGCAGTAGAAGACGAGAAGGGTTTTCTTGTCCGCGGGGAGTTGCGCAGCCGCCTGTTCAAACCCCTTTTCCGGGATATTGACGGCGCCTACGATGTGGGCTTCTTTGAATTCTTCCGGTGTCCTGGCATCGATGAGGATCACGTTCTCCTTCTGGTCAATGAACTTTTTTACCTCATCCGTTGTGATAACCGCGAAGTCGGCCGCGGCGAGCGCCGGAGCAAGGAAGACGAGAACTGGCGCGATTGCCGCAAGGGCAACAATACCGGTTCTTTTGGCGATACTGCTCAGGGTTTTTGTCATGATCGAACCTCCGAAATTGGTGTGATGATATGATCGATTCGCTATAACCGTATTACGGAGTCTGCTTCCATAAGACTCTCGGCGGTAGTGAACATGTTGGTCGCCGTCCCGACCTTCAGGCATTCCTTCTTGTGGTAGAAATCGAGGCATACCCCGCATGAC
>CALABV010000143.1 GCA_937886325.1 uncultured Geobacter sp.
AGATATATCAGTGTGACTGGAGTTCAGACGTGTGCTCTTCCGATCTAAGACCAGGAGGGACGCGGAACAGTGCGCGGCCCGGAAGGCGCTCCTTCTGCTGGAGGAGGAGCAGACCGCACGATCCGCCGGAGGGAAAGACCGCTGAACAGGGAGAACGGCGCCGGGCCGTACCGGTACATTTGGGATGCATGCGGGACTGTGGGGTTCGGAAAGTGAATTGCCTGACCAAACGCTGGAGTAGTGATTGATGGATATCCGGATACTTGTCGGTCTGATAAACAATACCGCGCTCCTTCTCTCCATGTGCCTGGTGTACGATGCCCTGGCAAAGAACAAGGATGTGGACCGAAGTGTCAGAAAGGCGCTGACCGGCTTTTTGCTGGGGGGAATCGGCATTGCCGTTATGGTTTCCCACTGGCAATGGTATTCGGGGGTCATCTTCGACACGCGCTCGATACTGCTTTGTACCTCCGGCCTGTTCTTCGGAACGATACCGACGATCATCGCAATGACGATGACAGGCGCGTACCGGCTGTACCTTGGCGGTAACGGCGCCATGATGGGGATAAGCGTCATCCTGGCTTCCGGACTCATCGGCATCCTCTGGAGAAAAAAGCGGAAGAATCTTGCCGACATATCTCTCCCTGAGCTGTATCTTTTCGGTATTGTGGTCCACCTGGTGATGCTTTTTCTGATGATTCTCCTCCCCGGCCCCATGATCCTGGATACGCTGATTCGAATCGGCCTGCCGGTGATGGTAATCTATCCGGCCGGAACGGCTCTTCTCGGCACGTTGATGTCGTCCCGCCACCGGCATATCCGCGCCGAAGAATCCCTCCGTGAAAGCGAGGAACGATTCGCCTACGCAATGGACGCGACTCGCGACGGATTGTGGGACTGGGACATCTCCTCGAACAAGGGGTATTTAAGTCCCGGCTACTTCCGCATGCTGGGATATCAGGCCGGAGAGTTCACCTCGACCAGCCACACCTGGGCCGACCTTCTCCATCCCGCGGACCGCGAACGCGCCCTCGAGGCAAACAATGACTGCATCGAGAACAGAACCGACAGCTTCGACGTGGAATTCCGCATGAAGGCGAAAACGGGAGATTGGGTGTGGATTCTCGGCAGGGGCAAGGCCGTTACAAGAGACGCGAGCGGCAGGGCGACCCGCATGGTCGGAACGCATGTTGACATCACGGAACGCAAGATTGCGGAAGAAAAAATCAAGGAAAGCGAGTTAAGATACCGTACCCTGTTCGAGCTGGAGTCCGACGCCATTTTTCTCATCGATAATGAGCGGGGCGACATCATTGAGGTCAACGAAACCGCGTCGATTTTGTACGGATATTCCAGGGAGGAACTCATCCGGCTCAGGAACGTGGACCTTTCAGCCGAGCCGGAACAGACCCGCCGGGCAACTCAGAGCGGGCTGACCGCAATTCCGGTGCGATGGCACAGAAGGAAGGACGGAACGGTATTCCCCGTTGAAATCAAGGCCAGGCACATATCCTGGAAGGGCAGACCGGTCCATATCGCTTCCATCAGGGACATTTCGGACAGAATCCGGAGCGAAGAGGAGCGAAAGGCCCTTGAGAGCCAGCTTTTCCAGTCACAGAAAATTGAGGCCGTCGGACTGCTTGCCGGAGGGGTCGCCCATGATTTCAACAACATCCTTACGGTTATCTTCGGATACTCGGATATCCTGCTGAAGAATATCGAGCCGGGCAATCCGTTGCGTCCCTCCGTGGAAAATATCGTCGGATCGGCAACGCGCGCCGCGGATTTGACACGAGGCCTGCTTGCCTTCAGCAGGAAACAGGTCCTGGATTCAAGGCCCGTGAGTATCGAGGAAGTGGTGACGGACATCCAGAAGATTCTCGCCAGGGTCATTCGCGAGGACATCGAATTCAGGACGGTATTCCCTGATGACGTGTTGACCGTACATGCCGACAAGGGTCAGATGGGGCAGGTGCTCGTCAATCTGGTGACGAATGCGGTCGACTCAATGCCCGACGGCGGCTCTCTGACGATACGTGTCGAGCCGTATACCATGGATGCCCGGTTCATTGAAAAACACGGATTCGGAAGGCCGGGCGACTACGCATGCATCTCCGTGACGGACACCGGCGGCGGCATTGATGAAGCGATACGGGAGAAGATATTCGAGCCGTTCTTTACCACCAAGGAGACCGGAAAAGGCACCGGTCTCGGGCTTTCCATCGTGTACGGGATCGTCAAGCAGCACAACGGTTTCATAGATGTCGAGAGCCGCATGGGAGTCGGTTCCGTTTTCTCCGTGTATCTTCCGCTTGTGGAACGGCCCGTTTCCGAAACACCGGCTCAAGCGCCCAAGGATTACGCAATGGCTCGTTGCAGTGAAACAATCCTCCTTGCCGAGGATGACGATATCGTTCGCGAGATGGACGAGATAACCTTGTCGGAGGCGGGCTACCGGGTTATTTCCGCCAGGGACGGCGAGGACGCGGTGATGAAGTTCGGTCAGGAGAGGGACGGCATCGATCTGCTGGTTTTTGACGTGGTCATGCCGAAGAAGGATGGAAAAGCGGCGTACGAAGAAATCAAGGTCCTTCGTCCTGACGTAAAGGTTCTGTTCATGAGCGGATATACGAGGGATATCATCGATCGTAAGGGTATACCGGAGGACGAGGTGTTTTTTCTCCTGAAACCGTTCAGGCCGTACGATCTCCTGAAAAAAACGCGGGAAATACTTGACCGATAAACCACACTACAAGGAGTGCGCAATGTCGAACAACGACGAACATGAAGTGACAAACGAAGACGAGAGCTTTGCAGAACTGCTGGAGCAGAGCCTTTCCAATCAGAGCGGCCGGCTGGCGCCGGGCCAGAAGGTGACGGCACGGGTGCTGAAAGTCAGTGCCGAATGGCTGTTTATCGATACCGGTCACAAGGGAGAGGGGGTTGTCGACCTGAAGGAATTTACCGATCCCGACGGCGTGATTTCGGTGAAGGAAGGGGACACCATCTCCGCCTATTTCCTCTCGTCAAGCCGCGGAGAGATGCGTTTCACCACCAGGGTGGGCGGCGGCTCCTCGGGAACCGCCCAACTTGAAGAGGCATGGCAGGCGGGTGTTCCGGTGGAGGGCGTGGTCGAGAAGGAGATCAAGGGGGGATACGAGGTGAAGCTGGCCGGCTCTGCCCGCGCCTTCTGTCCCTTCTCCCAGATGTCGCTGCGGCGGGTGGAGAATCCGGAATCGTTCATCGGGACCCATTTTTCCTTCCGCATTACGGATTACGGCGAAAGTGGGCGGAACATCGTCGTGTCCCGCCGTGTCCTGCTGGAGGAAGAGCAGAAAAGGCTCAGGGAAGAGGCACAGGCAGCCCTCAGCGAGGGGATGACGGTTTCGGGAACCGTTACCTCACTGAGGGATTTCGGCGCCTTCGTGGATATCGGAGGTATTGAAGGGCTGCTCCCCGTTTCTGAAATCGGGTGGAGCCGGGTCAAGGATGTTCGGGATGTGCTGAGCGTCGGACAGCAGGTTCAGGTGATGGTCAAGTCCATCGACCGGGAGAAGGAGAGGATTTCCCTGAGCCTCAAGGATACCCTTGAGGATCCGTGGGAGAAGGTGGGTGAAATGTACCCGGAAGGGTCGTTCCATACCGGCGTCGTTGCGCGACTGACTGCTTTCGGTGCCTTTGTGACCCTTTCCGACGGCGTGGACGGGCTGATCCACATCTCCAAGCTCGGAGCGGGAAAGCGCATCAGCCATCCCCGTGAGGTGCTTGCCGAAGGGCAGACAATTGAGGTCAAGGTGGAGAGCTTCGATAGGGAAAACCGCCGCCTTTCCCTGGCGCTTGCCGGAGCCGCCCGCGTAGCGGAAGAGGAAGAGGCGACCCTCGACGAATTCCGGCGGCGCGCGGACGAGGCGCCGAAGAAGATGGGGACGCTGGGGGACATGCTCCAGGCAAAGGCGAAGAAGAAAAAATAAGGCGGTAACCGCCGTTTTCCGGATGGACGGTGAAGTGAATGGGCATCAAGATACTGGTAACGAATGACGACGGGATACATGCGCCGGGAATCCGGGCGCTTGCCGAGGCGCTGCGCAAGGTGGGCCGGGTTGCGGTGGTGGCTCCGGACCGGGAGAGGAGCGCGGTGGGGCATGCGCTGACCCTTCACCACCCTCTGCGCGCAACCCGCATCGGTCCGGACATCTTTTCCGTTGACGGGACCCCCACAGACTGCGTGAACCTGGGGATCCACGACCTCGTCTCTTTCACGCCGGACGTGGTGGTATCCGGGATAAACCGCGGATCGAATCTGGGGGATGATGTGACCTACTCGGGTACGGTATCGGCGGCCATGGAGGCGACGCTGATGGGGATACCCGCCATTGCCGTCTCCCTGTGTACGGACGGGGAGGGGAGGCACTACGACAGCGCGGCCGGATTCGCCGCCCACCTGGCGGGAGAAGTGTTTTCCCGCGGGCTTCCGGCCGACACCTTCCTGAATGTAAATATACCGGACCTGGATCGGAGCGAGCTTCTTCCCCCCCTCATCACCAGGCAGGGAAGGCGCCGCTATGATGGCGGCATCGTGGACAAGGTCGACCCGAGAGGGCGCAAATACTACTGGATCGGCAGCGGCGAGCTGACCTTTCTCGACCTCCCCGGAACCGATTACCATGCGGTTTCCCGCGGGCATATCTCCATCACGCCCCTTCACCTGGACCTGACCAACTACGCCTCGTTCGAGACTCTCAGCGCCTGGCAGTTGAGGTAGCGGCCATCCGGGAGCTCCCACTACTTGTTCCCGGTTCGGAAATGAGGCAGGACCTGAGTCCGTGGCGCCTTTACGCCTTCGCGTCGCCGTCATGCCTCGGTTTTTTGCATTCCCGTGGAATCAGGCTGCCCGACGACGTTCACGCGGTGTAATCGGCATGAAACGGCGTCAGCGACGATGAACCCCGGCATTCCGCTCGCTTCGGCGTGAAGGCGCCACGGACTCAGGTGGGGATAGACTTTTCATCCGGGGTTTGTTATATATCTGACTCCCTGAATTACACAGAGGTTTTTGATGAATTTCGAAGTTGCACGAAAAAGGATGGTTGAAGCCCAGATTGTCGCGCGGGGCATCCATGACCGGCGCGTCATCGAGGCGATGCTGAAGATACCGAGGCACCTGTTCGTGGAAGAGGCCATGGCAGCGCAGGCCTACAACGACAATCCCCTGCCCATCGGCGAGAAGCAGACCATCTCCCAGCCCTATATGGTCGCGCTGATGACCGAGCTTCTGGAGCTGAAAGGGAAGGAGAAGGTACTGGAGATCGGCACCGGTTCCGGGTATCAGGCGGCGGTCCTCGCGGTCCTCGCCGAACGCGTGTGCACCATGGAGCGAATCCGTCCGCTCGCCATGCGGGCCCGGAAGGTCCTGGACGGTCTCGGTCTGCTGAACGTGAACATCCGTGTGGCGGACGGGACCTGCGGGTGGGAGGAGGAAGCCCCCTTCGACGCCATCCTGGTGACCGCGGGAGCGCCTGAGATACCGAATGCGCTCGTGTCGCAACTTGCGGTTGGAGGAAGACTGGTGCTCCCCGTGGGTGACCAGTTTTCCCAGACCCTGGTCCGGATCGTCAGGCAGCGGGACGGCTCCTGCACCATTGAGGATTCCATCGGCTGCCGCTTCGTAAAGCTTGTCGGAAAGCACGGATGGGAGAGCGAGTAACGGCCGCACGGATCGAAGAAGTTCTCCATTGACAACTCCACCTGAAGGGAAACGTCGTGAAAGATAAACTTCTGGAAGACCTGGAAGAACCTGAAAACATAGAGGAACAGGAGGAGCCCGGCGCTACGGAAGAGCCGGAGGATGACGTGTCGGCGGAAGAGCCGGAAGAAGAGGCCAAGCCCGTTTACGACGGCCACTATGACGACGCCATCAAGCATTACCTCCGCGAGATCCAGAAGACGACGCTCCTCACCGCGGATGAGGAAAAGGAACTGGCCGCCAGGATTGACCAGGGAGACAAGGCCGCCCGGGATCGGATGATTGAATCGAACCTGCGGCTGGTGGTGAAGATAGCCAAGCGCTATATCAACCGGGGACTTCCCTTTATCGACCTCATCGAAGAGGGGAACATCGGCCTTATCAAGGCGGTGGAGCGTTTCAAGCTTTCCAAGGAGTGCCGCTTCTCCACCTATGCGACCTGGTGGATCCGCCAGTCCATAGAACGGGCGCTGGTGAATCAGTCAAGGATAATCCGCCTCCCGGTCCATGTTTCGGATGACATCAACCGCATGCTGAAGGTCACGCGGATCCTCGTTCAGCGATTGAACCGCGAGCCGACCATCAAGGAGGTCTCGGCCGAGATGGGGGTCAACCCCGCCTACGTGCGGAGGCTGATGGTGCTCCTGAAAAAGACCTACTCCATCGAGATGCCTATGGGCGAGAACAACGACTACTTCCTCATCGACACCATCGAGGACACATCGAACCTGTCACCGGAGACTCTGTTGGAGGATATCAACAAATTCGAGCGGGTCAGCGAATGGCTTGCCGGACTCTCGGAGAATGAACGGAAGATAATCACCATGCGCTTCGGGCTGGAGGACAAGGAGCCGCAGACCCTGGACACCATCGGGCGGAGTTTCGGCGTCACACGGGAGCGGATCCGTCAGATTGAGGCCAAGTCGCTGGAAAAATTGCGAAAGATGCTGCAGGCGAGCAGTCCCAAGCTCGGCACTACTTGTAAAGAGAACTAGGAGATTTCATGGAAGATCTGAAGCACTTCATCAGGGACATCCCCGATTTTCCGAAAAAGGGGATTATTTTCAAGGATATCACGACACTGCTTGCCGATGCGCCGTCATACCAGAGGATGGTTGACCTCATCGCCCACCGCTACGTGGGCAAGAAGATTGACAAGGTCGTGGGGGTGGAGGCGCGTGGATTCGTAATAGGCGCGGCTCTGGCCTACAAGCTGGGAGCGGGTGTCGTGCTGGTGAGAAAACCGGGGAAACTTCCCGGCGAAACCATCAAGAAGACATACGAACTGGAGTACGGCACCGACACGCTGGAGATCCATGTGGGAGCAATCACCAAGGGGGAGCGGGTGCTTATCGCCGACGACCTGCTGGCCACCGGCGGAACCATTTCCGCGGTCGTGGAGATGGTTAACTCCATGGGAGGGGAGATTGTCGAGTGCTGCTTCATGGCTGAACTTGCTTTCCTGAACGGAAGGAACCGGCTGCCTTCCGGCAAGGTCTTTTCCCTGCTGACTTTCTGC
>CALABV010000144.1 GCA_937886325.1 uncultured Geobacter sp.
CCGGACGGCCGCGGTTACCCGAAGCACCTCAAGGATCCCGATATCCCCCTGGGAGCGAAGATCATCGCCGTGGCCGACGGCTATGACGCCATGACCACAGACCGTCCCTACCAGAAGGGGCGGACCCCCGACGAGGCTCTCGCCATTCTCAAGAAAGGTGCGGGCGGTCACTGGGATCCGGAGTGCGTCGCCGCCTTCGAGCGGGTCCTGCCGAAGATGCTCGCCGCTGCCGCAATCCCGTCTTGAGACGCCTATCATCGTTGAGGATTCTTCACACAAGAAAAATATCTTGAAATTTTTGCCGTTCACCGTTTATTATCCGGTCTGGCGGAAAACAGGGCATATTCCGTGGAAATCCGACCGCGGCGCCGTGCCCCCCGACGCTCCATGCCGCCCATCCAGCCCCGTTTCGGTAATGAGAAAGAAGCAGATAGCTTATATCCTGATACTGGAGGAGGTGAATTGAATGGAAAAAGCGGTTACCGTTGAACAGCAGCCGACAGAGCTTTCCAATTTCATCAAGGAAGTCCGTGAGAATTTCGCGGCCGCGGGAAAGCCGAAGGGAGGTTGGCTGAGCACCCTGTTACGCAAACTGTTTGCATGATTGCGATCCCCCCGGAGAAGAAAACGTCTGGGGGGTTTTTGTTGCCCATTCACCCTGACTCTCACGTCCCGTTCCCAAGTATCCCTTCATTCATTGTCTAGCCGATGCGCACCCCTGAATTGCGGAAAAACTTTCTCTCCATCTTTTTCAAAGTTGAATATATTTTCAGAACAGCGGCATCACATGGGGGGATTGAATCTTGCCTGAATCCGTGCCGCCTTTACGCCTTCGCCTTCGCGTAACGCCTCGGTTTCTTGCATTGGCGTGGGTTGAAGCAACCCGACGAAGTTCATCCGGCGCAACCGGCGTGAAACAGCGTCGGCGACGTTCAAACCCCGGCATTCCGCTCGTCTCGGCGTTCAGACGCCACGGATTCAGGTCTTATTCTCTTATTTCTCACCTTGCGGCGGCACTGCGTCGGGCGAGGACTCCTCCGGCGGAGACTGGGGCGGGGATTCGGCCGGTTCCGGCGTCGAGGGCGGGGCCTCCTCGCCTTCAGGAGTCTGCGCGCCATCAGGGCCGCCGGCCGTCGGCAGGCCCTCCACCACGGCGCTGCTCACGTTGTTGAAGGCCTCTTCCTTCCTGATGCTCTCGTCAACTTTCCGTTGCAGTCCGGAGATGTCGGGCGTCTGCCCCAGCGCCGCCTGGTACTCCCCGGAAGACAGTATTCCCTTGCGGCGCAGCAGTTTCAGGATCATCCCTGAGCGCCGCACCACCTTTCCCATGTTCAGGTACGGATTGTAGGCCACCCTTGGTCCGGGGAGCATGGCAGCCAGAAAGGCGCACTCCCGCGGCGTTAAAGCCGAGGCCGGCTTGCCGAAGTAGTAGCGCGCCCCGTGGCCGATGCCGTAGACCATGGGACCCAGTTCCACCACGTTCAGGTACAACTCGAGAATTCTTCCCTTGGTGAGCGCATCCTCCATGCGGTAGGCGAGGATGACTTCCTTGATCTTGCGGTTGATGCTCTTTTCACGGGAGAGAAAGAGGTTTTTCGCGGTCTGCTGGGTGATGGTGGAAGCTCCGCGGGCGAAGCTCTTCTTTTCCAGATCGTACTTGATGGCGTCCTTGATCGCCTTGACGTCAACCCCTTCGTGCTTGTAGAAACGATCATCCTCCGCCAGGATCACCGCCCATTTCATCTCCGGGGGAATGGACGAAGACGGTGTCCAGTAGCGGTTTTTCGGACCGACAGTGAACGGGTGGAAGTTCCCCTTCCAGTCCCTGACCCGGATGGTCATGTTCATCTTCCGATCCTTGAGGGAATCCACGGACGGGAGAAACAGGAGGGAAACGCCGAGATACGCGGCGAAGAGCACGACGATACCGATACCTATGACCAGAAGCTTTTTCAAGTTCATCTTCGATTATTTCCCTGCATCCCTCTGATGCAATCATGCTTGTTTCATCGGTCCGGCGAGTCCGCACCGATTGGGCGGCCCGCCGGACCGCCCCTACGTCCCGGACTCAACCCCTTGCGCCTTGCGCCTTGTGCCGTTTGCCCGGTTTTTCCCGCTCGCCTTTTTTACCATTCCCACCGCGGTGCGAATGGAGGCCATCATGCTGAGGTGGCATGCCTTTCCGGTCCCCGCCAGATCGTACGCTGTTCCGTGATCCACCGAGGTGCGGATGATGGGGAGCCCCAGGGTGACATTCACGCCGTCGTGAAAATGGAGGAGCTTCAGGGGGATCAGCCCCTGGTCGTGATACATGCAGACCACGCCGTCGTAATCGCCCCGCGCCGCGAAATGGAAAAGCATGTCGGCCGAGAGCGGTCCCCGGGCGTCTATCCCCTCGGCCCGGGCCGCCTCCACCGCCGGTAGGATGAATCTACGCTCCTCGTCGCCGAAGAGCCCGTGTTCCCCGCAGTGGGGGTTCAGTGCCAGTACGGCAAGGCGGGGCTTCTTGCGGAAATACTTGTGAAGGCCGCGGTGGGTAGTGCGGATGGTTGCCAGCACCCGGTCAACGGTGATCAGGCGCGGCACGTCGGCCAATGCCTCGTGGATGGTGACCAGGGTCACCCGCAGCCGCTCGCCGGCCAGCATCATGACATAGTCGGTGCACCCGGTCAACTCGGCCACCAGTTCCGTGTGGCCGGGATAGCGGTGCCCACCCCGGTTCAGCGCTTCCTTGCTGATGGGAGCGGTGACCATGGCTGCCGCCAGGCCGTCGAGGCAGAGGCGCACGGCATCGGTTATGTAGCGGAACATGGCGTCCCCCGCATCCGGCGACGGCCCTCCGTATGCCATATCCGTCATCGCCAGGCGGGAGAGGGGGCGAAGAAAGATGCAGCCCTCGGTGTTTTCCGGTGGCAGCCCCTCGGGAAGCATTTCAAGCCGCGGTTTGACCCCGGTGACGGCAAGCGCCCGTTCCATGGCCAGCGGGTCTCCCAAGACCAGGGGGCGGCAGATTTCCGTGAGTTCCTGCTCCGCAAGGGCCTTGACAATGACCTCGGGTCCAATCCCGGCGGGATCCCCCATGGTAACGGCAACGACAGGCTTCGACATGTTCTTTCCCTCCTTGACCCTCCCCGCGACGGGGTGTATAAAAATCAAATAGGCGCGGCTCGGTCGCCGGCATATCACAGCAACCCGACAGAATCAGGTTCCCTTATGAAATATTCAGTGTTTCTCGTCCTTCTCGTACTGCTTTTCCCCGCCCCTTCCCCTGCGGATCGCACCTCTCCCGTGGACAAGGGGAGGATAACCTCCGGGATCGGCTGGCGTCCGGACCCGTTCGGCAGCGGAAAAATGGTGTATCACCGGGGCTACGACATCGCCGTCCCCACCGGCACGCCCGTCTATTCCGTCAGCCCGGGAACCATTTACTACGCCGGGCCCTACAAGGGGTACGGAAACCTGGTGGCCGTCGACCACGGCAACGGCTACCTGACCCTGTACGGGCACAACTCGGTTCTGAAAGTGACGCGGGGCCAGCGGGTGAACGACAAGACCGTCATCGCCCTTGCCGGAAGCACCGGGCGGTCCACCGGCCCCCATGTCCACTACGAGTTGCGCCGCATCGGGGCGCCGGACAAGCAGCGGGTCGCCCAGCTGAAAAAGGAGTTGATAACAGTCACACGGACCGACATTCACGAATGGGTTGAGGGAATCATCAGCGGGGAAAACACCGGTGAAGGGATAGAGTACCTCCCGGCCGATATCGACGAATAGCCCGATTCCGCTCCCGGTCCGTCTACCGCGCAGCCAGACCCAGGATCAGGTTGATGTAGCAGGCCAGGTCGCCTATCTCCTTCCGATCGTTGCCCAGATCCTCTCTCCACGATGCATCCTCGGTCTCGCTCGCCATTCGCCGCCCCATAACGTCGCACGCCTCGATGAAGGCGTCATGGAGCGCGGTCCGTTTCGCGTTCATGGCGACCCGTTCCTCCAACGTGGAGAGCTGCCATTCCGACCGTATCCGGGCGTAGTCGACCGCGGCGCGAAACAGGAGCATGCGCGGCTCCACGAGTCGCGACCCGCCGATTGCGCAGGCGATCCGGGTAGCCTTTTCCCAATCCATTCATCAACCTCCCGCCGGAGAATTCCCCCGACTGTTCCGTTCCCCACGTCCGGCATCCGCATGCGGCGCGTGAGAACTTTCCGACATATATACTCCAGCCGGCGATAAAGAAAAAGGACTGTTTTTCCGTGCAGTGAAATTATGGCGGCCGGAACGTCTCCACAACCCGCGGCCTCGGCCGTAACCGACGGAAAATGCTTTACCATTCGGCCGGCGGCGGTTACAGTAACTGAATTCAGCACATGCAAGGAGAAAACGATCATGGCGCACGATATCGACAAGCTGAGCATCGACACCATCCGCACCCTGTCCATGGATGCGGTCCAGCAGGCAAATTCGGGTCATCCGGGCACTCCCATGGCACTGGCGCCCCTGGCGTACGTCCTGTGGAGCCGGTTCCACCGCTTCAATCCGAAGAATCCCGGATGGTTCAACCGGGACCGGTTCATCCTCTCCATCGGCCACGCCTCCATGCTCCTGTACTCCATGCTCCATCTCACGGGCTATGACCTGTCCCTCCAGGAACTGATGGATTTCCGCCAGTGGGGGAGCCGCACGCCGGGACACCCGGAATACGGCCATACCCCCGGCGTGGAAACCACCACCGGTCCCCTGGGACAGGGGATCATGAACGGCGTAGGGATGGCGATGGCCGAGGCCCATCTGGCCGCGGTGTTCAACCGTCCCGGCCATGAAATCATCGACCACCGCACCTGGGTGTTCTGCGGCGACGGCGACCTCATGGAGGGCGCCTCCCACGAGGCCGCCTCCCTGGCCGGCCACCTAGGGCTGGGAAAGCTGATCTGCGTCTTCGACGACAACCACATCACCATCGAGGGGAGCACGGCCCTTTCCTGCTCGGACGACGCGGCCCGGCGCTTCCAGTCCTACGGCTGGCAGGTCATCGTTGTGGGGGATCGGGCCGACGACCTGGATGCCCTGTCCACGGCCTTCGAGGAGGCTCGCGACGAGGAGGATCGGCCCTCGCTGATCATCGTCCGCTCCCATATCGGGTACGGATCACCCAACCGGCAGGATTCCTCGTCCGCCCACGGAGAGCCCCTGGGAGAGGAGGAGATCCGGCTGACAAAGAGATTCTACGGCTGGCCCGAGGAGGAGAAATTTTTCGTGCCCGAACAGGTGCGTTCCCATATGGGCAAGGCCGTGGAGCGGGGCGTCGGGCTGGAGGAGGAATGGAATGCCCGGCTCGACGCCTATCGGCAGGCCTATCCCGACCTGGCCGACCGGCTTGCCGCGTCCCTTTCCGGGACCCTTCCCGCCGGCTGGGACGCGGACCTTCCCGTCTTTTCCCCGGAAAAGGCGGTCGCCACCCGTGCCGCTTCGGGTACGGTGCTGAACGCCGTCGCCGCCAGGGTGCCCTGGCTGGTGGGTGGGAGCGCCGACCTGTCGCCCTCCACCAAAACCCTGATTGCCGGGAGCGGATATTTTGAACGGGAGGACCCGGCCGGACGGAACATCGCCTGGGGGATCCGGGAGCACGCCATGGCCGCCTGCGCTTCGGGCATGGCCCTGCATGGCGGGGTCCGGCCCTATGCCGCCACCTTTTTCGTATTCACCGACTATGCCCGGCCCTCGATACGACTGGCGGCGCTCATGGGGCTCCCGGTGATCTACGTCATGACCCACGACTCCATCGGCGTGGGAGAGGACGGACCCACACACCAGCCGGTGGAACACCTGGCTTCCCTCCGCGCCATGCCCAACCTCCGCGTGATACGTCCGGCCGACGCCAATGAGACGACCTGCGCGTGGCGCTCCGCCATGGAAAGGACCGACGGCCCCACGCTGCTGGTCCTCACCCGCCAGAACCTGCCGGTGTTCGACCGGAGCGTCGTCGCTCCCGCCGATGGGCTGCTGAAGGGAGGCTATGTCCTGTCGCCGGAGAAGGGTGCGACGCCCCGGTTGATTCTCCTGGCGACCGGGTCGGAGGTGCACCTCGTCCTGGAGGCGCAAAAGCGTCTGGCAGCGGAGGGGATCGACGCCCGCGTGGTCAGCCTGCCGAGCTGGGAGCTGTTCCGCGAGCAGCCCGCGGAGTATCGAGACCGGGTCCTCCCTCCCGACGTGACGGCGAGGCTGGCGGTGGAGGCGGGCGCCTCCCTGGGATGGCGGGAGTGGGTCGGCGACCGGGGCGGGATCATCGCACTGGACCGCTTCGGGGCCAGCGCGCCGGCAGGCGAGCTGTTCAGAAGATTCGGCTTCACCGTGGAGAATGTTGTGGCCAAGGCAAAGGAACTAGTGGAATAGCGGGTAGATTAATATACGCCCGTAGGGGCGATCCTTGTGATCGCCCATCCCCTGCGTTCGCCCTTTCCGAAGGGCAACCACAAGGTTTGCCCCTACAGGGAAAACACCATGTCCCTTGAAAAATATCACTCAAAACGCGACTTCACCCGCACCCCGGAACCGGCGGGCGAGAAGGACTCCCCCGCAAGGGAGGGGGACCTGCCACATCGCTTCGTGATCCAGAAGCACCACGCCCGCACCCTCCACTACGATCTGCGCCTGGAAGAGGGGGGAGTGCTGAAGAGCTGGGCCGTGCCCAAGGGGCCGAGCCTGGACCCGGCCGACAAGCGGCTCGCCGTTGAGGTGGAGGACCACCCCTTGGAGTACGGGGATTTCGAGGGGAGCATTCCTGATGGCGAGTACGGCGCGGGCCGTGTCATCGTCTGGGACCGGGGCACCTTCGAAGCAGCGGGAGAGGGGGAGACCTTTGCCGAGATGCTGGAGAGGGGGGCCGCGAAGATCCGGTTCAACGGTGAAAAACTGCGCGGCGGATTCGCCCTGGTCAGGACCCGCTGGGGCGGCAAGGCCAACAACTGGCTCCTGATCAAGGAAAAGGACGGGCACGCCAGGACTGGATACGACGTTACCGCGGAGGAGCCTCTTTCCGTGCTGTCGGGACGGGACGTGGACGAGGTGGAGTGAGGGTGGGAAAATGGTGACACCCTTCCATGCAAACATCGGAAAGCTTTACGCCTTCGCCTTCCTCCAGAAGACCCTGTTCCCCATGGCGATCATCACCCTGTTCTGGAAAGACC
>CALABV010000145.1 GCA_937886325.1 uncultured Geobacter sp.
GCAAGAAGGCCGCCCGCGCCATCCACGACTACCTCAATGACGGAAAGTGGCCGGACACCATCGGGAAATAGACTGCGAAACGCTGAACAGTCGAAGAGTATACCAAGAGGTTTTTTCGTGGAGACGTTGCATGCCCCGTTTCAACCGGGTGATGCAGAAGCGGATTGACATATCAGGTATCGTCTGTAAAAATTCTTGAACAACAGAATACACAACGGTCCGGGTGCTCCCGCGGGAGATAATAGGGAAGAGGGTGAAAACCCCTCACTGCCCCGCAACTGTAAGCGGTGATGAAAGCTGCACGACACGCCACTGATTCCGTCGGGAAGGCGCAGCGAGTAAAGCGACCCGCAAGTCAGGAAACCTGCCCGGCCGACACAGTAGGGAACCTTCGAGGGAGAGGCGCCGCGGCTACCGTGCATCCGGCAACCGGTTCATGAGCCCCGTCTCCCCAAGGGAGACGGGGTTTTTTCATGGGAAAGATCGTGTTTATCACCGGAGGCGCACGCAGCGGCAAGAGCCGTCTGGCGGAATCCCTCACGGAAGGGTTCGGCACGCCGCTCTGCTACATCGCCACCGGCGAAGCGCGGGACGAGGAGATGGCTGTCCGGATTGCCGCCCACCGCGCCCGGCGAGGCAACGGCTGGCAGACCGTTGAGGAGCCGATCCGCCTGATGGAGGCACTGAAAGCAGCGGAAGGGCGATTCCAAGCCGTGCTGGTGGACTGCGTAACCCTCTGGCTGACCAATCTCCTCCTTTCCCACGAAGACGCGGACCGGGCGCTTGCCGAAGCGCGGGCACTGGCTGCGCTCCTGCCCGAACTGACCATCCCGATCGTACTGGTCTCCAATGAAGTGGGGATGGGAATCGTGCCGGAAAACGCACTGGCCAGGTCCTTCCGCGACCTTGCGGGCAAGGCCAACCAGACTCTCGCGGCTGCCGCGGATGAGGTGTATGTGACGATCTCGGGAATACCGCTTAAGTTGAAGTAGAACCGCCCCGGCATCCCGCAGGGGCGAACCTCGTGTTCGCCCACCAGAAGGGCGATCACAAGGATCGCACCTACATCGTAAACAGAGGATTAACAGGATTACATCATGAATCTACTGGAATACACCCTGGCCCGCATTCGCCCCATCGATCAGGATCTCCTGAAGCAGGCGCAGACAAGGCTGGACAACAAGACCAAGCCGCTCGGCTCGTTGGGAAGGCTGGAGGAATTCGCCCGGCGCTTTGTCGCCATGGCAGGGTCTCTTGAACCGGATACGGAGAAGAAGGTCATCTTCACCTTTGCCGCGGACCACGGCGTGGTGGACGAGGGGGTTTCCGCCTTTCCCAAGGATGTAACCCCCCAGATGGTATTCAATTTTCTCCGGGGCGGCGCGGGGATCAACGTGCTGGCAAGGCATGGGGGCATGCATGTCCGGGTGGTGGACATGGGAGTGGATTACGATTTCGGAGATGTTCCAGGCCTCCTGGATCGAAAAGTTGCGCGGGGGACACACAATTTCACAAAGGGTCCGGCCATGACCCGGCAGGAAGCGATAGCCGCACTTGAAGTCGGGATCGCGCTGGCAAACGGGTGCCGGGATGAAGGAGTTGCCATGGCAGGGACAGGCGAGATGGGAATCGGCAATACCACCCCTGCGTCCGCCATCATTGCCGCCGTCTCCGGGATGCCGGTCGAACAGGTAACCAGCAGGGGAACGGGAATCAGCGATGCGGCGCTGGTCAACAAGATCCGCGTCATCGAACAGGGACTTGCCGTCAACAAGCCCGACCCGCTCGACCCCCTTGACGTGCTGGCCAAGGTGGGCGGCCTGGAGATCGCCGGAATTGCCGGGCTCATCATCGGCTGCGCCGCCAACCGGATACCGGTGGTGGTAGACGGTTTCATCTCCACCGCCGGTGCGGTGATCGCCGCCGGCATGCACCCTTCTGTCAAGGAGTACCTGTTCGCCGCCCACGAATCGGTGGAGATCGGGCATCGCTTCATGCTGGACCGGCTGGACGCCGAACCGATCCTCGATCTGAAGATGCGCCTGGGCGAGGGGACCGGCGCGGCCCTGGCCATGGGCCTCATCGAGGCCGGTGTGAAGATACTGAAGGAGATGGCAACGTTCGGGGAAGCGGGAGTATCGAAGGGGGAGAATTGATAACCCCTCCCGGCCTCCCCTTATCAGGGGAGGAGACCAGCTGCTTCCCCCCTGACAAGGGGGGATTGAGGGGGGTTAGAGAACCATGCGTCTCTATATAATCGCCATCCAGTTTCTGACCATCATCCCCCTCCCCTTTTCCGTCCGCTGCGAGGAAAAGGACCTGGGCCGTTCCCTGTCCTTCTTCCCCCTGGCCGGGCTGACCCTGGGCGCGCTTCTGGTCGGCGTGCAGTACCCGCTGTCCGCACTATTACCGCGCGGAGTTGTCGATCTTCTCCTCATCACGGTCCTGGCGGTGATTACCGGCGTTCTCCATCTGGACGGCGTGGCCGATGTCTGCGACGGGCTGGCCGCCCGCGGCGGCCGGGAAAGGTTCCTGGAGGTGATGAAGGATTCCCGGACCGGTGCGGCCGGAGCGGTCGGACTGATTCTGGCGCTGCTTCTCAAATACCAGGCATTGCTGCACGTACCCGATGATGTGAAACGGCAGGCGCTCTTCTGCTTCCCGATGATCGGACGCTTTGCCATGGCGCAGATGACCGTCGGTTCACGCAACGCACGGAGCAAAGGCCTTGGAACAACCTTTCTGGGAGGGGCCGGGTGGCTGCAGATGCTCGTGGCCACCCTGACCGCCCTTGCCGGCGCCGCGCTGCTGGTCGGAATCCGGGGCGTCTGGCTGTTTGTCGCCTCCTATCTCATGACTTGGACACTGAAGGCGTGGTTTCACCGGAAGATCGGCGGAGTGACCGGCGACGTCATCGGCTGTGCCGGCGAACTGAACGAAATCCTCTGCCTCCTGATGCTGGTGGCGCTTTTGGGAAAGGAAGGCATTGTCCCATGATCTCCAGGACGCGCATCCACCTGATCCGACACGGAGAGACAACCGGGAGCGGAGAATTCCGCTATAACGGCCAGGCGGAGGTTCCCCTGACTCATAGGGGTTTGGACCAGTACCGCACGCTGGCGGAACGCCTGAAAAACACGTCTGCCGCAGCCTGCTACAGCAGCGATCTCTCCCGCTGCATGGACGGAGCGCACATCCTGTGCGCGGACCGGGATATTCAGCCCGTCCCGATACCGGAGTTACGGGAGCTGAGCTTCGGGAAGTGGGAAGGTCTTACCTGGACGGAACTGGAGGAAAGATTTCCGGAAGAATGGCGGGCGCGCATGAACGACTTTGTCAACTACCGGGTTCCGGGCGGGGAAAACCTGCTCGATTTACGGAAACGGGTACTTCCGGCGATAGTGGATATTGTCGAACACCACCAGGGACAAGAAGTCATGGTTGTCGCCCACGGCGGTGTCAACCGCATCATTCTCCTGGAAGCACTCGGAGCCCCCGTATCCTCCATGTTTCGGATTGAGCAGGACTTTGGCTGTCTGAATATCATCGACTACTACGCGGACGGCAATCCGGTGGTGAAGCTGCTGAACGGGTAACGCAATGAAATCTTTCATCATCGCCGCGCCCATGAGCGGGTCGGGCAAGACCACCGTAACCCTGGGCATCATGGAATGCATGAGGAGGAGAGGCCTTTCCGTTGCGCCGTTCAAGGTGGGTCCCGACTTCATCGACCCCGGCTGGCACCGGCTGGTGACCGGCAGGGCGTCGGTAAACCTGGACGGATGGATGTGCCCGGAAGGATTCGTTCGACAGACCTTCGCCCTGCATGCCGAGGGGTGCGACCTGGCCGTGATCGAGGGGGTCATGGGACTGTTCGACGGCATCAATGGTGTCTCCGACGCGGGGAGCACAGCCCAGATCGCCCGGTTCCTCGACACGCCGGTGGTCCTGGTGGTGGACGCCAAGAGCCAGGCCCGCAGTGCCGCGGCCCTGGTACGGGGTTTCTCCCGCTTCGACCCGGAGGTGCGTGTCGCAGGGGTGATCTTCAACAACGTGGGGAGCGGCAACCACGGCAGGATCCTGCGGGAAGCCATGGAAGCCGCTGTCCCGGGGGTAGCGGTCTTTGGATGTATCCCCCGCGACGAACGTCTCCGCATCCCGTCCCGCCACCTGGGGCTGGTCACTGCGGACGAGAACCCGCTGCCGGACGACTTCCTGGATTGCCTGTCTTCGGTAATCGAAGAGCATGTGGACCTGGAGGGAATCCTTGGAATAAGTTACATAAGGGGTCAGGTCTACACTTTTCACAAAGATGACGTAAAAAGTGTAGACCTGACCCCAATTGCCGTTGCCCGGGACGCGGCCTTCTGCTTCCTCTACGAGGACAACCTGCGGCTGCTGCGGGAAGCCGGCGCCGAGATCGTGGAATTCTCGCCCCTCGCGGATTCGAGCCTCCCCGAAAGGATCGGCGGCATCTACCTCCCCGGCGGCTATCCGGAGTTGTTTACCGATGCACTGGTCTCAAACAGAGGCATGATGGAGGGAATCCGAGCGGCCATTGAAAAGGGGATGCCGGTGTATGCGGAATGCGGCGGGTTCATCTACCTGACGGAGAATCTCGTCGGCGTCTTTCCGGTCTCCACCCGCATGCTGCCGCGCCGGAAGGCGCTTGGCTACCGGGAGGTGGAACTGACCGCGGACACCCCTATCGGGCCGGCGGGGACCGTCGCACGGGGCCACGAGTTCCACTACTCGGAGATGGACGAGATGCCGGACACGATCGAACGCCTCTACCGGGTGCGAAAAAACGGCCTCGAACTGGGGTTCGAGGGGTTCCGGTACCGGAACTGCCTGGCATCCTACATCCACCTCCATTTCGGCAGCTGCCCGGAGATGGCGTCGGCATTCACGGAAAGGTGCAGGCACTATCTAGGGCACTCGTAACGGATTCAGTCCATACTACCCTTTCACGGGAGAGAACCATGAAGATACCGTTTCTCATGACCGCACTGCTGCTTATTGCCGCCCCTGCCCACGCCATGCACATCTCCGAGGGGATCCTGCCGCTCCCTTGGGCCGTTGCGTGGTACGCGCTCGCCATCCCCTTCGTGGCGATGGGGATCCGACAGGTGAACCGGATGTCCCGCCAGGACCTTTCCTTCAAGCCGCTGGCCGGACTGATGGCGGCGGTGGTCTTCATCATCTCCTGCATGCCGGTGCCGGTCCCGATCGCGGGAACCTGCTCCCATCCGTGCGGCACCGGGATGGCCGCGATCCTGCTGGGCCCCTTCGTCAGTTCCCTGATTGCGGCAATCGCTCTCCTTTTCCAGGCCCTGTTCCTCTCCCATGGCGGCCTTTCCACCTGGGGGGCGAATGTCTTTTCCATGGGTGTCGTCGGTTCCATCGCCGGATACTTCACCTTCAAGGGGTTGCGCGCCATGGGTGTCCCGCTGGCGCCGGCGGCGTTCTTCGCCGGGCTTCAGGCCGACTGGGCAACCTATCTGGTGACCTCCGTGGAACTGGCTTCCGGCATCAGGGGAAGCGAACCCTTCCTGCCGCTGCTGGAGAAGATCCTGCTCGCCTTCGTCCCGACCCAGCTTCCCCTCGGAATCCTGGAAGGGGCAATGACCGCCGGCATGGTGATGCTTCTCTACCGCAAAAGGCCTGATATACTGGTTACGATGGGGGTGATGGATGCCGGGGAGGTGAAGGCGAATGGATAGAGAGACGCGCAAAGGGCAAAGGGCACAAGGCACAAGGAAAATCGCAAAAACTCTGGTATATTCTTTTTTCCTTTCGGTTCTCACCCTTTGCCCTTTGCCTTTTGCATTTTGCCACGACGCTGTTTGCGCCGAGACCTGGCCCGGCGTGGACGAATCCGTTGTGGAAAAGTTCGCGCGGGAACATGGCCGCGAGTCGCGGGAACCGCTCATCAACACCGACCAGGGGGACCTGCTCCTGTTCGCGTTCCTCCTGGCCGGGACCGCCGGCGGCTTTGCCGCGGGATATTTCTGGCGGATGCTCCTGGAAGGGAAGACAAAGGCACAGGGAAGCGGAAAGGAAAAGAAGAAATAGTGCGGCGGGGGAAATGCCCATGATCTGTCCCAAGTGCGCGTTCGACCAGCCCGACGGCGCCGGGGAATGCACGCGGTGCGGGGTGATCTTCGCCAAGATCCATGGCGCGGCGGATGAGCATGTACTGCCCGCACTTTCCCCGGCAACCGAAGACGGGATGAGAGGCCATGAAGCGGGTGGAGCCCTCGCCTGGCTGAAAGAGCGCGTCCTGGCGGTGGGGCCGGAAGAGAGCGGGTTGTTGATCGCGGGGCGGGCGCTCGTATACCTGGCACTGGTTGTCTGGGGAGCGCGCCTGATGACGAGCTCGATTTCCTCCAATTACGTGGGGGAATCCTTTCTTCACCTCATCAATCTCCCCTTCCATGAGGCGGGGCACGTGTTCTTCGCGCCCTTCGGCCGCTTTCTCCAGGTGCTGGGGGGCACGCTCGGCCAGTGGCTGGTTCCGTTCATCGTCCTGTGCGCCTTTGTGGCAAAGGGAAACCCTTTCGGCGGCATGGTGGGACTCTGGTGGCTCGGGGAAAGCTTTCTGGATATCGCGCCCTACATGGACGACGCGCGGGCCGGGCAACTCATGCTCCTGGGCGGGGTGACCGGAAGCGAGGTGGAAGACTACCACGACTGGGAGGTAATCCTGACCAGGCTCGGCTGGATGCAGCATGACCACCTCATTGCCCGGATATCATTCGGCATCGGCGTCGCGCTCATGCTCCTTTCGTTCGCTTGGGGCGGGTACATCCTGTGGCGGCAGTTCAAAAACACGAGGAATCAGTAAAGGGAGCACACGAGGATCATGCATCATTTCATCCATACCAGCCATATCGACACCGTGCTGTCCCGCATCGACCCGCGCGTCAAGCTCCTGTGCGCCATGGGTCTGCTGCTGATGGTGATCAGCGGAAAGGGTTTCGCCTTTCCCCTGGCAACCGCCGCTCTCTGCATCGCAGTGTGCCTTGTCACCGGCACACGAGTCCGATCCCTTGCCTTCCGCTTTGCCGAACCGCTTTTCATCATGACAATGCTCGTGCTGCTCAAGCTCTTCTTCACCGGGCGGTACCCGCTTTTTTCCATTACCGTCCTCGGCATGGATATCACCGGCTACCGGGACGGCCTGCTGGACGGCCTGCTCATCGCAAGCCGGATTATCGGCGCGGTGGCGGTGGTGAACGCCCTCGCCTTCGCCACGCCGTTCACCGAACTCATGGCTGCACTGTCCTGGCTGAGGGTTCCCCAGTGCTTCATCGAGATAGCACTGTTTGCCTGGCGCTACCTTTTCCTCATCTTTGACGACGCACGGGTAATCTACGGGGCACAGAAGAACCGCCTCGGCTATTCCGGCTACCGCAGGGGCCTGCGCTCCTTCGGCGCCCTTGCCGGCTCACTTGTCATCAAGGCTTTCGACAACAGCCGGAACGTCACAACGGCCATGGTGCAGCGCGGATACGACGGTTCCATGCCCATGCTTCGGCACAAGCCGTTCCGCACGACGGAGGTGGCGGCCTCCCTGACATTCATCATCTTCATGGGCCTTCTCTGGAAGGTCTGAAATACAGTGCGCAGAAAAAGGTTTTCGTGAACATACCACGGCTTTCCGTACACATTGATACCTTCAGCTACCCGGACGGGACCATCGCCCTTTCCGATATCCACATCGACGTGGGACACGGTGAATTCACCGGCATCCTCGGCTCCAACGGCTCGGGCAAGACCACCCTGCTCAAGGTCATGGACGGGCTCATCAAGGACTACAGGGGGAGCGTGCTCCTGGACGGCGAGGATATCCGCGGCCTTTCTCCCACGCACATCTACCGGAAGATGGGCCTGATCTTCCAGAACCCGGACGATCAGCTCTTCGCCCATACCGTTTTCGAGGACACGGCCTTCGGCCCGCGCAACATGGGCTTCGGCGAGGACGAGGTGGCGGAACGCGTCCGTGGGGCGTTGCGGGACGTGGACATGGAGGAGCATGCCGGGAAATCCATCCACCACCTGAGCTTCGGCCAGAAGAAGCGGGTCTGCATCGCCGGGCTCCTGGCCATGGGCCATGAGATCCTCCTCCTGGACGAACCGACCGCCGGGCTCGACCCCATGGGCGAATACCGTATGATGGAGCTCCTCACCCGGCTGAATCGGGAAAACGGCGTCACCATCGTCATGGCGACCCACAGCGTGGATCTGGTCCCGTTGTTCCTGCACCGTCTCCATATCCTGAGCAGGGGACGGTTCGTCCGGGGCGGGACTCCGGAGGAGGTCCTGACCGCGCCGGACGAGATGGCCGACGTGAAATTGCGCCTGCCGCACATCGCCGAGCTCATCTACCGGCTGAAGCACGAGGACCGGCTCCCCTTCGACCGCGTACCCCTCACCATCGGAGAGGCGCGGCGGGAAATCTTGGAAAAGATTAAAACCTGATGTAACGGGGATGAAGGGGATACAGGGGATAACGACCAAAACCAAGACTAAATAATTTTCAAGTTCTTGACAAAACTGTCTTGGCTTAAAGATTTCATCCCCTTTATCCCCTTCATCCCTGTTATTATTGCTTTTGCTTTTTCCCATTCCCACGTTGATCATTTTCTGCATATCCATGCAAATATAAGGAGTTACCATGAAAACCGCAATCCTTCTCATGGCCCACGGCAGCCGCATCCCCGAGGCCAACGACGCCGTGCATCAAATCGCCGGGATGGTCAAAAACTTCGCCGGGTACGACATCGTCGAGGTGTCGTTCCGCGAGAACCATGCCCCGAACATCCAGCAGGGGATTGACGCCTGCGTGTCCCGGGGAGCTGAGCGCATCCTCCTCGTCCCCTATTTCCTCTACATGGGCGCCCATGTGCAGGAAGACCTTCCCAAGGAGATGGAAGAGGCGCGCCTGCGTCATCCCGGTGTGGAAATGGCCATGGGCAGGCACCTAGGGGTCCACAAGCGGCTCGCCAAGCTGGTCATCGACCGCATCGAGGAGGCCTTCAGCGAAAAGGGGTGGCGCTGATGTCGGTCCACCTGCGGCCGGAAGAGATCGAGGCGGAATCGTTCCGCATCATCGAATCGGAAGTGGGCGCCCATTCCTGGTCACCGCGCCTATGGCCGGTGGTGCGCCGTGCCATCCACACCAGCGCGGATTTCGACTATGCCCGCACCATGGTGCTCTCCGAGGAGTCGGTGGAGCGCGGGGTAGATGCCCTGCAACGGGGCAGGGGAATCGTCACCGATACCACCATGGCCCTCGCCGGTATCAACAAACGTCTCCTGGAGCGCTTCGGCATCAGGACCTCCTGCTTCGTGGCCGATCCCGACGTGGCCGCTGAAGCCGCGCGCACGGGAACGACCCGCTCCATCGTCGCCATGCGCAAGGCCGCGCGCGATGCGGGTTTCGGCGTGTTCGTCATCGGCAACGCGCCGACCGCCCTGTTCGAATTGCTGCGACTGGTGCGGGAAGAAGGGCTGCGACCCGAACTTGTCGTCGGAATGCCGGTCGGTTTCGTGGGCGCGGAAGAGAGCAAGGAGGCGCTCATCCGGGAGGCCCCCGCCCTCGGCATCCCCTGCATAACCAACCGCGGCAGAAAGGGCGGCTCCACCGTGGCCGCGGCAGTGATGAACGCATTGTTGCTGCTTGCGAAGGCTGAAAATGAAGCGCAAGGACCTTAGACACGGGTACACCACCGGAGCCTGCGCCGCGGCGGCGGCCAAGGGGGCGGCTCTCATGCTGCGGGACCAAAATCTGCTCCATGAGGTGGAAATAATTCTACCCCGTGGAGAAACCGCCCGGTTCCCTCTCCACGGACAGTCGTTCACGCTGAACTCCGCCCACTGCTACGTGGTCAAGGACGCCGGGGACGACCCGGACGTGACCCACGGCGCGGAAATCCACGCGGAGGCCATGCTGAACGAGGCATCAGGTGACGGAACCGTCATCATCCGAGGCGGCCCCGGCGTCGGCCTGGTCACGAAACCGGGACTGGCGGTGCCGGTCGGCGAATGGGCCATCAATCCCGTTCCCCGGAGGATGATAACCATGGCGGTCAATGAAGTCCTTTCGCTCCACTGTCCGCTTTTCAACGGCCATTGCGCTCCGGTCGTACCTCAGGTGACCATCGCCATCCCCAACGGCGAGGAACTGGCGAAAAAGACCCTGAATGCCCGTCTCGGCATCATCGGAGGGCTCTCCATCCTCGGCAGCACGGGAATCGTGAAGCCCATCTCCAGCCAGGCATGGACCGACACCATCGATGCATCCATCGATGTGGCCCTGGCCTGCGGCTGCGCCACCCTGGTCGTCTCCACCGGCAGAACCAGCGAGTGTGCCGCGCAGAGATTTTTTTCACGGGCCGACGGGTCTGCCGAGGGCACGACACACCGTCCCCCTTGCCACATGCCCCCTACACCCTCTGCCTCGAGCCCTTTGCCTGAAGAATCCTACATCATGATGGGCGACCATGTGGGGCATACCCTGCGGGCATGCGAGAGCAAGGGCGTCCGGAACGTTGTTCTGGCCGCCCAGTTCGCCAAGCTCCTGAAAATTGCCTGCGGCCATGAACAGACCCACGTTTCATCTTCCAGGCTTGACCTGCGGACCCTGGCGGACTGGCTCAAAGGCTCGCCCCGCTTTTCACGCCTGGCGTCGATCGCTTCACGCTCCGGAACCGCCCGCGAGGTCTTCGAGTCAGCTGACGGCGACCCGGAATTCGTTTCCCTTGTCCGGGACAGGGCTGTCGCGTTCGCGAGCGCGATCGCTCCCGGCCTGCGGGTACAGGTTTTTCTGGCCGGGTATGGTGGTGATATGGTATATTTCCGATAAAATCAGCGTACGGCGTGCGATGCATTACTCAAAAAAAGTCAGTGTTTCAGACAGTTCAGGGGGGAATAACATGCCGCAGCATAAAATCTACCTGGTAGGCGCGGGCATCGAAGGATGGGAAGGGTTCGGGGCAAAGGCGCTGGAGGTCATCAACTCGGCGGAACTGCTCATCGGTCACCAGCGGCTCCTGGACATATTCCCCGATTTTACGGGAGAAAAAAAGACGTATGGAGACCTCTCCATCATGCTGGATTTTCTCAAGACCACGGAAAAACACGTCGTGGTGCTCAGCTCCGGCGACCCCAATTTTTTCGGCATCGCGCGCTTCCTGTTCCGCAACCTCCCCAAGGAACGCATCGAGATCTTCCCCAACGTCACCAGTGTCCAGTATGCCTTCGCCCGCATCAAGGAACCGTGGGACGACGCCATCTTCCTCTCCGTCCACGGCCGTGGACTGAAGGGCGCCATCGACCGCATCATCGCATCGGACAAGGCGGCCGTACTCACCGATGAGGTGAACTCCCCGGCGGCAATCGCCCGGGAACTGATCCATCGGGGGGCCGAAGGATACGATGTCCATCTCTGCGAGGACCTGGGGCTCCCCACGGAAAAGTTCACCCGCACGGACGTGAGAAGCCTGGCGGAGATGAAGGCCTCTCCGCTCAACATCCTCATCCTGATCAAGGCGTGGGAACCGACCCTGGAAAACTTCCCGATCATGGGTATCTCCGACGACGAATACGCAACCGCCCGGAAGCTCATCACCAAGCAGGAGATCCGGGCCGTGACCCTGGCCAAGCTCCAGCTCCAGAACGATCTGGTGATGTGGGACATCGGCGCCGGGAGCGGATCGGTAGCCATCGAGGCGGGGAACCTCATGCCCAACGGCAAGGTATTCGCCCTGGAGAAGAATCCCCAGTACCTGTCGTTCATCAGGGAGAACCTGAAGAAATTTTCCGCCAAAAACGTGCTGCTGGTCGAGACCTATGCGCCGGAAGGGATCGACGAACTCCCGAATCCCGACCGGGTCTTCATCGGCGGCTCCGGCGGCATGCTGGAGGATATCATCGATGCGGTCGACCGTCGCCTGAAACCCGACGGCATCATCGTACTCAACGCCGTTACCCTGGATACCCTCACCAAGTCGGTGGAATTCCTGGAAGATCACGGCTACACGGTGGAAGTGAGCTGCGTCAATGTTTCCAAGACCATGGCGCTTACCGAATACAAGATTTTCGAGGCACACAACCCGGTGTACGTAATTTCCGCGCGGCGAGGCGAGGAATAATGGCGCGCGTCTATGCCGTCGGTGTCGGCCCCGGCGATCCCGAACTCCTGACCCGCAAGGCCGAACGGATCCTCCGCCAGGTTCCCGTTATCTGCGCGCCGGCCGCGAGCGCCGGCGACTCCAGCCATGCCCTGTCCATCGTGGAGCCGCTCCTCGACCGCACCCGCCAGGAAGTCATCGTCCGGGTCTTTCCCATGAAAAAGGACCAGGAGGGGCTGGACGAATTCTGGGAAGAGGCGGCCTCGACGGTCCTGACCCATGTCTGCCAAGGGAAGGACGTGGCCTTCATCACCATCGGCGATCCGTTCCTCTACTCCACTTTTCTCTACCTGTACCGAATCTTCCGCGAACGGTACCCGGACATCCCCATCGAGGTCGTGCCCGGCGTCTCCAGCATCACCGCGGCGGCCGTGGCTGCCGGGATCCCTCTGGCCGCAGCCTCGGAGCGGATCGCAATCCTCCCCGCCACCTTCGAGGAGGAGAAGCTCCGCCGCACCCTCCTGGATTTCGATACCGTGGTGCTCATGAAGGTCAACCGGGTCTTCGACCGGGTGTATGCCCTGCTCGGGGAACTGGGGCTGGAAGACCGATGCGCTTTCGTCAGCCGGGCCGGCACGGACGAGGAGAAGGTGACCCGTGACCTGGAGTCGCTGGTCGGCAGGAAGCTGGATTATCTGTCGCTGCTCATCGTGAAGAAGTAGTACTCTGTAACGTTTATTCTTTCGAGTCTAACCCCTCCAAACCTCCCCTTCTCAGGGGAGGCTCAAAGGCTTCCCCCCTGAGAAGGGGGGACTGAGGGGGGTTGGTTTTAAATGTTACATGGTAGTAGTCTCATTTCGGAGGTTTTCGTGCCCAAGGTCCATTTCATCGGCGCAGGTCCCGGCGACCCGGAACTGATCACCATCAAGGGCGCCCGGCTCCTCGGCGAGGCGGACGTGGTGGTCTACGCCGGGAGCCTGGTGGATCGGGAGCTGGTGCGAGTCCACGCACCGGGAGCCGAGGTCTACGATTCCTCCTCCATGACCCTGGAGGAGACAACCTCGGTGATTGCGGAAGCCGTACTTGCCGACAGGAAGGTGGCCCGGCTCCATACCGGCGACCCCTCCATCTATGGCGCAATCCAGGAGCAGATGGTCGAACTGGATCGGCTCGGCATCGGCTACGAGGTCGTGCCGGGGGTGACCAGCGCCTGTGCCGCGGCAGCCGCACTGAAACAGGAACTGACCCTGCCGGAGGTCTCCCAGACGGTGATCATCACACGCCTGGCCGGGAGGACACCGGTGCCGGAACGGGAATCCCTCCGTGAAATCGCAAGGACCGGCGCGACTCTCGTCATCTACCTGTCCGCCTCCATGATCGAGCGGGTAGTGGCGGATCTGCTGGAAGGAGCGTACACGCCCGAGACCCCGGCGGCAGTCGTCTTCCGCGCCTCATGGCCGGACGAGCGGATTATCGAGGGGACCCTGGCGGATATCGCCGTCCTGGCGAAAAACGCCGGCATAGAAAAGCAGGCGCTCATCCTGGCGGGTGACGTGCTGAAGGCCCGCCGGCAAGGGCTGAAGGCGAAATCTCGGCTGTACGACGGGGAATTCACCCACGGTTGCCGGAAGGGTATCGTGACCTGACATACCGAAAGGCATCATGAAAATCGCCATCATCGCCATAACACGCAACGGCGCACGGCTCGGCGCACGGCTCTCCGAAGGGCTGCCCGGTTCCGGACTCTACATCCCGCCGAAGCTGGGCGACCACGTCCGTTGCCCGGCCACGGTTTTCCCGGAATGCCTGAAAGACCTCATGGCCAGGCTCTGGCGCACGGTGGACGGCCTTATCTGCCTCATGGCCTCAGGCATCGTGGTGCGGATGATAGCCCCCCACCTGGAAGGGAAGGATCGCGACCCGGCGGTGGTGGTCATGGACGATGCCGGAAAGTTTGCCGTATCGCTTCTCTCCGGCCATCTGGGCGGGGCCAACCGTTTGGCGGAAGAGTGCGCCCGCCTCACCGGCGCGACCCCCGTCATAACAACCGCAACCGACGCCAACGGCCTCCCCTCCTTCGACAGCATCGCCAGGGGGCAGGGATGGGTCATCGACGACCTTTCCCGGGTCAAGGTCCTGAACTCCCTTCTGCTGGAGGATGCGGAGATCGCCGTCGTCGATCCCACCGGCCAGGTGGAGCAGTCCTGTTGCGGCCGGGGAAAACTGACCTTCCATTCCGATTTTCAGGCCGCGCTCCGAAGCGGTGCACAGGGGTTTCTCTTCGTCACCAACCGCAGGCTCCCTCCCCAGGTTCAATCGCCGCGCCTTCTCGTGCTCCACCCGCGAAACCTGGTGCTGGGAATCGGCTGCAACAGCGGAACCTCCGCGGAAGAAATCGAAGAGGTCGTCCTTACCAATCTGAAGCGCCTGTTTCTCTCCATCAAGAGCGTCCGATCCATTGCCACGGCAGCGGCAAAACGGGACGAATCGGGGCTCCTTGCGGTAGCGGAAAAGTACGACCTCCCTGTCGTATTCTACGAAAGCGGCGAGCTGAACGCCATCCGGACGCCGACCCCCCCGTCACCGCATGCCCTGGAAGCCATCGGCGCGAACGGAGTGGCGGAACCGGCGGCCCTGCTTGCCTCCGGAAATGGAAATCTGATTCTGAAAAAAGTGAAGAGCGGGAACGTCACCCTGGCGGTAGCAGAAATTCCTTAAGGATCGCACTGATTTTATGTCCAGACTGTATATCGTGGGAATCGGTCCCGGCGACCTGAACCACATGACGTACCAGGCCCGCGAGGCCATCGAGTCCGCGGATACCGTGGTAGGCTACAAGACCTACCTCCACCTCATAGAACCTCTCCTCGGCGGGAAGGAAGTCGTTTCCTCCGGCATGATGAAAGAGGTCGAGCGCTGCCGCGAGGCCATCCGCCGTGCCGGTGAAGGCCGAACCGTGGCGCTCGTTTCCAGCGGCGATTCCGGGATCTACGGCATGGCGGGGCTGGTGCTGGAACTGTCGCCCCCGGACTGCATCGAGGTGGTCACCGTACCCGGCGTGTCCGCGGTGCAGGCCGCGGCGTCGGTCCTGGGCGCTCCGCTCATGCACGACTTCGCCGTGGTATCGCTCTCCGACCTCCTCACGCCGTGGGACCTGATCGAAAAGCGGTTGGAGGCCGCCGCCTCCGCCGACTTCGTGATTGCCCTGTATAATCCCCGCAGCAAGGGCAGAACCCGCCACGTGGAGCGGGCACTGGAGATTATGCTCCAATCCCGCGCGCCGGACACCCCGGTCGGCATCGTGCGCAACGCCTGCCGCGAAGGAGAGGAAAAGATCCTCTCCACCCTGGCCGAAATTCCCCTGTCCCGCATCGACATGTTTTCCATGGTCATTGTCGGTAATTCCGCGACCTACGTGGACGGACACGGACGGATGGTGACGCCCAGGGGATATGAGATTCGGGCAAAAGGCAAAGGGCAAAAGGCACAAGAAAACCCGAAATACCCCCTGTGCCCTTTGCCTTCCGCCCTTTGCCAGGGCTCTCCCAGAGCCCTCATGTTCGTCGGCACCGCGTCGGACGTGGGGAAATCCGTCCTCAACGCCGGTTTCTGCCGCATCCTCAGCAATCGGGGCATCCGTGTCGCGCCGTTCAAATCCCAGAACATGGCCCTCAATTCCTTTGCCACCCCGGAAGGGGGCGAAATCGGACGCGCCCAGGCGGTTCAGGCCCAGGCCTGCCGCATCCCGCCCCACACGGACATGAATCCGGTGCTGCTCAAGCCCAACTCCGACACGGGCAGCCAGGTAGTCGTGCAGGGCAAGGTGGTGGGAAACATGTCGGTGAAGGAGTACAACGCGTTCAAGCCCGAGGCGTTCCGCACGGTGGAGGAGAGCTTCGAGAGACTGCGAAGCGCCCACGATTTCGTCGTCATCGAAGGGGCCGGGAGCATCGCCGAGATCAACCTGAAGTCCCACGACATCGCCAACCTGCGCATCGCCGAAATGGCGGACTGCCCCTGCATCCTGGTGGCGGACATCGACCGGGGCGGGGTATTCGCCCAGATCGTGGGGACCCTGGAACTGCTGGAACCGGGGGAAAGGGAACGGGTCAAAGGGGTGATCATCAACAAGTTCCGAGGCGACCCGTCGCTGCTGGGGCCGGGGATCGAGTTCGTGGAGAAGAGGACCGGTGTGCCGGTCCTGGGGGTTGTCCCGTACTTCACCCATTTCCGGATTCCGGAAGAGGACAGCGTGGCGCTCGAGAAGCGGGCTAAAGGCAATAGGCAAAGGGCAAAGGGCAAAACCGTCACGATCGGGGTGGTGCGGTTTCCGCGCATCTCCAACTATACCGATTTCGATGCGCTGGAAGGCGAGCCGGATGTCGACCTTAGATATGTCCGGGAACCGGGCGAAATCGACGGACTCGACATTCTCATCCTGCCGGGGAGCAAATCCACCATCGGGGACCTGGCGTTTCTTGTGAAACAGGGGCTTTTTCAGGCAATACGGGAATTTTCAGGTCAAGTTGTCGGAATCTGCGGCGGGTATCAGATACTGGGGAGACGGGTAAAAGACCCGCACGGCGTCGAATCCGCCGTCACGGAGGCCGACGGTCTGGGACTGCTGGATGTGGAAACGGTCCTGCTCACCGAAAAGGAGACCCATCAGGCCGAGGCGCGGCTGCTGTCGGCCGCGGCTCTGGCTGCGCCGGGGTGCGTCGGCACGGTTTCGGGATACGAGATCCACATGGGAGAGACGGCTCTCGGCCCCGGGGCACAACCCTTCGCCCAGTTGGTGCGCCGTTCCGGCAGTGATGTGGCGATACCCGACGGCGCGGTATCTTCGGACGGACGGGTGTTCGGCACCTACCTGCACGGCATCTTCGACAACCACGGCTTCAGGACTGCCTTCCTGAACCGGATACGGAGGGAAAAGGGATTGCCGACCCAATCCGCCGAAAGCCGTGTCGAAGACCCGTTCGACCTGCTGGCGGAGCACCTGGAGCGGCACCTGGACATGGAGAGTCTGTTGCGGATCTGCGGGATCCCTGATTGATTCCGTAAGTATGTCTTGCCTCCATCAATAACCTACCAATTTTGTTTTTTCATAGCGCCTCTCTTTTATTTCTGATAAATAAAAGTTCATATTTGATGACCGACCAACGTGGGCTTTCGTTTACATTCCGACATCAAAGACGGGCTGCGAAAGCATGCTATGGAACCAGCATCTCTGTACAGTTTTTGAGCTGAAAAATTGGCTGGTGATCAAGGGGAAATGAGGGGGGATTGCAATGACGCGTGAAACGGCAATCAAGCTCTTTGAATCCAAGAAGGTCCGGTCGGTATGGGATGCGGAAACAGGCAAATGGTATTTCTCGATTGTGGATGTGATTGAGATTTTGACAGAAAGTCCACGCCCGAGAAAGTACTGGAATGCTCTCAAAACCAAGCTTATAAACGAGGGTAGCGAGTTGTCCCAAAACATGGGACAACTGAAAATGCAGGCAGCGGACGGCAAATATTACCAGACAGACGTTGCCGACACGGAACAGTTGTTGCGTCTTATCCAGTCCATCCCTTCCCCCAAGGCCGAGCCGTTCAAGCGCTGGCTGGCACGGGTGGGATATGAGCGGCTGGAGGAAATAGAAAACCCGGAGTTGGCTGCCAAACGGATGCGGGAGCTGTACCGGGCCAAGGGATACAGCGACGAATGGATTGAAAAACGGGTGCGCGGCATTGCCATCCGCGACGAGTTGACCAACGAATGGAAGAAGCGGGGTGTGAAGGAACAGCGGGAATATTCCATCCTCACCGCCGAGATCAGCAAGGCCACCTTCGGTATGACCCCATCGGAGTACAAGGAATACAAGGGGCTGGAGAAGCAGCGGGACAATCCGCGGGACCACATGACCGATCTGGAGCTGATCTTCACCATGCTGGGTGAGGCATCAACCACCGAGATTGCCAGGAATCGGGATGCCCAGGGGTTTGGGGAGAACCACGACGCCGCGGTTGAGGGGGGCACGGTGGCGGGCAATGCACGGAAGGACCTGGAGCGGAAATCGGGGAAACGGGTATCGACACAGGACAATTTCAAGGAGATTCCTGAGGCGAGGAAGCGGAAAATTGGAATGGGCAAGGTAAAGGAGTAGGCATGGCAGGCAATAACTCGCACCTCCGATCGAAAATACAGGAAGCTCTGAAAGATTTCGCGGACAAACCCCTTGCCGCTGCCGCAACAGGGCTCTTCGACGCTCTTGGATATCCCCGGCAAATCGAATCTTTTCAGTAGCGAAGAGATCACCATGGACCAGATAGAGCGGGAGGCTGTGTCTTGGGCGCATGAGCACTTGTCAAATGTTATAGAATCAATTGAGAAACAAAAAGCGGAACGTATCAGTAAATTCGTCCAGGACCAAGCGCCCATGCTGCGAGCGGTCGTAAAATATTGTCCCGAAGCCTTGAAGGAGATTGAACTTAACACCACCGACGAGAAAATGACGCAGACCCTTTATGCGTACAAGGGGAAGGCGGAATACGAGATTAGGAATAAGAGCGAAAATCTGCTTCGGACTCAGGCAAAGAGTATCGACGAGATTGATAACCAATACAAGGAACTTACGGGGAAGTTGGATGACTTTCAGAAAGATCAATTGGCTGCTTATGTGCTGTTTCGCAAGATGATTATCGACCTGCTGGACAAGAAGCTTTGTCTGAACAAAAATGGTAAATATCACAATGAAGACATTGTCCACGACATCGTATTCCCGCGCAAAACCGACACGGATACCATCGGTTACGAGAATCACAACCTCTGGTTGATTGACGAACTTCTCTCATTTCACAGCTACGCCGCATCGGATAAGCGTCTATGTGATTTTACGACTTCATCCAGTGAAGAACGACCCGATGTAGTAGTTTTGCGGAAGTCAGTGACGACAGGCGTGCGCGGGCAGTATCCCTGCTCGAATTCAAAAAACCCCAGCGAACGAATTTCGACGAAGACCCCACCAGACAGTTGTTCAGGTATGTGCGGGAAATCCGCGATAAAGGGGTATGGTTGAAGAATGGCAGACCAGTAACCGTGGATGCCTCCACCCGCTTTTATTGCTATGTCATCTGTGATCTTACCCCGCAAGTGAAGGAATTTGCCGAGAACGGCAACTATGCCACGCTTCAAGGGGAGTATGGTTATTATACGTATAACCGCAACCATAACGCCCACGTTGAGATTGTAGCGTTTGACAAGATTGTTCTGGACGCGAAACAGCGGCATAAGGCGTTTTTTGAAAAGCTGGGTATTGGTGCGTAAATGTCAATAAACTTGCTCCTCAAAAATCATTAAAGACACTACACTGGCAGGATTTATACGGTGCCATGATGATTCGGTCGGCAGCAAGGCCAAGAAATATCTGCCTTGGTGGGCCTGATAAAAAACATGATTTGTTTGATCGTTGTTTGATGGATATGGCTGTTAATCGCTGTCTTGTCCAGCAAAAGAATCTAAATATCAACTGTTTATATGCAAGCAAATTGGTTGACAGTTGTTTGATTGAATGAGTTGAAACTTATGGAAAAAGCCGGATATTCTTACCTGGGCTCAGGATAACCGTTGCACCCTATCACTCCTTACATATTAATCACTGCCGTTCTCCTTGACCTCCTCCTCGGCGACCCGCGCCGCCTTCCCCACCCGGTGGTCGGAATCGGCAGGATGATCTCCGTCCTGGAAGCGCTCCTGCGCCGCCTTGTCCGGAGTGAGCTGGCGGGTGGCGCTCTGCTCCTCGTAGGTGTCGTCGGTTCGACGTATCTGCTGACATTTCTCCTTCTGAGGGGGGCATGCGCCCTGCACCCCTACATCGGTTTCGCCGTCTCTGCATGGCTCTCCTACACCTGCCTGGCGGCCCGCTCCCTCCACCATGAATCGAAACTGGTGGCCGATCGGCTGATTGCCGGGGATCTGGAAGGTTCTCGCCACTTCCTGTCCCGCATCGTGGGCCGGGATACGGACGACCTTACGGAGCCGGAGATCTGGAGAGCCCTGGTTGAGACGGTGGCGGAAAACACCTCGGACGGGGTCATCGCGCCGCTCTTCTACCTGATGCTCGGCGGCCCGGCCCTGGGCCTTGCCTACAAGGCGGTGAACACCCTGGATTCCATGGTGGGATACAGGAACGAGCGCTACCTCCTCTTCGGCCGGGCCTCGGCCCGCTTCGACGACCTGGCCAACTGGCTCCCGGCGCGCATCACCGGCCTGCTGATGGTCGCCGTGGCGCCGCTGATCGGCCTCTCGGGAAAAGAGGCCTTCAGGATGATGCTCCGCGACGGCCGCAACCACTCCTCCCCCAACAGCGGGGTGCCGGAGGCGGCAACCGCCGGGGCCCTCGGCGTACGGCTCGGCGGGACCAACCGCTATTTCGGCAAGCCGGTGGAGAAGCCCACCATCGGCGACCCGCGGCGTGACCTGTCGATTGAGTCCTACCGGGGAGCGATCCGGCTCATGTACGGCGCCATGGCGCTGATGCTGTTCCTGTGGGGAACGATAGTTTTGTTTTGCTTCCCGTCGATCTTTTGAATACACTCACCCGGATGTACCAATCCTTCACAATCGAGGAAATGAAACCGGAGAATATGGAAAGACCATGACCGACTCCACCAGTTCACCGAAGTACGCCCGCTACGCCCTGGCCCTGCTCCTGGCCGTCAACCTCCTCAATTACATCGATCGCCAGGTCCTGTACGCGGTTTTTCCTCTCATCAAGGCCGATTTCCGTCTCTCTGACACCGCACTCGGGTTCCTGGGAAGCGCCTTCATGATCTGCTACATGTGCTCGGCCCCGTTGCTGGGGTGGATCGGCGACCGGGGAAACCGCGTCAGGCTCGCCTCCTGCGGCATCGCGGTCTGGAGCCTGGCAACCGCCCTGTCGGGCATAGCTCCCGGCTATCGGTCGCTGCTGGCGGCCCGTACGGTGGTGGGAATCGGAGAGGCCAGCTTCGGCACGGTCTCTCCCGGGCTCATCTCGGACTTTTTCAGCAAGGAACGCAGGGGACGGGTGCTTTCCTATTTCTACCTCGCCATCCCCGTGGGGAGCGCCATCGGCTACCTGCTGGGCGGGATCCTCGGATTCCATTTCGGCTGGAAGGCGGCGTTCCTCATCGTGGGAGCGCCGGGGCTCCTCCTTGCCGCGGCGGTATGGTTCCTCAGGGACCCGAAGGGAAAAGCGGCTACTGCCCCGGAGCTGCCCGGCCAAAAGCCTTCCCTTGCCGCATACGGTTCTTTTCTGAAAAACAGATCGTTTGTCTGCAACACCCTGGCCATGACCGCCATGACCTTTGCCATCGGCGGGCTGGCCCAGTGGATGCCCACGTTCCTCTACAGGATTCACGGGCTGGACGTGGCCAGGGGGAACACGCTGTTCGGCGCCGTAACGGTACTGGCCGGAATTACCGGCACCCTTTCCGGAGGGTGGCTCGGTGATCGCCTCCAGCGAAAGAGCGCCAAGGGCTACCTGCTCGTCTCCGGCTGGGGCTTCCTGCTGGGAATCCCCATCGCCGTGTTCGCGATTGCCTCGCACTCCCTCACCGGCTGCCTGACCGCGGCATTTTTCGCGGAATTCTTCCTCTTCTTCAATACCGGTCCCCTGAATACGGTAATCGTAAACGTGAGCCCGCCAGACCGCCGCGCCATGGCCTTTGCCGTCAATATCTTCTTCATCCATGCCCTGGGCGACGCCATCTCACCGACGCTGCTCGGCTGGTTTTCCGACCTGTGGGGCCTCCGCGCCGCGCTGCTGACGACACCGGTCGCCATTGCCGCGGCAGCGGGGTTCTGCTTTCTCTGTACCCGATACATCCGGGACGACATGGAGCGGGCCGACCAGTCGTAGGGGCAAACCTCGTGTCTGCCCTTCCATTGGGCGATCACAAGGATCGTCCCTGGCTTCGCAGGCTGCACCCCTTCCTTTTGCGGGGAATCTGTGCTACAAAATTTCCTTCTCAAAAAAATACAATAATGGAGGAAATCATGAAAAAGGATATTCTCGAAAAAGGCGCCATCCTGCAACGCGACAAGGAAACTTACGCCATTGCCCCGCACATTCCGGGCGGCATTACCGATACGGCAACCCTGCGCAAGATCTGCGACGCGGCCGACAAATACAAGGTACAGGCGCTGAAACTCACCTCGGCGCAGCGCATCGCCATGGTCGGCATCAGGGAAGAGGACCTGGACGCCGTCTGGGCGGACCTGCAGCAGACTCCGGGCGCGGCAATCGGCCTCTGCGTGCGGAGCGTCAAGATCTGCCCCGGCACCACCTTTTGCAAGCGGGGCGTCATGGATTCCGTCGGGCTCGGCCTGAAGATAGACGAGATTTACCACGCCATGGAACTCCCCAACAAGATGAAGATGGGCGTCTCCGGGTGCATGCTCTCCTGCTCCGAGGTCTGGGTCAAGGACATCGGCGTCATGGGAACGCCCAAGGGATGGAAGATCCTGGTGGGGGGCAACTCCGGCATGCGTCCGCGCATCGCGGACGTTCTGGTCGAAGATATCGCGACCGACGACGAGGTGCTGGCCATCATCGACACGATCATCACCTTCTACAAGGGATGCGGCAAAAAGGAGCGCCTGTGCCGTATCGTGGAGCAGATGGGGATCGAAGATTTCAGAAAGACGGTTCTGGGATAGGAGAATCAGGCACGAGGCAAAGGGCAAAGGACGATACGCGGGGGGATCCATGCGGTCGCCCTTTTTTCATGGGAAAAAGGGCATGCAGCCTCTCCCGTGCTCAGATTTCTCTAAAATAGTGCGCTACCTCCCGAGCGGCTTCCGGAGAGTCAAGGAGCACGGAGAGTTCGTTGTTGCGCGTCAGGGCGCTGTGGGTGAGATTGTGGCTCCCAAGGAAGACGTAGCGGCCGTCAATGACAACGACCTTGGAGTGGGTTGTTCTGCCGGGGGAATCGAAGCGGACGGTTACGCCGTTTCGGGAAAGAAGGGTGGCGGTGGAACGGTTTTCCCGGTTCAGGGAGTCGTCCGCTTCCCGCGACTGTTCGAGAACCACGGTGACGGCCAGGCCGCGACGGCGGGCGTCAATGAGCTCCTCCGCAATACGGCGGGGGAGATTGCCGGGAAAGTCGGTTATCTTGAAGAGGTAACAGGAGACGAGGATGGTGGAGCGCGCCGTGCGGATGCCCTGCAGGAGCGCCTCACCGTACTCACGGTTTTTCAGCAGGGTCGCCCTGGCCGGATGAACTTCCCACGCCGGGGCCGGGGCCGCGACCGCAAACAGGAGAGCAGCGGCGAACAGAAGGACAAAGGCGCGGTAAAAACCGCGCCAGGACGGGTTGCAATATCTCATGACGCGTCTCATGGGGAAAGGGTGTTGGTCATCAACTGAAAAGGTCCACCACCTTATCGAAGAAGTTTTTCTTCATGGGGTGGATCTCCTCACCGCCTATCCTGGCGAACTCTTCCAGGAGCTCCCGCTGTTTCTTGTTGAGGTTGACCGGCGTCTCCACCTTGATAATGACCAACTGGTCGCCCCTGCCGTACCCCTGGAGCACCGGAATCCCCTTGTCGCGCAGCCGGAAGACCTTCCCGGACTGGGTGCCTTCCGGCACCTTCAGGTTCATCTTCCCGTCCAGGGTGGGCACCGGTATCTCGGCGCCCAGGGCGGCCTGGGCGAAGCTGATGGGAATCTCGCAGATCACGTCGTTGTTGTCGCGGTTGAAAACCGGGTGCGGCTTGACCGAAATCGACACATAGAGGTCACCGTTCATTCCCCCCTTGGTTCCCTGCCCCCCCTCGCCGGAAAGCTTCAGGCGGTTGCCCGTCTCCACGCCGGCGGGTATCTTGACCGACATGGTCTTGGTGTCCTTTACGCTTCCCGTTCCGCGGCACGCCCCGCAGGGGGAGTCGATGATGCGCCCTTCGCCGTTGCAGTGGTTGCAGGTCCGGCTTACGCTGAAGTACCCCTGCTGGAACCGGACCTGACCGGCGCCCCTGCAGGTGGGACAGACCTTCGGTTCGGTGCCGGGTTTGGCTCCGCTGCCGCCGCAGGTGGAGCAGCGCTTGTTGTACGGGACCTCGATGCGGGACTCGACCCCGAAGGCGGCCTCCTCGAAGCTGATCTCCAGATTGTAGAGGAGATCGTCGCCGCGCCGTCCCCGTCCCCGCTGTTGACGCCCGCCGCCGAAGATATCGCCGAAGATGTCCCCGAAGATATCGCCGAAGGGGGTGCCGGCGCCGAAACCGAAGCCGGATGCGTTGAATCCGCCTCCGCCGAGACCCGCATGGCCGAACTGATCGTACTGGGCCCGTTTCTGAGGGTCGGACAGGACCTCGTACGCCTCGGAAACCTCCTTGAAGCTCTCCTCCGCCTCCTTGTTCCCCGGGTTCTTGTCGGGGTGGTATTTGATGGCCAGCTTGCGGTAGGCCTTCTTGATCTCGGTCTCGGAGGCGTTCCGGTGGACCTCCAGTACCTCGTAGTAGTCGCGCTTTTCTCCGTTTGCCACTCTTGTCCCTCACCGGCAAAAGGCACGGGGCAAACGGCAAAAGGGGAGTTGTCCGCTCTCCCCTTCACCCTTAGCCCATTGTGCCGAGCCGTTCTCTCTTATTTTTTGTCGTCTTTTACTTCTTCGAACTCGGCCTCCACCACCTTTTCACCGCCTGCGCTCTCTTCCCCGGGGGCGTCACCCGGCTGTTCGGCGCCGGAACTCTGGGCCTTGGCGTAGACCGCCTCGGCCAGCTTGTGGGATGCCTGCGTGAGTTCGTCCGACGCCGACTTGATGGCAGCGGCGTCGTTCCCTTCCATGGCCTTCTTCAGGGCGGCGATACCGTCCTCGATCTTTTTCTTCTCACCGCCGTCGATCTTGTCGCCAAACTCCTTGAGGGACTTCTCGGTGGCGTAGATCAGGCTGTCGGCGTGGTTCCGGGCCTCGATGATTTCGCGCTTCTGCTTGTCGTCGGCGGCATGGGACTCCGCATCGCGCACCATCTTGTCGATCTCCTCCTTGGACAGTCCGGACGAAGCGGTGATGCGAATGGACTGCTCCTTGCCGGTGCCCAGATCCTTGGCCGAGACGTGCACGATGCCGTTGGCGTCGATGTCGAAGGTCACCTCGATCTGAGGGACGCCGCGGGGCGCCGGCGGGATACCGGTCAGCTCGAAGTTGCCGAGGGTCTTGTTGTCGCCGGCCATTTCCCGCTCGCCCTGGAGCACGTGGATGGTAACCGCCGGCTGGTTGTCCGCCGCCGTGGAGAAGACCTGGCTCTTGCGGCAGGGGATGGTGGTGTTCTTGTCGATGAGCTTGGTCATAACCCCGCCCAGGGTCTCGATGCCCAGGGACAGAGGGGTCACATCCAGGAGCAGCACGTCCTTCACGTCGCCGCGGAGCACGCCGCCCTGGATGGCTGCGCCGATGGCCACCACCTCGTCCGGATTCACGCCGCGGTTCGGGACCTTGCCGAAGATGTCCTGCACCTTCTTCTGCACGATCGGCATGCGCGTCATGCCGCCCACCAGGATAACCTCGTCGACCTCGCTGGGGGAAAGACCGGCATCCTTGAGCGCCGTCCGGCAGGGACCCTCAAGCTTGTCGATGAGGTCCGCGCAGAGCAGCTCCAGTTTGGCGCGGGTCAGCTTCAGGGTCAGATGCTTCGGGCCGGTTGCGTCGGCAGTGATGAACGGCAGGTTGATGTCGGTCTCCAGGGAGGTGGAGAGCTCGCACTTGGCCTTCTCTGCCGCCTCCTTGAGACGCTGCAGGGCCATCTTGTCGGAGCGCAGGTCGATGCCCTGATCCTTCTTGAACTCGTCCGCGATCCAGTCGATGACCTTCTGGTCGAAGTCCTCGCCGCCCAGGAAGGTGTCGCCGTTGGTGGATTTCACCTCGAACACCCCCTCACCCAGTTCCAGTATGGAGATGTCGAAGGTGCCGCCGCCCAGGTCGAACACGGCGATCTTCTCATCCTTCTTCTTGTCCAGGCCGTAGGCCAGGGCTGCGGCGGTCGGCTCGTTAATGATGCGCAGGACGTTCAGTCCGGCGATCTTGCCCGCGTCCTTGGTTGCCTGGCGCTGGGAGTCGTCGAAGTAGGCGGGAACCGTGATGACCGCGTCGGTAACGGTCTCTCCCAGGTAGTCTTCGGCGGTCTTCTTCATCTTCTGCAGCACCATGGCGGAGATTTCCGGCGGCGAATACTGCTTGCCGCGCACCTCCACCCATGCGTCGCCGTTGTCCGCCTTCACGATCTTGAAAGGGGAGATGGCGATGTCGCGGCGCACCGCGTCCGTATCGAATTTGCGTCCGATGAGGCGCTTGATGGAAAACAGCGTGTTTTCCGGATTGGTTACCGCCTGCCGCTTGGCCTGCTGGCCCACCGGGCGCTCGCCGCTATCGGTGAAGGCGACCATGGACGGCGTTGTTCGGCTACCTTCCGCGTTGGCTATGACAACAGGCTCTCCCCCCTCCATGATGGCCACGCAGGAGTTCGTAGTCCCCAGGTCGATTCCGATTACCTTACTCATATATGTATTCCTCCTTTTGGTGTCTCTGCATCGTAAAGCTAGTAACTGAATCCCTAAAAAACAAGGGATGCAGAGGAAAATTTATGCATCCCCGTTTTGCGGAGCGGCCGCCACCGAAACCATGGCCGGCCGCAGCAGGCGATCGTTGAGAAGATACCCCTTCTGAAACTCCTCGATAATGGTATTCGGCGCAGCATCGGCGCTCTCGATCCGGCACATGGCCTGGTGGAAGGCGGGGTCGAATGCCGCTCCCTTGGCCTCCACCGGCTCGACGCCGAACTTTTTCAGGACCCCGAGGAGCATGGTTCGGGTGAGGTTGACCCCCTCGATGACCGCCGTAAGACTCTCCTCCGAGGCATGGGACAGCGCACGCTCCATGTTGTCCAGCACGGGCAGGATCTCCAGGAGAAGGCACTCATTGCCGTACTTCATCAGCTCTTCCTTGTCCTTCTGGACCCGGCGGCGGTAGTTTTCCAGGTCGGCCCGCTCGCGCAGGTATTTGTCCCAGTTTGCCGCGGCCTCCGCCTCCTTCGCGGCAAGGGCTTCCTCAAGCTGCCGGAGACGCTCGGCCGGGTCCACGGCAGCCGCTTCTTCGACGGATGATGCCCCTGCAGCGCTCATTTCCTGCTCCGTATGTTCCGCACCGGTTTTTTCGGTGTCATGCTTTTTCATCATTGTTCCACTTGCTCCTTTCGGTTCTTCATTCCCTTCCCAGCAGTTCCGTGAGAATTCGCGCCGTATAATCGACGATGGGGATTACCCTGTCGTACCCCATGCGTGTGGGACCGATAACGCCGAGGATGCCCAGGGTATTGGGACCGCTCGCATAGGGCGCGGTCACGACGCTCATGCGGTTCATGCGGCTCAGGAAGTTCTCCGTGCCGATGAAGATATTGACCCGTTCCGCGTCCATGCAGCGGTCCAGGAGGGCGAGAAGCTGGCTCTTCTCCTCGAAGGCGCGGAAGATGTCCTTCATCTTCTCCACGTCGGCGAATTCGGGCTGCTCCAGAATGTTGACCTGCCCCTCGATGAAGACCTCCGCGGAGGAATCGTCCAACGTCTGCTCGGAAAGTTTCAGGGCACGGCTGAGAAGTGCGTCGTACCGCACCTTTTCGTCTTCCATTTCCCTGACTATCCGTTTCTTTACCTCGGAGATGGTCAGCCCCTTCAGCAGGTTGTTCAGATAGTTGGACATCCTGACAAGGTCCTCGGTATCGAGCTTCTCGTCCGATTCGATGATCCGGTTCTGCACGACCCCGCTTTCCGAGACGAGGATCGCGAGTATTCTCCGGTCGCAGAGCTGCATGAACTCGATCTGACGAAACACGTCGGCGGCGAAGCGCGGCGCGATGACGATGCCGATATAGTGGGAGATGGAGGACAGGATCCTGCTTGTGTCCTTGAGTATCTCCCCCACGTCGCGGCACCGGCCCCGGTAGCGGTTCCGTATTTCATCCTGCTGATCCGGGTCGATGGCGCGCACCTGGAGAAGCGAATCCACGTAGAAACGGAATGCCTTGTCCGTGGGTACCCGGCCGGCCGAGGTATGGGGAGACGCGAGAAAGCCCATCTCCTCCAGGTCGGACATGACGTTGCGCACCGTTGCCGGGGACAGGGTCAGCCCGTGCCTCCGGGTCACGCTGCGGCTGCCCACCGGTTCAGCGGTCCGAATGTAATCGTCGATGATTGCTTCGAGGATCTGTCTGCTTCTTTCCGAAAGCGTATCGTTCATGCGGACCCCCTACAACGGTTAGCACTCATTCAGAGAGAGTGCTAACCGCAACAAAAGTAACAACCGACCCTCTTTTTGTCAAGGTATTTTACCGGCTACAGGAATCTCACGAAGACCTGATTGGAAAGGATGCGCCCCTTGCCCGTCAGCCTCAGGAAGCCGTCGCGGGACTCCAGCAGGCCGGCGGAAAACAGGTCGGCGCACGAGTCGCCGTAGGCCTCGTCAAAGGAGACGGAAAACTCCCCCTGGAAGTGCTCCAGGCTGATGCCGGAACAGATCCGCAGGCCGAGGAACAGAAATTCCGCCATGGCATCCCGTTGGGAAAGGGTCCGGGTCTCCGCCACCGGCAGTTCCCCCCGGGCGATGGAACGCAGGTAGTCCTCCGGCCTTTCCGGCGAGCTGAACCGGACACCGTACCCCGGAGACCGGAGAAAGGAATGCGCGCCTGCGCCGAACCCCAGGAAGGGCCGCCTGTTCCAGTATCCTGAGTTGTGGACGGACCGGTATCCCGCGCGGGCGAAATTGGCGATCTCATACTGCTCGTAACCGCGCGCCGCAAGGACCTCCGCGGCGATTTCATACATACCGGCGGATTCGTCCTCGTCGGGGAGGGGGAGCTTTCCCTCCTGCTCCAACTGAAAGAAAGGGGTTCCCTCCTCGATGGTCAGCCCATAGACGGACAGGTGCTCGGGCGCCAGCGCGCACGCCCGGAGGAGATCACCCCTCCACATGGCGATAGTCTGGCCGGGAAGGGAATGGATGAGATCGATCCCCACATTGCCGAACCCGGCGCCGCGCGCCGCGGCAAAGGCATCCAGCGCCTCGCCGGCGCTATGGATCCTCCCCAGGCTTTGCAGCAGACCGTCGTCGAAGGACTGCACCCCGAGGGAGAGGCGGTTCACCCCGGCGGCCCGGAAAGCGGCGAGCCGTTCCCGCGTGACCGTGCCCGGGTTGCACTCCAGGGTAACCTCCGCGTCCGGGGCCAGGCGGAAGAGCCGAGCCGCGGCGTCAACCAGCCGCCCCGCAAGGGCCGGCTCCATGAGGGACGGCGTTCCGCCGCCGAAATAGAGGGTCACGGCGGAGGCATCGAAATCCAGCGCCCGGCGCCGCAGTTCCATTTCAGTGAGCAGACCGGACACGTATTCATCGGGCGCGCACGTCGCGTCGGCAACGGAATTGAAGGCGCAGTACAGGCATTTCCGAAGGCAGAAGGGGTAATGGAGATAGAGGGATAGTTCCATGGTAGCGGCAGTGTATCCCAGCCGACGGACGAAAGTCCAAGCCAAAGATGACGGAAGCGCCCAAACCACACGCTGGAGAGTGCCGCAGGCCGAAAAATCGTGTTGACTTGCTTCTGATACCGGCATATTTTAACGGAGTTTTTACCCAGATACATTCGGAGGTGCGTTTCGTGGGAATTTTCGCCGTGACCGGTCTGGTCGTACAAGGGGTCTTGGTAATCCTCTGTTTCTTTTCCGTGGTCTCCCTCGGCATCATCTTCTATAAATTCCGCCAGGTGTACCGCGCCAACAGCCAGTCGGAACGGTTCCTGGAATTCTTCTGGAAAGTCAAGCGGTTCGACGCCATCAACGCGCAACTGGATCGCTTCGACGACTCCCCCCTCGCCGTACTCTTCAACGAGGGGTTCAACGAACTGAAGAAGCTCATGGAAAAGGGTGAGGAAAAGGAAGACCCGAGCGTCATCAGCACCGAACTGGGCGGGATCGACAATATCGCCCGGGCGCTGCGCAGGGCCACCACCTCACAGATCACCCGCCTGGAAAAATACCTGACCTTCCTCGCCACCACCGGCGCCACCGCCCCCTTTATCGGGCTGTTCGGCACCGTGTGGGGGATCATGACAGCCTTCAAGGGGATCGGCGAAACCGGTTCCGCTTCCCTGGCCGTTGTGGCCCCCGGCATCGCCGAAGCGCTCATCGCAACCGCGGTCGGTCTTGTGGCCGCCATCCCGGCGGTCATGGGATACAACCACTTCCAGCACAAGATCAAGGTGCTCATCGCCGAGATGGACAGTTTCTCCACCGAGTATCTGAACATCGTGCAGAGAACCTTCGCCGGGAAATAGGGGGTACCCATGGAAATCGGCAACCGCAACGGCCGCGACAGCGCCATGTCCCAGATCAACGTCACCCCCCTGGTGGACGTGATGCTGGTGCTTCTCGTCATCTTCATGGTGACCGCGCCCATGATGCAGCAGGGGGTCCAGGTGAACCTGCCCAAGACCCAGGCGAAATCTCTCACCGCGGACCAGGACACGGTCGTGGTTTCCGTGGACGCGGCGGGGCGCGTCTTCATCAATTCCACCGAAACATCCCATACCGATCTGACCTCGCGCCTCACCTCGCTCTTCGAGACGCGGGAGAAAAAGGAAGTGTACCTGAAAGCGGACAAGGATGTCCCGTACGGGGAGGTCGTCAAGACCATGGCGGAGATCAAGGGGGCGGGAATTGAACGCCTCGGGATGATGACGGAGCCCGCCCACGGGAAATGAGACGCCGTCTGAAGACAGAATCAGGGCTGGGATCGTCGCTGGTCTGTTCCCTCCTCCTGCACGCGGCCTTTTTTGCCGCTATCATTTTCATCAACTCTTTCACGGACATCCGGCCGAATCCGGCCCCGGTCTACTACGTTGACCTGGTGAACCTGCCGGTTGCGAACCCGCGGTCCGGCTCCCCCACGTCCCGAGGAAACGACGGCGCGCCCCCGCCTCCGGCCCCGGCCCCGGAACGGGAAAAGATGACCGCCCCGACCGCGCAACCGAAAAAACTCCCGCCAACGAAACCGACAGCGAAGAAGCCCTCCCGCACGGCGCCGCCGGAAACCGACAGGGAGTTTCAGGACAGGCTCGCGAAACTGGAAAGGACGGTGGAGGGCCGCCATACGGACGCGGCAATCGACGCCCTGCGCAAAAAGGTCGGTCAGGGCGCCGGGCGGTCGGGGATGCCCGGAGGGACGGGGACGGAAGCCGGGAGCGACTACGGCAGCTACATACAGTCACGGCTCAAGGATGCCTTTGCAAAGACCATCTCGTTCCGGGATCGGAACCCCGTCGTTGTGGTTCGCCTCACCATCGACCGGAACGGCAGGATAACCGGCTACCGCATCGAGAAGAGTTCGGGAGACAAGGTGTTCGAAGACTCGGTGAAGCGGGCCGTCGAACTGGCCGCGGAAAACTTTCCGCCTCCTCCCAGCCGCAGGGAATTCCAGCAGGGTTTCATATTCAAGCCCCAAGGGGTGGGAAAGAAATGAAAAAAATATTCCTTACAGCTCTGTTCCTCCTGGTGAGCGCAAGCCGCATCCTTGCCCAGGAAGGATACCTCGAGGTCACCGCCTCGCCGGATCGGAAGATCTCCCTGGCCGTGGCCCCGCCCATCAGCCAGTCCGGAGGCGATATCCCCGATCTGTCGGGGAACGTTGTGGATGCGCTGCGGTTCGACATGGCACTCACCGGCCGCTTCACCGTCCTGGAGACATCCCCCGCCAAAGGGACGGGCGGCATCCGTCCCGGTGAGTTCGACATGGCGATCTGGCGGGCCGCCGGTGTCGAGCTCCTTATCAAATCCTCCTATCTCGTAACCGGTGACGATACCATCCTCGAGCTTCGTCTCTACGATGTGGCCAACGGCAACCAGATGCTTGCCAAGCGGTATTCCGGCAGGCGAAAGGACATCCGCCGCATGGCCCACACCTTCTCCGACGACATACTGCTGTTCCTCACCAGGGAGAGGGGGCCGTTCACCGGCAAGATCGCCTTTGTCTCCCGCAGGTCCGGGAACAAGGAGATCTACCTGATGGACTATGACGGATACAACGTGCAGCGCATAACCGCCAATCGCTCCATCAACCTGAGCCCCGATTTTTCCCCCAACGGCAGGGAAATCGTCTACACCTCCTACAAGAAAGGCAACCCGGATCTCTACCGCAGGGACCTGTTCAGCACCGCGGAGGCGCGCATATCGTCCCATCCCGGGATCAATATCACCGGGGCGTGGTCCCCCGACGGCGGAAGGATCGCCCTGTCCATGAGCAAGGACGGCAACGCGGAGATCTACACCATCAGCAAGGACGGGAAGCAAAACAGCCGGCTCACCCGCAACAGTGCAATCGATACCTCACCCGCATGGTCGCCGGACGGTTCCCGCATTGCCTTTCTCTCGGACCGCCTCGGCAAGCCCCAGATCTTCGTGATGAACGCTGACGGATCAAACCAGTACCGTGTCACGACAAACGGCGGATACAACGTGAGCCCCAGCTGGTCTCCCAAGGGTGATCGCATCCTCTACTGCCGCCAGCATCCGGGCGGCTTCCAGATCCATTCCGTCACGCCGGACGGCAACGACGACCGGCAGCTCACCAGCGAAGGGAGCAACGAGCATCCCCGCTGGTCCCCGGACGGGCGGTTCATCACCTTCAGCTCGAACCGGGGCGGCAGCCAGGACATCTATGTCATGCGGGCCGACGGTACCGGCCAGACGCGGGTATCGCGTGGGGGGGGCGCGGAGTTCCATCCGGTATGGTCTCCCCGGTGGTGATATCACAAGGCTTGCCATGAGCGCTCACGTATGTATAATCTACCCTGTTTCAGGCGCCGACCCGGCGGCTCACATACCGGGGACGGCAGTTTCATAGACGTACATGAAAAAAAGGAGGAAAAAATGAAGAAAAGACTTGTCGGAACGATGCTGATGCTCTGCTGTGCCGCTTTCGTGGCCGGAGGCTGCGCGAAGAAGGAAATGGTAAAGGAAGACGAGACACTCGCCCAGAAGGAGCCTGTGGCAGTCGAAACAGCTCCGACAACTCCGGAGCCCGTGCCGGTCGCCAAGGATGCCGTCGTGAAAGAGGAAGCCGTCAAGGACACCTCCGCGGAAGCCCTCTCTCCCTTCGAAATCCTCTACTTCGATTTTGATTCCTATGTTCTGAGGCAGGATGCCCGCGACGCCCTGGACAAGAATTTCCAGTGGATGAAGAGCAACCCCGCGGAGAAGGTACGCCTCGAAGGGCACTGCGACGAAAGGGGCTCTGACGAATACAACCTGGCGCTGGGTGAAAAAAGGGCCAGGGCGGCAGAGAACTACCTGACGACCCTGGGCGTTTCTCCGGACCGGCTGAGCGTCATCAGCTACGGCAAGGAGAAGCCCGCCGACACCGACCACAACGAGGACGCCTGGGCGAAGAACAGACGGGTGGAATTCGTCATCGTAAAGTAAGTGCGGACACGCACGGAAAAGGAGCCCGCGCGGGCTCCTTTTTTGCTGTCCGGATTCTCTGATGAGGAGACAGAAAAGATATGCGGACCCTATACACTGTGACCCTGTTTCTTGTCCTGTGGGGAGTTGTCGGCTGCGCCAGCCGGGGTGACCTGCGAACCGTCGAGCGCGACTCGTACGATACGCGAAGACGCCTGACACAGCTGGAGAAGGACATGGCAACCGTCCGGAAATCGGCCGCCGATGAAGTTCAGCGTTCCATGAACGACTTCCGGAAGGAGATTGGCGCCGCGCGCAAGGGAATGGCCGATACGCAGGCTGCCCAGGAAACTATCCGGGTCGATCTGCAGGAGATGTCCGGCAGGGTCGACGACCTGAAGATCCTCGTGCAGAAGCGCACCGACGAGAAGGCTTTCTCAAAGGATGAAACGGAAAGACGGCTGAACGCCCTGGAAGAAAGGCTGGCAAAACTGGAAAAGAAGATGGGAGCCGAGACCGGAACAAAAGAAGCGGTCGAAACCCCGGAAGGGATCTACCAGGCGGGACTGACGTCCTTCAAGGCCGGAGACATGCAGAAGGCTCGGGACTCCTTCACCCAGTTCGCTGAGCGTTACCCCAAGCACGACCTGACACCAAACGCCCGGTACTGGATCGGAGAGACCTATTACAGCGAAAAGAAGTACGAGCAGGCTATCCTGGCGTTCCAGGAGGTCATCAAGCTGTATCCGAAAAAGGAAAAGGCGCCCGCGGCGCTTCTGAAGCAGGGTCTCTCCTTCAAGAGCCTGGGAGACGTGAAGAGCGCCCGCTACGTCTTGAAGAAGATCCAGGAAGACTATCCGCGTTCCGTGGAGGCGAAAAGGGCCAAGGAACTGCTTGCGGAAATGAAGTAGGGGCTTATGAGCAGGGTACAAAAAAAGGCGGAGAAATCCGCCTTTTTTTGTACCCTGCCCCCTGCGCCGTCAGCCGTTCTTTTTCTCCTCTTCTTTCCGCATGTCATCCTTCGCGACCCCTTGATCTTCCCGGTACGCACTTTCTCCGTCCGTTTTCTCCTCACCATCCCTTGACTGTTCCGCCTCTTCCTCAATGCTCCTCTTGAAAGTATCGGCGGCCCGCCTGAACTCAGCGAGCCCCCTGCCCAGGGTACGGGCCAGGTCGGGGAGCTTCTGCGGACCGAACACGATGAGGGCAATCACCAGGATGACTATCAGTTCCGGCATGCCGTAACCGAACATGGAAGACCTCGCTGCATCAAAAATAATGTATCCTTAGATTCGGCGGTTGGAGTCTTCCTTCGTTCCTTCCGGCGACTCCGACCGTCGTTGTAAGGATAAAAGTTTTGCCCGTCCGAGTCAAGAAAGGTCGCGGGACGCCGGGTTTTCCGGCAATCGCCGTTCCCTCCCGCGGCAGTGCAAAGAGTTTGACACGGCACGGATCATTGAGCTACTATCCGAGCAGTTTATCATTTAATTCCGCCGTTTTTTGAAACGGCGTCACGGGGAAAAGACACGGTATGTATCAAGAAGATATCAAGGGAGAAATCAGGGAACTCCTGAAAAAACGGAACGCCGTTCTGCTTGCTCACAATTACATGCGGGACGAGGTGCAGGAGATTGCCGACATCACCGGAGATTCGCTGGCCCTCTCCATGGAGGCGGCCCGGACCGACGCGGATGTCATCGTCTTCTGCGGGGTGCACTTCATGGCCGAATCGGCCTCCATCCTTTCACCGGACAAGACGGTGCTCCTGCCGCGCCTGGACGCCGGGTGCCCCATGGCCGACATGATAACCGTCGAGGGACTTCTGGAAATGAAGTCGCGCCTTCCCGGCATTCCGGTCGTCACGTACGTGAACTCGTCCGCCGCGGTAAAGGCCCACTCCGATATCTGCTGCACCTCGGCAAATGCGGGCCGTGTCGTCAACTCCCTCCCCGACGGCGAGATAATTTTCGCTCCCGACCGCAACCTGGGCAGCTATGTGGCGAAATCGTCGTCAAAGAAGTTTCACTTCTGGGACGGCTTCTGCCCCACCCATGAAAGACTGCGGCCCGAAGAGGCGGAGCGGCTCAAGGCGGAGTACCCGGATGCCCTGTTCATCTGCCACCCGGAATGCAACCCGGCGGTGACGGCGCTGGCCGACCACGCCTGCTCCACCAGCGGCATGTACGACTACTGCAAAAAGAGTCCGGCACAGCGCTTCATCATCGGAACCGAGGCGGGCATCCTCTACCGGCTGAAAAAGGAGAACCCGGACAAGGAGTTCATCCTAGCATCCCCGGCCCTGATCTGCCCCAACATGAAACTCATCTCCCTGGAAGATATCCTCGCCTCCCTTACCACCATGGCCCCCGAGGTGCGCGTGCCCGAGGACATCAGGATTCCGGCGAAACGCGCCCTCGACCGGATGCTGGCGGTCCCCAGGGACTGAGGAACGATATGATCCGCCCATTCAAGGGGATTCATCCCGCGATCGATTCCACCGCCTTCATTGCCGAAACGGCCGTGATCATCGGCAACGTGGAGATCGGCGCCCGGAGCAGCGTCTGGTACAACACCGTGGTGCGCGGTGACGTGAATTTCATCCGTATCGGGAGCGGGACCAACATCCAGGACCTCTCCATGCTACACGTCACCCACAAGAAGGATGCTTCCGACCCCGGCGCTCCCCTGGTCATCGGCGACAACGTCACGGTTGCCCACAGCGTGACCCTCCACGGCTGCACCATCGAAAACGGCGCCTTTGTCGGCATGCAGGCAGTGGTCATGGACAGGGCCGTGGTGGGAGAAGAGGCTTTGGTGGGCGCACGATCCCTTGTCACCGAGGGCACCGTCATTCCTCCCCGCACCCTCTGGCTCGGCGCCCCTGCACGATACAAGCGAGATCTCACGCCGGAAGAACTGGAACGCATCCGCGGGTCGGCCCGGAATTACGTCCGGTACGCGGACGACTTCGCAGCCGACTGATTTCCCGTACCGGTTCTTCACAAGGAACTCACCATGAAACACGACCACTCGCGCACTCTCTTTTCCGCTGCCTCCCGCATCATACCCGGCGGGGTGAACAGCCCGGTGCGCGCCTTCCGTTCCGTGGGCGGCGATCCCCTGTTCATCGAACGGGCCTCGGGATCCAGGCTGTACGACGTTGACGGCAACGAGTACATCGATTATGTGGGCTCGTGGGGACCGATGATTGTCGGGCACCGTCATCCCCGGGTCGTGGAAGCCGTGGCGGCCTCCCTGGACAAGGGAAGCAGCTTCGGCGCCCCCACCGAACCGGAGGTGGAACTGGCGGAAACGGTGATTGCGGCGGTGCCGTCCATGGAAATGGTGCGCATGGTCAGTTCCGGGACCGAGGCCACCATGAGCGCCATCCGCCTGGCCCGCGCCGCGACCGGCAGGGACGGCATCATCAAGTTCTCCGGCTGCTACCACGGACACGCCGACTCGCTGCTGGTGAAGGCCGGGTCCGGGGCCGCAACCTTCGGCGTGCCGGATTCTCCCGGGGTGCCGGCGGACTTCGCCCGCCATACCCATGTTGCGGAATTCAACGACCTGGAATCGGTGCGCAGCCTGGCGGATGAGAACCGCGGCGCCATAGCCTGCGTCATCATCGAACCGATAGCAGGCAACATGGGAACCGTCCCGCCGGCGCCGGGATTCCTGGAAGGGCTGCGCTCACTGTGCGACCGGGAGGGAATCCTCCTGATTTTCGACGAGGTAATGACCGGTTTCCGGGTCGCCTACGGCGGCGCGCAGCAACTCTACGGCGTGGTTCCCGACCTGACCACCCTGGGCAAGATCATCGGCGGAGGATTGCCGGTGGGCGCCTTCGGCGGCAGACGGGAGATCATGGAACTCCTCTCCCCGTCGGGCGGCGTGTACCAGGCAGGCACCCTCTCCGGCAACCCCCTGGCCATGTCCGCCGGAATCGCGACCCTGGCCCTGCTGCGGGCAGAGGGATTCTACGACAGGTTGGAAGAAAAGAGCGCCCGGCTCGCCGCCGGCATCGATCGGGCCGCCGCGGACGCAGGCTTCCCCATCCGTTCGACACGGGTCGGGAGCATGCTCTGCGCCTTTTTCACCGATGGAGACGTGCGCGACTGGACAACCGCCGCACGGTGCGACACCGCCGCATTCGGGAAATACTTCCGTGCCATGCTGGAGCGGGGCATCTACCTGGCCCCATCCCAGTTCGAAACCGCCTTCGTCTCCATGGCCCACACGGACGAGGATATCGATCGCACGGTAGAAGCCGCGCGGGAGGCGTTCAGGATTTTAGTTTTATGAAAAATTTGATTGTAAATTTTAGTTTTGCTGTGCTATAAGGGTACGATTGATGGATGAGGAAAAGAGAAGACTGCTGAAGACCCTCGGTGTCGTCTCCAGCATGGGAATATCCGTTGTGCTGGCCATCGCCATCGGGGTGATTGTCGGGCGCGCGCTGGATTCATGGCTCGGTACGGGCAACATCTTCTTCTTCATCTTTCTCTTTATCGGGATTCTTGCGGGTTTCCGAAATATTTTCGTTATCATCGGAAGAGAAATCAGGAACAGTGGGCCGGGTGAAGATAGACGAAAATAATATCTTCACCGTACTGACCATCGGCAGCTCGCTGCTGTTGCTGATCCTGGCGGTGGGGGGACTCTTTCTCGTCTCCCGGTCGTTCGCGGCGGGTATCGTGGCGGGAGGACTTCTGGCAATTGCCAACTGTCACTGGCTCTATGCCATCCTCCAGCGGGCCATGCGGCTTCCGCCCCGGCAGGCGGTGAGATTCGCCCAGCTGCGCTACTTTCTCCGCCTGGCGATCATCGCCATACTGGTCTCTCTCCTGATCCTGTACGTAAAAGTCAGCATTTTCGGCCTGATCCTGGGCCTTTCCGTCATTGTCATCACTATCATGGCCGTAACCGTCTATATGGCAACCCTCAACGGAGGTTAGCACCATGGTTCATCCCTATCTCTTTCTCCAGTTCTTCCGGGAACTCCTGTCACCGCTCACCGAGGGTCCCAAGCCGCTCACCAACGAAGCGGGCGTCGACGCCATCGTCCATGCCTGGCTGGTGATGGCGATCCTCGTCGTCCTGTCGCTGGTGGTCAAGTCGCGGCTCACCTCGGTGCCCGGCAAGCTCCAGAATTTCATGGAAGTCTTTGTCGGCGGTATCGAAAAGGTGATCACCGACAATATGGGGGAGAGAGGCAAACCCTTTTATCCGCTCATCGCCACCCTGGCATTCTTCATCCTGACCTCGAACCTCCTCGGCCTGATACCCGGTTTCTTCCCCCCCACGGCAAACCTGAACACCACCGTCGCCTGCGCCATTATCGTGTTCCTCTCCACCCACGTGGTGGGAATCAGGAATCACGGCCTCAAGTACATCAAGCATTTCCTCGGACCGGTCTGGTGGCTGGCGCCGATCATGCTGCCCGTTGAGCTCATCGGGCACCTGAGCCGCCCCCTGTCCCTCTCGTTCCGACTCTTCGGCAACATGAACGGCCACGAGCTGATTCTGCTCATCTTCTTCGGGCTGGTCCCGTTCCTGGTGCCTCTCCCCATGATGCTCATGGGCGTACTGGTGGCATTCCTCCAGACCTTCGTCTTCATGCTTCTCTCGACCATCTACATCCAGGGCTCGCTGGAAGAGGCCCATTAGCAATAGAACTTTTTCACCTTTCCTATACTGTTTAGGAGATACAACAAAGAAGGAGGTAGCATCGGATGTTATTCGTCACCATCTGTATTCTCGCGGCAGGTATCGGCATGGGACTGGGGGTCGTCGGTCCCGGCATCGGCATGGGCCACGCCATCAAGGGCGCCCTCGACGGCACGTCCCGCAATCCCGGCGTGTACGGCAAGCTTCTGACCACCATGATGATCGGCCTTGCCATGATCGAGTCCCTCGCCATCTACGTGCTCGTCATCTGCCTGATCATCCTGTACGCCAACCCGTACAAGGAAGTCGCGCTGGAACTGGCAAAGACCATCGCAAAGTAATTTTTCCATTTTCCATGCAAAAAAGGGATGGGGCATCAGCGCTCCATCCCTTTTTTGCTTTCAGCGGCCGCTCTCACTGCACGGGAACGTCATGAATCCTTCTTCCGCGCCTTGGGGTGGGCTTTGTCATAGACCTCCATCAGGCGATCGATGCTCACATGGGTATACTTCTGGGTGGTGGAAAGAGAGGCGTGCCCCAGCAGTTCCTGGATGGCCCGCAGATCCGCGCCCCCTTCCAGGAGGTGGGTGGCGAAGGTGTGACGCAGGGTGTGGGGGGACACCTTCTTCATGGCGGCTATCTTCATCATGTAGCGATCCACGATGCGGGCCACGCTCCGGCTGGTGAGCCGTCCACCCCGCGCATTGAGGAAGAGCGGCGCATCGACGGGAGGGCCGTTCCTGACCAAAAGATACTCCGCAAGCGCGGCGCGGGCATGGCTCCCCAGGGGGACGACCCGCTCCTTTCCCCCCTTGCCCAGGACCCGCGCCAGCCCTTCGTCCAGATCGATCCCGCCGACGTCCAGACCGGTCAGCTCACCCACCCGGACGCCGCTGGAATAGAGGGTCTCCAGAATGGCGCGATCCCGCAACACCAGGAGTTCGTTCCCACCCGGAGCGGTAACGAGTGTCGTCACCTCGTCGATGGTCAGGTGAAACGGAACCCTCTTCTCCTTTTTCGGGGTATTCACCAGTTCCGCCGGATTCTTTCGGGCCTTTCCCTCACGCACCAGAAACGTGAAGAAAGAGCGTATCGCCGCCAGCTTGCGTCCCATGGTGCTCTTCCTGCTGTCCCCGGCAAGGGACGCCAGGTAGCGCCGCACCAGCAGATGGGTCACCCCGTCCACCGACGCCTCCCCCTTCAGCTCCTTGCCGACGAACTCACGGAACATCTCCAGGTCGGTCCGGTAGGCCTTGAGGGTATGGGGCGAAACATTCCGCTCCGCCCCCAGGTAGCGGCAGAATTCTTCAATCTCCTTCTTCACACCGGTATTCCTTCCACATCATCCGCGCCTTTCACTTTTCACTTTTCACTTTTCACTTTTCACTGTTTTCTGTTCACCCTCACCTGCCAAGGCGCGCTCTCCGCGCGGATGGAAGGCACGTACATGGGCCACACCGATGCCGGGAGGGCCAGCACGTCCCCCTCCAGTTCCGGATAGACCACGTACCGGAACTCGTGCCGTCCGGCAGGGAGGAGGTCGAGGAAGAAGGACATGCGCTCGTCGTGCCGCTCCTGGTGGGCATACCAGTCCCAGTAGCTGGAGTAGCCGGCAAAACGGGCGTCGTTCTTCGTCTCACGGACCTCGAAACCTGCAGGGAGCCGGTCCTCGATGATGACGAAGTTCATATCCTCGCGGTTGTCCACGGTGAGCCGCACCTCCACCTCGTCACCCGGCGCGAGGGTCTCTCCCGGTGCGAGCGGATGGTACTCCATGCGCCATTCGCTCCCGTCCTTGCGCGGCACGAGGCGATACATCTTTCTCTCAACGGAAAGCCCCGGCGACCGGGTTGCCCGTTCGGGTGGAACGAAGTAATCCAGGTTCGCCGACAGGTAGAGTGCGCCGTTGCTCCCTTCCTTCACCAGGTTGATGCGGTTTTCGCCCCTGTTCAGCCCTGAACCGGGAACCGGAAGAGCGCCCCTGCCCTGAACCAGTTTCCCCTTTTCCACCACGTACCGCTCCAGCTCCCGGCCGTTGAGGGAAAGGCGCGCCGTATAGGAGGCGTCCGCCTCGCCGGTCGCGGCCGTGTACCGGGCAAGGGCCGTGACCACCGTTGCGGTGCCGCGGGTCGTATTCCACCAGCGGCCCGAGCGTTTCCTGACCAGGAACTCGGCCAATTGGGAGGCCACCGGATCCTTCGGATCAAGGGCGAGCTGGCTTTCCAGGAGCATGGCCGTGGTCTCCACGGCCGAGCCCGACCAGCGCCAGGAATACCACCAGGAATCGGCATCCTCGTCCTTGAGGTAGGCGGCGGAACCCTCGCGCTTCACTTCCTTCTTCACGTTCTCCAGGAGGCGTTTCGCCCGCTCGCTGCGCCCGGCGTTCAGGAGCGCCTCCACGTACTGCACCCGGCCGGAAGCCGGCAACCGGCTCCATGCGGCCTCGACGCGCTTCTCCACCCCTTCGCCGGTCTTCCCCGCCAGGGTGTATGCCCGGTACAGCGCAGGGAGATCATCGGCGCCCGCCGTGTCAATCCGGCCGGAAAGGGCCTGCACGCCCTTGTCGAATGATTGATCACGCACGGGGATCCCCGCCTTGCGGGCCATGGCGAGCCCATACACCACGTGGGCGGTCATCTGGGCGTCCGTGGCGTCATCCTTCCACCACCCCCATCCGCCGTCCTCATGCTGGAAATCGTAGAGCCGCCGCAGCCCTTCGTCGAGGACCCGCTCCAGCTTGCCGGCAATTTCCGGCGCCAGGGAGAAGCGATCCGAGCCCAGGAGATGCTTCACCTGCACCGCGGGAAGGAACCGGGACATGGTCTGCTCCACGCAGCCGTAGGGGAAATCGATGAGCTCCGCGAGGCTTTCGTTCAGGCTCGCGGCAAGGGTCGGGGAAACCTTCACGGACAGAGCCGCCTGCTCCGCCAGTGCCTCGGAGGGAAAGTCGACCGTCGTTTCCCCTTCACCCTCCCGCAGGACGATATTCCCCTGGGAAACCCGCTTCATGCCCCTGGGGAAAACCGGAAGCAGCAGTTCCATGGCATCCCCGCGATCCCCGGCCAGGGCGCGCATCCGGATCAGCGCCTCGCCCGGAGCTTCCGCCCTGACCGCCATATCACGCCGCAGGGTTCCGCCGGGGGCGATTGTGCCGCTGAATCGATCTTCGCCCAGGAGGGAGACCCCGCCCGTCTCGAAAATCCCGTTCACCCGGCGTTCGCTGTCGGTCATGTTGGTGATGACGCCCGGTATGCTGAGCCGGTCCCCGGCCGTGAGGAAGCGCGGCGGCTGCAGTCGGGCCATGACGTCGAGACGGGAGATGAACGTGCCCCGGCCGGAGCCGAACTCGCTGCGGTCGTTATGTGCCACTGCCGTGGCGCGCCAGGTGGTGAGGTTGTCGGGAAGCGCAAACTCGGCAGTGGCGCGGCCGTCCGCGCCGGTCGAGAGGACCGGCAGCCAGAAGGCGGTATCCTTGAATACCTTGCGCACCTTGATCCCCCGCAGTTGATTGTCCATGGGCGCGGCGGCCGCCGCCTTGGGCGCGCCTCCCAGGTAGACGCGCGGAAAGGAGTTCAGCGTCGTGACCAGGTGTTCACGCGTGCCGCGGAAGAAGCGGTAAATTTCGGCCCGGCGCTCCGGCGCCACCGCGTACAGGGCCTCGTCGACTACCGCCAGCGAAAGCTCCGAGGCCCTCGGCGCGCCGTCGGTCCCGGCCGCGGACACGGAAAGCCGCACCGTGTCGCCCGGCGCATAGACCGGTTTTTCCGCGGCGACCTTCAGATCCAGCAGGTCCGGCCTGGAATCCACACGCAGGGTCTTTGTCCGGGAATAGAAGCGCCCCCCGTCGATGAGCACCGTCGATACGAAAACATACGGCGCATGCTCCGCGGTCACCGGCAGCTCCACCACCTGCACGGCGCCGGTGAGCGGGACAACCCGCGAGGAGTAGATCTCCCGCCCTTCCACCGTCAGGAGGAGCGATGCTCCGGGAGCGGGACTCTTCACGATGAGCCGCGCGGTCTCGCCGGGGCGATAGCTCTTCTTGTCGAGCTCGACGCTCAGCTCCCGGTAGGAGCTGTCCCAGGCGAACCCCTGTTTCCAGACCCAGATCCATCCCTGAGCGACGGACTTCAGACCCCGCTCGTCCATCGTGGCGGCGGTAATCCGCCAGTAGCCTGGACGCGGAAAGACGCGGCTGAACAGGGCGCTTCCTCTTTCATCCGTGGCGACACGCAGTTCATCCACCTTCCGGTAGGAGGAGAGATGGGTTTTCTTGTCATACACCTGCTCTTCCACGCTGATATCCAGGTTCGCCCGCAGCGGCTTCCCTTCCCAGGTCGCGGCCGTAGCCTTCATGTCGATGGGGCGCCCCGGCGACGCCAGGTAGGAAAGGGGCCGGATGGAGAGCGCAATCAGGGACGGGGTTACCGTGAATCCGGCCGTGGAGGAAACCTCCCTCCCTGCCGCATCGGTCACGTCCACTTCAACGGAATAGGAGCGGGCTGAATCGTTCGGCTGGGTGGTGATGGAGAGGAGCGCCGTGCCGGAGGCGTCGGTCACTGCCTCGCCTTCACCGAGAAAATCCGCGTACCCGTAGGAGAAGGAATCCTCGTCGTCTCCGTCGTCGCCCGGTCCCCCGTCATCGCCGAAACGGTAGTAGGGCCGTGAGTAGATACGGTAGCCGACCTTGGCGTCGGCCACCGGCGCGCCGAAGTAATAGCGGGCCGTCACCGTGACCGGCACGGGGTCTCCGGCCACGTAGAATTTGCCGGGCACGGATGTTCTCACTTCGAACTCCGGTTTTCGGTACTCGAGGACCTTGAAGGATGTCTGCCACTCATGCCCCTCCGTCTCCGCCTTGAGGGTGTAGTCGCCGAGGGGCGGCTGCCCGGGAAGGGCGAACTCTCCGTTGATGGAACCGGTGGAGGAGAGCCGGTACTCCTTTTCGAACAGGGTCTGGTCGCCGCTGTCCGTCGCAACCACGCGCACCGTACCCGATGTGGGGAGCGCATACCCCTCGCCCACCGTTTTCCGGAGAACCCCCTTGAAATAGACGGTCTGGCCCGGCCGGTACGCGGGACGTTCCGTGTAGAGGTACCCTTTCAGCGGGGCGCCGGCCGCGGCCGTTTCCTCACGGGCCAGGTTCAGGATCGCCAGGTTGCCGTCAGCGCGGCCGATCACCCTGACCTTTCCGGGGCGGTCCCCAAGGGAAAGGAGCCCGGAGGCGTCGGTCGTTCCGATGAACTCGGACCGCGATCCGCCGGCAACGGGAACCACCCGTATCTCGGCCCCCGGACGCGCACGGCCGTCCAGCAGGTCCGCTCCGAAGAGGAGGGCCCCGGCGCGCGATGCCTTTGCCACCAGGCCGAACCGGGTCACGAGGAACGTCGACCTTCCCTTTGCCCCGGTCCCGACGGCCTCCAGCAGGTAGAACCCGGGAGGCAGCGGATCCAGATTCAGGGACGCGTTCCGGTATACGGTAAAGCGCGTCTTCTTCAGGGGAACGTCCTGCTCCCTGACCGGCTTCAGTGCGCTTGCGGGGATGGTTTCCGGCTGGTCCGGGTCAACCGTCCCGTCCATCAGCCGCGCCTCATCCACGGCATAGACCGCGAGCCGCGCCCGATCGACCCACAGACCCCGCAGGCTGACGGGAACGGCCTTGTCCGGAAGGATCACCCGGCCGGAATCATCCAGGGAAAGGGACGGCGGCCTGAGAGCCACGGGCATGCGCACCGGCGCGCTTTTCCCTTCCGCCACCTCTACGGTGGCCTTGGATTCGGTCAGCCGCTCGTCGGACGATTCAACCGTATAGGAGCCGGGCGGGAGCTTGGCGAACGCAATGGTTCCCTTCGCATTGGTCTTCCCGTAGCGGTACACGGAGGCGCCGGACAGGGTAACCTCGATCCCGGAAAGGAAACGGGCCGCGCGCCTGTCCGCGGTTGTCAGAAGCACGGTCACGGCGCCGGCCCGGCGCAGCGTAACCGCTCCCACATCCTTTTTCTCACCTGCCGCGACGGAAAGGGAGACCTGTTTTTCCACGACCCACGTGGGTGAGTCCACGCGCAGTTCGTACCATCCCGCATCCAGGGCCGACACGCTGAAGCTGCCCGCCGTGTCCGTGACGGAGGTTTCCCTCCTGCCGAAGGTAACGGCAATGCCCGGAAGCGGCTTGCCGGCGGAGTCGATGATCCGCCCCGCGATGCGCGCCTCGCGGTTGAGGGGAACCGGCAGCTGCGTCGTCTCGCCGGGCTTCACTTCAACGCTTTCGGTGCGCGTGCCGAAACCATCCTTCCGGATCAGACAGTCATAGGCGCCGACCGGGAGAGAGACCGTGAATTTCCCGGCCCCATCCGTGGCGCACCGGAGGGCTACGGGCGGCTTCTTGGGATAGCGTCGCCGGAATTCCAGGGAAACGCCGGCAACGGGCTGGTTGGTTTCCGCGGCCAGTACCGTCCCTTCCACGGTTCCCTTTCCTTTGCTTTCCTTCGCCGATGCCGGCGCGGAAACGACCAGAGCGGTCGCAACCAGAACGAACAGAGCACTTAGAAACTGTTTCACGGCAAGCCCTCCTTGGGTTACATTCAAAGGAAGTGATGGGTAAGGAGTGATGAGTGATGGGTCAATCCTTACACACCGTACCTCCTACTCTTCACTCATTACGCTTTTCGGTTTGTACCCCCCACGCTTCAAAAACGAACAGCCGCACCCGCGACGGGTCGCTTTCCCCGAGCCGGCGCAGCGCCTCCCGGAACGCCCAGGAGGCGGTCTTTGCCTCGCCGGGGACGATTGCCACTCCGAATCGGTCGTTTTCCACGAACAGACCCTGGCGCACGGGATCAACGGCATGGTAGGACGCCACGGGACGGGGCTCGCCCGGGAAAGTAATCAGAACCCTGGCGGCAACGGCGGTCTTCCGGTCGATGCGCATCGCACGCGGGTCAAGGTGGAGCGCCTGTCGCACATTGGCCTCGATCTCCCTTGACAGGTCGGAGGTGCGGGGCAGGAACCCTCCGGAACAGGCAACCACCCGCCTGCCGGAAAAAAAGGTGACGAAACAGGCCCGCTGTATCCCCGCCGTCCACGGGGGAGGGGCAACGGCCGCGCCGAAGCCGAGACGGGCCAGGAATATTCCCTTGGCATACCGCGCCAGCTCCTGCTGCCTGGCGGCATCGGAACGGAGCTCGGCAAGGGAGACGCTTTCGGACAGAGACGCGGACGGGCTGGACGCACCCGTGGCCGCATCAACCCGGACAATAAGAAACCATCCGAGCAGCAGGAAAATGAAAAACGCCACCCTCCGTCTACCCGGGGAAGGAAAAAAACACCCCCCCACCCCCCGATCCCCGATCCCCGATCCCCGTTTCTTGAACATGTTACGGCCCTTCACCGGCAAGGATCCTGCTGGGAGGCGGATAAAAGTCGCGGGACAGGATTTCCTCCGTCGTCATCCCGTCCCGCATTACGGAACGTCGGGTGATCACCGAATACCCTCTCCCCCCGGCCTGGACGAGGGACCCCGGCCGCTCTCCCTCGCCGGATACCACCGCCTCCGGCTCCACGGGCAGGATGTCGGAGAGTATCGTCACGCGGAACGGGCGCGCTTCCACCGACCAGAAGCCCGCTGTCAGCCGACCTTCTCCCACCGTCACCTTCAGGGTCAGCGGGACCGTGTGGGGATTGCGCAGTTTCAGGTCCTTCCGCCAGGTGAGAATGGTCGCGTCCCTTCCGGGCGGAACGTAGCCCACGGACCGTGAATGGGGATGTCGTTCCACTATCTCCATCCCCGCCTCCAGCGCCGCGTTGTAGATTGTCGTCGCCAATTGACAGATGCCGCCTCCGGGGGTATCGCTCAGACCTCCCCGGTCGTTGATGATGGGCGCAGGGACGTATCCCTTCAGGGAATCCCGCGACCCCACCCGATCGTTGAAACTGAAAACCCCTCCTGACGGAATGATGACGCCGTCCAGGTCAAGGCCGGCGCGGGCCGCGTTGCCGCGCTGCTGGGGCGAACGGCCGGCAAGGGAGGTGGAAAATCCGCCCCAGAGATGGGAGTAGAGCGTCCCGGACTCTACGCCGGAAACAGTGAAAAGAAGCAGAAGGAGAAAGACGGCCGTTGCCCGCGGCAGGGACGGAAACCACCGAACGGATGTGGGGGGTTGTTGCGTCATCCCGATCCCCTCCGGAAGAGTACGTAACCCGGAAAGAGCGTGCCGGCGGCCGCTCCGGGAGGGTATGGCCGCCGCACCACAAGTGTAGCGGGTAACTAACGACTTGCAATTGGCCGTCAATTGTTTTATGGATTTTCTGGCGCTTCTCGCGGGATGCGGGTGGACCCCGCTCCCGGAAGCCGAAACCGTTTTTCTATCAGGAGACACCGAATACATGAGACTCCTCGGAATCGTCTGCTCGACCGCGGCCCTGCTCGCGGCCCTTTCATCATCCGTTTTCGCCATGGAGATCCTCCCCTTCCAGACCTCCAACCAGAGTCCTCTGGTGCGAATCTTCGGGCTTCCCGTCGTCGGCTCCGCCTCCGCCCTGCCGGCCGGGAGGTTCGAAGGCACGCTCTCCCTGGACGCGTCCAACAACTTCGCGCCGGGCTTCGCCACCGGGGAAAGCGTCATGCTGGACGGCGAGACCTTCCGCTTCGCACTGGCGGCGCGCTACGGGATAGCGCCCGGATTCGAGATTGGGCTCTCCATCCCCCTGCTGACAAACAGCGGAGGGTTCCTGGACGGCTTCATCGAGGGGTTCCATGACTTTTTCGGTTTCTCCCAGGGGGATCGCAAATCCTATCCCAAGGACCGTCTCCTGTACGAATATACCCGTTCGGGCTCCGACGCGGTGCTGGTGGATGACGGGTCCACCGGAATCGGCGACATACGTCTCTCCGCCGCCTGGACGATCTACGACGACGGACGGGAAAACCCGCGCCGGGTAGCGCTTCACGGGAGCGTCAAGTTCCCCACCGGCAACAGTCACCGGCTGTTCGGCAGCGGCAGCACCGACTTCGCCCTGTGGGCAGTCGCAAGCGACGACTACCGGCTCCCCCTCGGCCACCTGACCCTGTACGCCGCGGGCGGCGGCCTGGTGATGACCGACGGCGACGTGCTGCGGGACCGGCAGCGAACCCTTGTGGGATTCGGCTCCCTGGGTATCGGCTGGAGCCCGCTGGAGTGGCTCGCCCTCAAGGTGCAGGCCGACGGCCATACTTCATTCTACACCGGGAGCGAGCTGGTGCAGGTGAACGGCGGCTCGGTGCAGCTCACCAGCGGCGGGACCATCGGCTTCACAAAATCCACCTTCCTGGATATCGGCATCTCGGAAGACGTGGTTGTGGACGCCTCGCCCGACGTGGTTTTCCACTTCGCCCTGCGCAGCCTGTTCTGACACGACTCTGCATTCCGGATGCAGCCCCATGTAGGGGCAACCCCCTGTGGTTGCCCTGAGAGGGGAAATGACAGCAGGAAGGAAGAATCAATGTCCATCTATCTCGATAACGCCGCCACCACCCATCCCAAGCCGGAATCGGTGTACCGGGCCATGGAGTACGCCATCCGTGATATCGGCGCCAGTCCGGGCCGTGGAGGCTATCGACGCGGGCTGGAGGCAACGCATATTCTCTTCGAGACCCGTGAGACCCTTGCCGGTCTGTTCGGGATCCGGGACTCATCCCGCATCGCGTTCACCTGCAATGCAACGGAAGCTCTCAATATAGCGATCCTGGGGCTGGTGTGGTCCGGCGGACACGTGATTACCTCCTCCATGGAACATAATTCGGTGATCCGACCGCTCCACCTGGCCCGGATGCGGGGCGCGGAGATAACCAGGATTCCCTGCGACCGCCGCGGCTTCCTGAACCCCCGCGACGTGGCCGCAGCCCTGCGTCGCGATACCCGCCTCATCGTCATCTCCCATTGCTCGAACGTCACCGGCACCATCCAACCCATCGGAGAGATTGGTCTGCTTGCAAAGGAAGCGGGCGTTCCGTTCCTGGTGGACGCGGCCCAGAGCGCCGGCCTTATCCCCATCGACGTGGAGGACCAGGGTATCGGGCTCCTTGCCTGTCCGGGTCACAAGGGGCTTCTCGGCCCCCAGGGGACCGGCTTCCTCTATGTGGCCGAAGGCATCAATCCCCTTCCAATCCTGGCCGGAGGCACCGGGAGCCATTCGTCCGACGAGGAGCAGCCCACCGAGATGCCGGACCTCCTGGAGAGCGGGACCCCCAATGTTCCCGGTATCGCCGGACTGAGGGCGGGGGCGGAATTCATCCTCCAGACGGGCATTGAGGTCATCCGCGGAAAGGAAAGGGCGCTGACGGCCCGGGTGATGGAGGGGCTCGCGGGAATACCGGGAGTCACCCTGTACGGTCCCCTTCCGAATCACGAGAGGGGCGGTATCGTTTCCTTCACGGTTCAGGGGATCGACCCCTCCTTCATCGGTTTCACCCTGGACCGGGAGTACGGCATCGATGTACGCATCGGCCTCCATTGCTCGCCCGACTCCCACCGCACCATCGGCACCTTTCCCGTGGGCACGGTCCGGGTCAGCCCCGGCTGGTTCACCACGGAGGATGAGATCGAGACCTTCCTACGCGCCATGGAAGTCATTGCCCGGCACAAGGGCTGATACCGACCGTTGTCTCCATCCCCAGCGCCGGCGAATCCCCTTCAGGAGTTCGGCTCCGCCGGCGGTCCAGATTGGGTCGTGCAAGAGCTTTCTCTGTACCAGATTTGATTCTAAATTTCAATTAATCATTAGCGCTCCGTTTCCTCGATGGTTGTCTCTTGCACTCGGCCGAATTGATCGGCTACACTGCTTCCGTACCCTCCATTTCCGAATTCCGCGTTTTACCGGGGCGCTGCCCGCCCCGCCTATTCGACATCCATGGAAAAAAGATACAACGCATTCTCCGACGAATTGAAGCGGGTCTTCGGCTGCCGGGTGCACCGCATCTCGGTGGATGCCGGCTTCTCCTGCCCCAACAGGGACGGTACCGCCGGGACCTCGGGCTGCATCTACTGCGGCGGCAAGGGCTCCGGCGCCCACGGCATCCTGCCGGGCGCGTCCGTCAGCGATCAGATCGAGGCGGGCAAGGAGGTCATGGTCCGCAAATACAAGGCGAAACGCTTTCTTGCCTATTTCCAGGCCTATTCCAATACCTACGCGCCGCCGCAAACCCTGCGCCGCCTGTACGACGAGGCCCTGGCCGTGGACGGCGTGGTCGGCCTCATCGTGGGGACGCGCCCGGACTGCCTTCCACCGGAGACCGTGGATCTGCTGGCTGGGTATGCCCGGAAGACGTACTTCTGGCTGGAACTGGGGCTCCAGTCACCACTGGACCGGACACTGGAACTGCTGCGCAGGGGACACGACTTCGCCTCGTTCCGGACGGCGGTACAGGCATGCGGGGAAAAGGGGATCCGGGTGTGCGCCCATATCATCCTGGGACTTCCGGGCGAGACACGGGACGAGATGCTGGACACGGCCCGCGTGTTGAACGGGATGGGAATCGACGGGGTGAAGATCCATCTCCTCCACGTGATGAAGGATACACCGCTGGCGGAGATGTACGGGCGGGGAGAGGTGACGCTGCTCGATCGGGACGAGTACGTGGGCCTGGTCTGCGATTTCCTGGAGCGGCTGCGGCCGGGGATATCCGTCCAGCGCCTCACGGGAGACGGGGGGCACGACCACCTGGTGGCCCCCCTCTGGTCGCTCAGGAAATTCGAGGTGCTGAACACCATCGATTACGAGCTTGAACGGCGCGGCACGCGGCAGGGGAGCAAAATGCCGGGATCTGGGGAAGAGGGGAAAAGGGGTGATGGGTGATGGGTCAGAGGCGGAGCGCCCCGGCGACCTCGTCCGCGATCCTGTCCATGAGGTCCTCGTCCTTGACCAGGCATCGATTGGCGCCGTTCTCCGTTGCCCGGCGAACCAATTCCCCGTCATCGTGAGCGGTGAGGAGCAGGATCGGCACGACGGCGTTGCGTTGTCGGATCTCACGGGTGAGCTCAAGGCCGTCCATTCCCGGCATGTTCATGTCGGTCAGCACCAGGCCGATGCCGGGATGCCTGCCGAACCCCTCCAGGGCATCCCCTCCGTTCTCCGCGGCTTCCACGGCATACCCCTCCTCTTCCAGGACAATCACCAGCATCTCCAGAACGAACGGGTCGTCATCAACCACAAGCAGTCTCGGCTTTGCTTCCATCACGGCTTCTCCCCCTCTTCCTGATTTTTCCAGGTTATCACCCTGTTTCTCCCCCTGCGCTTTGCTTCGTACAGCAGCCGGTCCGCCTCCTTGTTCAGGCTCAGGGAGTCACGGAAAGCGGGATACGACGCGATTCCGCAGCTGAAGGTCACGGGAAAGCGGCCGGAATCCGACTCATGCCGTATCTGTTCGAAACTCTTCCGTATCTCGTCCATGACCCGGTACGCCTGCTCCTCCTCCGTGTCCATGAGGATTACGGCGAACTCCTCCCCCCCGTACCGTCCTATCACGTCAGTTTTCCTCAGCCTCTGCTGCAGCAGACGGGACAGGATGACAATCACCCGATCGCCGGTCAGGTGGCCGTGCGTATCGTTGATGGACTTGAACCCGTCGATATCGATCATGGCGAAGCAGAAGCGCCCCCCGCCCCGCTTGGCGCGGAGAACGGCAAGATCCAGCTGCTCCTTGGTCTTGGTGTGGTTGAGGAGGCCGGTGAGGCTGTCCTGCTCCATGAAGGAACGGATGATGCGCATCCGCTCCGCCCGGATGGTGACCGACGAGATGAGGTGCTCCGGTTTGATGGGTTTGGTGAGAAAGTCGTCGGCGCCGATGCGGAGCGCCCGCAACTGCCGGTCCTTCCTGGTCTCCGCGGACAGGTATACGATGGGAATGCTCACGTAGGCCTCCATCTGGCGGATTATCTTCGCCAGTTCGTCCCCGTGGCACCCTTCCATGTACATGTCCATGAGAATCAGTTCGGGATGGAACTCGACCAGGTGCTCGATGATCTGCAGCGGGTCGTTGACCACGCGGGTCAGCATGCCGTACTGCTCCAGCGTCAGCGCATAGAATCGGGAAAGCTCCGGGTCATCGTCCATGATAAGGATCCGGTAGGGATCGGCCTCCCGGTCCCCGGTCAGTTGATCCAGCTTGTCCAGCAGCGAACAGATGTGTAACGGTTTTGTCAGATAGGCGTCTCCGCCGGCGCGCACGGATATGAGACGGGCGGTAAAGTCGTCGCGCTGGGAGATGAAGATCACGGGGATATGCCGCATGGCGTTTCTCTGGAGAACGGCAATGGCGTCCGCCCCGGCGACCTTTCCTTCAGGAAACATCAGGTCCATGATGATTGCCGACGGCTGTGATTTCGCTACGCTCGCCTCCAGGTCGGCAAGTCCCGAGAAGGTGCGGACCTCATAGCCGAAGCAGCCGATCTGCACGGCAAGATTCTGCAGCAGGCACACATCGTCATCAACGATGAATACCAGCTTCGGCTCCGTACGGATGAGGGGGATATCAGGAACAGACTCCTCGAACCGTCGGCGCGCAAGCTCCTCGCACCTGGTCGTTATGCTGGCGGCAAGCAGCGCATCGAGGCCGGCCTCTATCCGTTCCCACGCATCACTATCCTGAGGGTCGGCGCCGTCGAGAAGGTTCCGCACCAGGATCTCGGCGCTCCGCGCGGCCTCTCCCACCTCGCTGAAACCGAAGGAAGGGGCCGAACCGGCCAGGGTATGAAGCATGCCGTGCAGGGCTCGCGCCTCGTCACGGTTCGACTTGTCCTCCAGCACCCGGCTCCAGTGGGCCTCAATCCTGCCGATTGCATCAGGCAGAGAGCGGACATATTTGTCGCGCAGCGCCCTGAGCCTCGCCCGGGGAGATTCCTTGGAACCCGACCCTTCCCCTCGCACCGCCTTCGTTTCTTTCTTCGCGTCTGTTCTCATAGGTTTCCCGTATCCCGTTTCCGCCCGTCAGGCGACAAGGTTGTCGATTGTCTCTATAAGGCTTGTCTGGTCGAAGGAGCCTTTCACGATATAGGCGTTCGCCCCCACCAGGATACCCCGCTTGCGATCCTCCTCCCGTTCCCGCGAGGTGACGATGATGATGGGGGTATGGCGGTAGCGTTCGTCCATGCGCAGCCTCTCCGTGAGGCTGAATCCGTCGAGACGGGGCATCTCGATGTCCGTTACAATTGCGTCGAAGTGCCGTTCCCGCGTCCTTTCCAGGGCCTCCAGGCCGTCTCCGGCAACGACGACCTGGTAACCGTGGGCCTCGATGATGCTCTTCTCAATCTCCCGGGTGCTGATGGAGTCGTCCACCACCAGCACGGCCGGCTCCTTCCGTGCTTCGCCGGCCTCGGCCATGGGCCGATCCCCTTTCTTCTCCCTGGCCGCGGCGCACAGCAGGGGAACGGCAAGCACGGCAACGATTTCCCCCCGGCCCCGCACCGTCACCCCGGACACGACCCTGATTTTTTTGAGGTGGGACGGAAGGGGCTTGACCACGACACTTTCTTCGTTGAGCACTGTGTCGATCACGAGACCCAGTTTCTCGCTGCCCGCGGAAACGACGGCGATCAGCGTCTCTTCTCTCTCACCGCCGCAGGGGAGGGAAAGGAGCGGGGCAAGGTCCTCCACGGGAATGACCTCGTTGCGCAGGCGGACCGCTTTCTTGTTGACCACCGTGATAATCTCGTCCCTGGAGATGGTGAGGACCTCCTCCACCGAGTCGGCGAGGAACGCGAACTCCCTGCCGGCGGCGGAAACGAACAGGAGCCGGAACAACGCCAGGTGCAGCGGCAGTTTCAGTAGAAACGCGGCGCCGGACCCTTCGCGTGAGTCGATGCGGATGCTTCCCCGCAGGTCCTCGATGATGCTCTTCCGCACTACGTCCAGCCCCACCCCCCGGCCGGACAGATCCGTGATGATCGTGCTGGTGCTGAAGCCGGGCAGGAAGATGAATTCCCTCACCTCCGCATCGGACATGGTGTCCAGGGTTTCCCGGTCGACCAGCTTCCTGCACAGCGCACGCTCCCGGATCTTTTCAAGGGAGAGACCCCTGCCGTCGTCCCGCATCAGGACCATCACGCTGCCCCTTTCGAACCACGCCGACAGGTGGATGGTCCCTTTTTCACTCTTCCCGGCCCGGACACGCTCCTCCCTGGTCTCGATACCGTGATCCACGGCGTTCCGGATCATGTGCATCAGGGGATCGCCGATCTTTTCGATGATCATCTTGTCCAGTTCAACCTCGCCCCCCTCGACCACACATTCCACCTCCTTGCCCAGGGACAGGGCAAGGTCACGAACGGTGCGGGGAAAGCTGTCAAAGACCGTGGACAGCGGCATCGTCCTCAGGGATAGGGAAGCCTCCAGCAACTGCCGGGTCAGGGTTTCCCGTGAGAGCAGCTCTTCTTTCAGCGAGGAATAGACATCGGCGAGCATACCGTGCAGTTCGTCCGGGACCCCGTCGCCGGTGAAGTCACGGGAGCCGGACAGCCTTTCGGAAAGCCGGAGCGCCGTCCTGAGACGCGCCAGGGTTTCTCCGGATCTGGTTCCCGCGGCCGTGAACTCGCCCATCAGCCGTATCAGACCGTCAATCTTCTCCGCGGACACGCGAATCGTCTCATCAGTCCAGGGTTTCACCTGCGGCGCGGCAGGCCGCCCTTCCCGGTCCGCCTGGCCGGCGCCCGACGTCTCGTGCGCCTCGTCATTCCCTCCCTGTTCCGCGTCCGGAACCGCTTTTCCCCCACTCGCGGCCTGCTGCAGTTCCGCGCACAGCCCTCCGGCCTCCCCCGGCGCCTCCGCTCCGTCCGCGATCCTATCCAGCATGCCTGCCATGGCGTCGATGCCCCGGAAGAGCAGGGACGAGATCGCCTGCGTAGCAGTCACCCTGCCGCTCTTCAGGGCATCCAGGACATCCTCCATGCGGTGGGCGACCGATGAAAGGTCCGGGAACTTCATCATCCGCGACGAGCCCTTGATGGTGTGGGCCGATCGGCAGACTGCGTCAAGCGTCTCCCGATCGCCGGGGTTCCCCTCCAGGGACACGAGACCCCGTTCCATGCCGGCGCAATGCTCCCGTGCTTCCTGGAGGAAGCGGGCAAGCAGTTTTCCGCGATCAATCGCCATTGCCCACCCTCTTCAGCATCTGGAGTTTCCGCCTGCACAAGGTTTCCAGTTCCCGGGCGGAAAAGGAGAACGGCAGGCTCGTCAGCCCGTGCTCCAGAAAATCGCCCTTGTCCAGAATCTTGAGAATTACCTCGTACTCGCGCCGTGCATGTTCCGCTTCACCCCGCTCACGGTGGGTCTCCGCCAGAAAGTAGTGGGCAGGCCAGCAGGAGGGGTGGATGTAGATCGCTTCCCGGAGACTCCGGAGGGCCGACGGGTCGTCCCCTGCCAGCCGCTCGATCAGACCGAGGGAAAAGGATGCGTCAAGGGAGAAGCGATCGATTCGCTGCGCCTCGCGATAGGAGGCCCGCGCCTCGTCGAGCCGGGAAAGATTCATCAGGATGCTCCCTTTCAGGGTATGGGCAGGGAGAAGTGCCGGAGATGCTTCGATAACGCCGTCCAGTTCCCGCAGGGCGTCTCCATATTCCCCGGCTTCCCCATGACGCACCGCCTTCTCGAAACCGTCAAGCGAGGGCCGGGCGGAGTGTCCTCCTGATGATCCGCCGGGCAGAGTGTCCCCTCCCGTCACGGGGGGGGGAAAAGAAGCATTCCGAGGACGAATGGCGACACACGGGTCCTTCGCCGACGCGGCCTTGCGTACCCCGCGGGACAGCCGCCGGCTCTCCTGCTCCTGACGTACTCGGACGTCCCCTTTCCTGAAGAGAAAAGCGCCGTCGAGGGGGATCAGGTCCAGAACCCCCCTGTTGTAGAAGAAGGTCTCGGAAGGGCTCGTGAACAGGTAGCCGCCGTCGCTGAGAATCCCGGCCAGTCGCGAGAAGATCCGGTTGCGCACATCCTGGGAAAAATAGATGGAAACGTTCCGGTACATGATGACGTCGACGTTCAGCAGTTCAGGGGGATACTCCCCGCTCAGCAGGTTGAAGGGAAGAAAGACCACCGACTCCCGCAGCCACTCACGCACGCGCCAGGTCCCGGAAGACGTTTCCTCGAAGTATTTCTTGAGCAGTTCCTCCGGGAAGTCCCGGAAAGAGCGTCTGCCGAAAGCGCCCTCCCGCGCCCGGGAAACGGCGCTGGTGTCGATATCCACGCCGATTACGGCAAAGCCGCGAACCCCCTCCCGCCCGTACCGCTCCGCCAGCGAGATGAGGATCGAATAGGCCTCCTCCCCGGTGGAGCAGCCGGCGCTCAGGAGGGTGATCTTCCCGTGCCGGCCGGGGTGCGCCAGCACCTCGGGAACGACCCTCCCCGCAAGGAGGGAGAAATGGACCGGTTCGCGGTAGAAATAGGTCTCATTGATGGTGAGGAGGTCGATGAGTTCGCCGAACTCACGCCGCTCCTCGGCAAGCAGGGACAGGTAGCCCTCCGGGGATGTGATTACGCGGGCTTCCATCCGGGCGCGGATCCCCGTCTCCAGCAGCGCCGCTTTCTCGTTCTCGAACACGAGACCGCACTTCTTTTCCAGCAGTTCGCGAAAGGGGGTGAGATTCATCATGACCGGCCTATCCCGTCCGCGCCGGTAACGGCGGGACCGTCGAACCAGAGCCGTTTCACCAGTTCGGGGGCAATCTTGTCGAGCGGGAGAACGATGGTGACGCATCCCCTCTCGATGGCAGCCTTGGGCATGCCGAAGATGACGGAGGAACTCTCGTCCTGGGCGATGGTCACCCCGCCCGCTTCCCGGATACGTGCGATGCCGGAGACGCCGTCGTTGCCCATGCCGGTCAGGATCACGCCGACGGCTTTCGAGCCGTAGACGTCGGCCACGGATTCCAGAAGCACATCGCAGCTCGGCCGGTAGATGTCGTGCTTCCTTCGTTCCGACAGGATAATCACGCCCGCCGGGCTGACACTCATGTTCACCTCCGAGGGGGACACGTAGACCCTGCCCGGCGTGATGGTCTCGCCGTGCGTCGCCATATGAACGGCAAGGCGGGAGTTCATGTTGAGCCACTGAACCATGCCGTCGGTGAAACCCTCGGACATGTGCTGGGCCACCAGAACCGGGGCTTTCAGATCCGCAGGAAGAGAGGAGAGAATGACGGACAGCGCCTTGGGTCCTCCCGTGGAAGAGGCGATTGCCACCACGCGCCGCGTCGCTCCTGAGGGGGAAGGGGGCCGTTCGTCCCGCGTACGGGGCGCCCGCGCCATCCAGTCCCGCCGCACCGGGGCAACAGCCTTGACCCCGGCCAGGGACTTGATTTTACCGGCAAGAACGGTGGAAGCGCAATCGAGGCCCGGCTTCTCCATCACCTCCAGCGCCCCTTTCGCCAGGGCGGCAAAGGCTGTTTCCGCATCGTCCAGGGCGGTGAGCACCAGGATAGGGACCGGCGACTGCCCCATGATGTGTTCGATTGCGGTAAAGCCGTTCATGACCGGCATCTGGATATCGATCGTCACCAGGTCCGGCTTCAATTCCAGGACCTTCTTCAGCGCGTCGATCCCGTTTTCCGCCTCGCCGACCACGGCAATGCCCCTGTCCCTGGAGAGAAGGGAGATGATAATCATCCGCGCAACCGGGCTGTCGTCAACCACCAGCACGCGGACGGGATCTTCGGGAGAACCGCCGGCCATGGCTACGGCGCCTCAGCGGCCGGTTCCGCCGGACAGTCGGTAACGGATGCGCGGTTCTCGTCCCCCCAGGTGAACCTCCTCACCAGCTTCCTCAGCTCAACCGCCATCACGGTGAGGTTTCTGCTGATCTCGCTGGTCTGCGGAATGGAGGTGGAACTGAACCGCACCCCTTCCTCGATGTCGCGCAGGGCAATCACCACCTGGCTGCTGGCGGTCTGCTGCTGCTGGGTCGAGAAGGATATCTGCCGGGCCGCCTCCGTGGTCGATTCGGCGCCGGACACAAGTTCACGCAGAAGTCCGGAGGTCTGGGTGGAGTAGTCCAGGCCGTCACGGATTCCGCCGGAGCTCTTTTCAGACGCCACGACCAGGCGGTTCACGGTGTCCAGGATCTCGGTTATCCTCCCCTCTATCTCGCCGGTGGATTCGAAAACATTATCCGCGAGACGGCGGATCTCCTGGGCCACCACCCCGAAACGCCTGCCCGCCTCGCCGGCGCTGGCCGCCTCCAGGGCCGCGTTGAAGGCAATCAGCTTGGTCTGGTTGGCGATGGTATTGATGATCCCCATGATCTTGGTGATCTCCTTGGACTTCCTGCCCAGTTCCACAATCTCCTGAATCGCTATCTGATTGTCCCGGCTGATCTCTCCCATCTTGGCGGTGAGGGTCTCCACCTGCGCGGCGCCCTCGCGGGTGTTGTGGTGCGTGGTATCCGCGATATCCACCACTTCCTGGCTGTGACGCGCTATCTCGGTGGCCGTGGAGGTGAACTCTTCCATGGTCGAGGAGATCTCGGAAACGGAGCTGGAAAGCTGCGAGGTGAAGCTCGCCTGGTGATGGACCGCGGTGGAGATGGTCCCGGCGAACGAGTTGATCTCGCCGGTTGCGTCCGCCACCTGGGCGATTATCTGCCGCATCTTCTCCAGCAGGGCGTTGAACTCCCCGGCAACGAGCCCTATCTCGTCCATGGAGCCCTCATCCAGACGCATGCCCAGGTCGGTCACCCGGCTTTCGTCGTCGGGTATCCGGCGCAGCTTTTCCACCATCGCCTTCAGGGGGGAGAGGAGCCGCCCCACCAGCAGGATCGAGATCAGTCCGAAGACGCCGCCCACCAGCAGGGCGATGAGAATGCTCCCCCGCTTCAGCCGCTCATAGCCGGCATAGAAATCCCCTTTCTTGACCCCCACGAACAGGGCGCCGATAACCTCCCCCCCGGCATTGCGGATGGGATCGTAGGCGGTGAAGTAGGGAACCCCCAGGATCACGGCTTCTCCCCGGTACGGCTTTCCGTCCCGGAACAGGGCATCCCGCGGGGGGCCGTCCAGGACCGTGCCCACGGCGCGGGCGCCGTCAGGGGTCAGCACGTTGGTGGAAACACGCCGCTCTCCCATGAAAATGGTCGCCGCGCCGCCGAACAGTTCCTTCACCTTGTCCGGCAGTTCATAATTGCCGTTGACCACATACTCTCCGGCATGGAGCTTCCCGTCCCGGACCGCGAAGGTCGTTCCCTTGTCCTTCAGCAGCTCCCAGAAGGCCCGGAGATGGGATTCCTGAACCGCTCGGGCCTGATCGACCGCGTCACGGTGGATCTGCATCAGGGAAAAGGCCGTGGTAATGGCGATGGCCGCGGTAACCAGCGCGATGTTGAGCAGGGTGAATTTGGTGCGTATCTTCATGAAAGGTCTCCTTGCGGATGCCACAGATTTCTATTCGTCGCCAGCCGGTGAAGATCCACCAGCAGCAGGATCCCCTCCTCGCCGGGGATTGCGGCCCACACCCCCCTCTCCAGGGCAAAGGGCTCGACCAGGAGGGGAAGTGGCCGTACGAGGCGCGTCTCAACGGAAACGAGGTCGTCCGGCGAATCGATGATCAGGGTGCACACTTCACCTCCCCGGCTGACGGTGCACGTCTCGGGATTGCGGAACTCCTCCGCGTTTCCCAGTCCCACGGCACGGTGAAACGGCACGGCATGGGGGTGCGGATCGTCCGGATCCCAGGGGCCCAGAGCTGCCACCTGATCCGCATCCGCGCCGAAGCGAAGCCCGCCCGACGTGAAGACCAGGAGCCGGAGCGGAGGAACTCCCGGCAGGGTATCTTCCGCGACGGTCGCCATACCGTCACGCCACCGCCGTCCGGGCAAAGATCCCGGCCAGGTCCAGCAGAACCACGTTCCCGTCGCCGCGCTGCAGTTGACCGCACACATAGTCCCGGACATCGTTGCCGAGGGTGGGCGGAGCAGGGAGGATGGAACTTCGCGGCACGTCGGCCACATCCTCCACCGTGTCTATCAGGATTCCCGAACGGATGGAGCCGCTGGATGCCAGCAGAATCAACCTTTCCCCCTCCCCGCGGGCCGGGAGACCGAGAACGGCTCGGAGGTCCAGCACCGACTCGATTTCGCCGCGCACCGTGATCAGGCCGGGGATGCAGGGCGGCGTGCCGGGAATCGGGTGTATCTTCTCCTCGGGAAGGATCTCCAGCACGTCCCGGCCGGGAAGGCCGTAGAGACTGCCGGAAAGGGAAAAGATGACGAACTTTTCAACCGGTTCGTCAACATCCTGTATTTTCTCCCGTTCCCGGAGGAGCCGTATCTCGCTCAGGATCCGGTCGCTCGTGTGTATTTCCCGTTCGGACGGCATGTTATTCTCCAGTAAAGCCGTTGCACCCGGCGTTGATACAGAAAGAGGCGCGGGCCAATCCGCGCCACATGGGAACATATCGGCTCAACCGCGGAAAACTTGAAGATAAAACCGGTTCATGAACGACTGCTTCGGGGGAAGGAGAGAAAGCGCAGGAAGTCCCCAATGATCGGAGGAAACGGGAGAAGACGGCGTGCGAGGGGCCTTTCCGGCTCTGATTCCGCGGCCGACCCCAAGCAAGGTTCCCCGGTGGGGAAAAATCCCCATGCAATATTTTCTGTTGCCCTCCCCGAGGCAAAAAGTGTAAGGTAGAGCGTACGAAACACGGAAAGGCGAAGAGACCCTCTTCGCCTTTCTTCCGTTTTTGCGGACGCATCATCCCTTACAACGGCAGTCGGGGTCGTCCGAAGAGAACGACTTCGGCCTGGTTCGTTGCTGCTCTTGGCGAAATGGAGCGTCAACAGCCGATGGTGTCTGAACCCGCAGGGTGAGTTCAGCGGCTGAAGCGAAATGAGCGTAGAGCAACAGAACCAGGCCGCTCGGAGTGAACGAAGGACGACTCCAACTGCCGAATTCAGGATCATTTTTACACTCAGGAGCACATGGTTTGAAAAAGCATAACGAGAAAGAGATCGACCAGCGGCGCACTTTCGCCATCATCAGCCATCCGGACGCGGGCAAGACCACCATCACGGAAAAACTCCTCCTGTTCGGCGGGGCCATCCAGCAGGCCGGAGAGGTCAGGGCCAGGAAGAGCGCCCGCCATGCCACCTCCGACTGGATGGAGATGGAGAAGCAGCGCGGCATCTCGGTCACCTCTTCGGTAATGAAGTTCAATTACCGGGATTTCGAGATCAACCTGCTGGACACCCCCGGCCACAACGACTTTTCCGAAGACACCTACCGGGTGCTCACCGCGGTCGACTCGGTGCTCATGGTCATCGACTCGGTCAAGGGGGTGGAAAGCCAGACCAAGAAGCTGCTGGAGGTCTGCCGGCTGCGCAACACCCCCATCATGACCTTCATCAACAAGCTGGACCGGGAAGGCCGCGAGCCCCTCGACCTCCTGGACGACATCGAGAAGAACCTGCAGATCCAGTGCGCCCCCATGACCTGGCCCATCGGCATGGGCAAGAGATTCCGCGGCACCTACCACCTGTACAGCCGCGAGATAGCGTTCTTCAATCCCGATGCCGAACGGGGGACCGGCGAGATCCTCACCATGACCGGCATCGACGATCCGGAGCTGGACCGGCTCCTGGGATCCCAGGTCGATGAACTGCGCGGGGAGGTCGAACTGCTGGAAGGCGCGGCCCACCCCTTCGACCGGGAGGCGTACCTGGCCGGGCTCCAGACCCCGGTCTTCTTCGGCAGCGCCATCAACACCTTCGGCGTGCAGCAGCTCCTGGACACCTTCGTTGAGACCGCGCCGGCGCCGAAACCCCGCGAAGCGGTTACCCGCACCGTGTCCCCCTACGAGGAGCCGTTCACCGGCTTCGTCTTCAAGATCCAGGCGAACATGGACCCGGCCCACCGGGACCGCATCGCCTTCTTCCGCATCTGCTCCGGCAAGTTCACCCGCGGCATGAAGGTGCGCCACATCCGGTTGGGGCGCGACGTGCAGATCGCCAACGCCACCATCTTCATGGCCCAGGACCGGACCAACGTGGAGGAGGCCTTTCCCGGAGACATCATCGGCATCCACAACCACGGCACCATCAAGATCGGCGACACCTTCACCATGGGAGAGGACCTGCAGTACACCGGCATCCCCAATTTCGCGCCCGAGCACTTCCGCAGGATCCGGATCCTGAATCCCCTGAAGTCCAAGGCCCTGGAAAAGGGTCTGGTGCAACTGGCCGAGGAAGGGACCACCCAGGTCTTCCGCCCCCTGATGGGCGCGGACTGGATCATCGGCGCGGTCGGCGTCCTCCAGTTCGACGTGGTCATGCACCGCCTGGAGCACGAATACGGGGTCAAGGCCGCCTACGAGCCGGTTTCCTACGTCACGGCCCGCTGGGTGACCGGGGATCGGAAAAGGCTGGACGAGTTTCACAAGAAAGAGGGGATGCACCTGTACACCGACGGCGAGGGGAACCTGGCCTACCTGGCAGGAAGCCAGTGGCGGCTGGAGAACACCATGGAGAACTGGAAGGAGCTGGAATTCCACGCCACGCGGGAACACAGCGTGTGTTGAGAGTGAAAAGTTAAAAGTTAAAAGTGAAAAGTGAAAAGTTAAAAGTGAAAAGTGAAAAGTGATGAGTGATGAGTGAGGATCAGAAGGCATGTAGGGGCACCGACTTCGGCGTGAGCTCAGTCGAACGCTTGCCGCGCCCTTCATTTGAATTGCATCAAGGGGGCGCATGCCATGCGCCCCTACAGCAGCTCGTAGACTATCAGCATCCCGATAATCACCATGAAGGACAGGGATACCAGAAAGATCCTGTCCGCGAGTTTTTCCAGAAGTTTCTGTCTCTGCCCGTCCCGTGCGCGCAGGGCGAAATAGGACAGGAGGCAGGAGGCGAGGAAACCGAGGGCATCCACGGCCAGGAACTCGTCCCCCATCCTGTTTACGGCATTCAGCCGGTAACTGATGCGATAGATACCGATGACCGTCAGGCAGACCCCCACCAGGGTCGCGGAAACGGTCATGATGTGGATGTCGAGCGTTCGCTCGAATTCCTCGCTTTGTCGATCCCTCATGTCACCCCCCCGAATGGCGCCTCCCGCATCCTTTCATAGACGAGAAAGGTATGGGGAATGGGTTCCGGAACGAATTCCCTCTCCGTCACCGTGAAATCGTTCGGTATCTCCGGAAACAGCACGTCCCCCCCGTAGTCCCTGTGGACAACGGTGAGATGGATCCTGTCCGCACGGGGCAGGAACTCGCGATACACATCCCCCCCGCCGCAGATGAAGACCTCGTCGGCATCTCCCGCAAGCCGCAGCGCCTCCTCCGGATCGTGGACGACCAGACACCCATCACGGCGATAGCCGCCGTCCCGTGTGAGCACGATATTCATCCGCCCCGGCAGGGGACCGGTCAGAGTCTCGAATGTCCTGCGCCCCATGATCACCGGCCGCCCCCAGGTGATCTCCCGGAACCGCCGCCGGTCGTCGGGCAGGTCCCACGGGATCTCCGGCCCGTTCCCGATGACCCGGTTCTCCGCCACGGCAACGATGATCGATATCTTCATCCTTTCACTCATCACTCATCACTTTTCACTTTTTACTTTTCACTTTTCACCTGATTCTAACAATAGTCACCCCGCCGCCCCCTTCGAAC
>CALABV010000146.1 GCA_937886325.1 uncultured Geobacter sp.
CGGAGCAAGAAGCCCGGTGGCTGAGCGGAGCAAGAAGCCCGGTGGCTGAGCGGAGCAAGAAGCCCGGTGGCTGAGCGGAGTCGAAGCCAGCCTCTCTCTCAGAATGAATTAAAGTCCGTTAAAAATAACAGATTTCCCATTATTTAACCAGCTATTTGAGGTGAGTTGTCAGAAGAATTCCCGCAGGCTCTCGTCGATCCCCTTGAGGGTCTCGTACCAGAAATCCCGCGCCGCCTCGCTCCGGTCCCGGTCGAATTTCTCCAGCCAGATCGAGAGCTCCGGGTGCGGATCGTTGTCGACGTCCTTCTTCCGTTTCAGGAAGGTATGCAGATAGTCGATGTTCCGCTCCGACTCCCAGAAGATGGGAGAGTTGCGGCTGTTGATGCGGCTTGCCAGGACGTGGATGCCGCGAAGGAAGCGGTCCTTGCAGTTGTGCAGGGAGTCCATGACCTCGGGGAGCAGTTCCTCCGCCCATCCCCGGTGGAAGCGGCAGATGCCCAGGTTGTCGAGAATGAGTTCCTTCTTCATGCGATCCGCGCACATCCTTCCCAGGGTGCGGGGCGGGATGAAATCGAAGCTGTAGATCATGTAGTACTTCCCCATGATGGCCATGGGAACCAGCGCGCCGGACACCCAGTACTGGTTGGGGACCATCCAGCCCCTCCGGCTGAAGGCGATGTGGACCAGGCGGTCATGGAGCGCCATCCCCTTCTCCCTGGAATGGATCCGGCTCCACTTGCGCACCCCCTCCCTGAAGTCGAGGATGCCCCGCCGCTCCAGGATGGCGTCGATCAGTTCGCAACCCAGCTCGGCGTTGTGCATGGAGTCGTTGACGACGTCGAAATCCGCCGCATCCCACCGCGGGAGCCTGGCGACCCCCAGCTCTTCGCGGCTCAGCAGGCCTTCGTCCAGGAGATCCATGAGCCAGGCCAGCACCCCGCCACCCGAGATGGCGTCGAAGCCCATGGCGTCGCTGTGATGGTTGAGCCTTTCCGCGGCCCGCTGGTCGAAGATACCGCACAGGGGGCCCATGGTCTGGTAGGGCTCGTAGTCCTTCTTGTAGATATCCTTCATCTTTTTGCACACCGCCATGCACGGCTCGCCGCAGGTGGCCTGCTGTTTTGCGGCGATGGTCTCTTCGTTGAACTGCTTCAGGTAGTGGTCAACCACGAAGTTCCGGTACAGGGCCGTTCGCTCCTCTTCGGAGTGGTAGATGGTGCGGTAGTTGAATGCCAGAACCCTCCCCCCCATGGTGGCGTAGTTCACGCCGAACGTGCCGCCGGTTTGCAGCTTTTCGTCGTAGCGGTACTTACGGGTCGCTTCCAGGTCCTTTTCCACCAGCCGCAGATTGTACTTGTCCCTGAACCACTGGTCGGCCACCAGGTTATCGCGGAAGTCCTCGTGCACCACCGTTCCGCCGTAGATGATCGCCACGATGCCGTGGTTCCGGACCATGGCGCTTCCGAAACCGCCGCGGCCGGCCCAGGTGTCCACGTGGCTGATCTTCCCCCGGCTGATAGGGACCGACATGATGCCTCCCATGTCGGTATGCAGGGCAGCCGGGCCGGTGACCAGGATGCGCGGGTCCTTCTCGTAGCGGGACCCGAACATGCCGTAGACCGTGTCCGTGAGGGAATAGACCCCGGTCCGCCCCGATTTCCAGACCGTCTCCACATCCAGGGGGACCACTTCCACCTCGATCTCCTCACCGTGCCGGCGGTTGAGGTAGAGGACCGACGGCACGGCCGCCTTGCCCGCCAGGCTGAGCATGTTGATCCCCAGGTTGTCGAACACGAGCCCCGCCCCGCCCATGGAGCTGATGTAGTACCCCTGCCAGCAGGGGGAAAAACCGGTTACCACCAGGCGGTTCGAGCCCGGAAAGATGGAACCGGCGAAAATGCCGACCCCGAAGTTGAGGGTCCCATACTCCTCGGTCAGATGGATGCCCAGGTCTGCCGGCCCGAAATAGCGATCAAGGCCGTACTTCCTGGTTTTGTAGAATCCGGTTGCCGGGTCGACCAGAAGAACCCTCTGATACATGCCAATTCCCCTTCCGAAATAGTTTCCGTTACCTTTGCGGAACACCGTGCCGCAGGGAGACCGCCCGGTCATCAATTCTATCTCGGTTATCCCCCTTTGTGATACAGGGGAATTTCGAAAATAGTCGGGTATACTCCTCTTGTAGATCGACGCGCCCCTTTTCCCGTATTGTCCGTGATCGGCATGTCCAAGGGGGTGGGAGAAAAAACCATGGAACACTACGAAACCAGAAAAGCAGGGCTGCTGCGCAGTTTCCCCTGGAAACCGATTCGGTTCATCCAGCTTTTCCTCTTCATCATCGTGGTCATGCTTCTTTCTCCCGTCCTGCACAAGACGCCGTTTCTGACCGCCCTTCTGTCCATTTTCTTCCTCAACCTCCTGATAGTAACCCTTTCCTTTGCCGGTTTTGATGTCAGGCGACGCTGGCCCCTGATCCTCCTGTGGTTTCTGGGAATCCTGCTGGATATGGCGGCCGTGAGGACCACCGTCCATTCGTATGCGACCATGCTGGAAGCGTCAGCGGACCTTGATAATGCCGTGATCGTCGTAATCTGCGTGGTCATGATCCTCCGGTATGTGCTGACGAGCCATGAAGTAACCGTCGACACCGTCTTCGGAGCCATTGTCGCGTACTTTTTGATTGCTCTCACTTTTTCTTCCCTCTACCAGGCACTGGCGGTCATCGAGCCGAACAGTTTTGCACTGCCGGTCAGTGCGGATACGGGAGGCGGGTATTCCCGGCAAAGTGCACTGAGTTATTTCAGCTTCGTCACCATCGCCACACTTGGGTACGGCGACATCGTTCCCAGGCATCCGGTTGCCCAGATGCTGTCGATACTGGAGGCGGTGACGGGACAGTTCTATATGGCCGTGGTGGTGGCATGGCTGGTAAGCAACCTCGTTATCGGCAGAAAGGGGCGTTGAAACGTCATTCTTCCAAGCGGCTGTTTTTTGCGTACATCCCCCCCTGAAACACCCCTCCGTCCCCTTCCTATCTCCTGGCGCTCGTGTAGTCAGGGCGGTCGCGCTCGAACCTAGGTCCGGCGTCATCTTCCTTCGGGAGATTGGTTCGCCACACGTTCAGATAGGGGGTGGGATCGATTTCCTTTCCCTTGACGTAGCGCCCCTTGTAGACCTGGATATGCAGCATGGATCCGGTGCCCGTACGCGCCACGGCCGCAATCTTTTCTCCCTGGAGAACGCTATCACCGGTCACCTTTGCGCCCTCCAGCTGAATCTCGCCGTAGAGAACGGTCACCGGCCCATGTTTCACGACGATTGCGTGAGACGGTGGATTGTATTGCCAGGCAAAAAGAAACGGCCCATCCACGACGATACCATCGGCAACGGCGAAGACCGGCGTCCCGACCTCGGCCATCAGGTCGACTCCCTTGTGAAGGTGAGTCTCCTTCTTGCTCTTGCGGAGAGCGTGGTACCCCCGGCCGACTACCGTGTAATTGGGCACGAACGTCAACGGAAATGAAAACCCGGCCATCGTAGATCCTCCCCGTCGCCCGCTTGGAGCGGGCCCGGCACAGTTTTGCCGTCACCACTCTCTTTACTTTTTCAGGAGGTTTCGTACACACATTGTATCACACAGTGGCGGATGCGCTTACCGATCGTCACATCCTTTCCGGAGCAGGATTCTTGTCGAAATAAAGTATTTACGAGATAGTCTTGTCCGTCTACTGTACGGCGCAGGCACAACCGAAATCCTCCCATTGATATACCGTATCGCTGGGAAAGTCTTTGGAAACGTGAAATAGACAGTGGGTACTTTACAGGCACATCGAAAATGATTGAACGAAAGGGGGATCGCGACACAAATCATCGTACAGGCAGGGATTGAACCAGGCTCACACAGAAAAACAATAAGAAAAGGAGAATGGTATGCAATTCATGTTCGGCATTCCGAGTTTTGTTCACTTTGGAGAAGGTGTTTCACAGAAACTGGGTGAAACGGCTGCGGGTATGGGAGCAAAGAAGGCCTTCGTGGTGTACGACAAGGGAGTAAAGGCGGCGGGCATCGTGGATGGCCTGATCGCATCCCTGAAAGCCGCCGGCGTCGAGGCGGTCGAATATGACGGCGTGCTCCCCAATCCTCCCGATACCCAGGTCGAAGAGGTCGCGGCCATCGCCCGCTCCGCCGGCATCAATACGGTGAAGGCGCCCGGCAAGCCCCTGATTGCCATCCCTACCACCGCCGGCACAGCCAGTGAAGTCACCGCGTTCGGCATCGTTACCGACACGGTCCGCAAGAAAGAAAAAGCCTACTGACCGTGAAATGACGACACCGGGGGAGCGGGCTTCCGTCTGCTCCCTTCCGGCAGGTAGAGGAGGGATGTGACCCCGCGGCCGAACAGTCCGGGGCGCATGCCCGGCATGGCAGAGGGGAGATGTGCCACACCTTGTTTGGGAAGGTTCAATGCCTTGCGGAACCGCGGTTGATTATGCGACGGGATTCAACACCTACGAAGAAGCCGGGATCAAGTTTTTATGTTGCAATCCGCCCCAAAATTGTGGATATGATGCATTGCCGCAAAAATTCCTCCGGTTGCTTCAGTGAGGTACACGGACGGAATGCATCGGCGCCCGGCGTCATCCCGGGCCGATTCCGGTGGCGGAAGCGGGCAGCCTGCGGCTCAATGGCTCTGGAGAATCGTTCACGCCACGCCGCACGAGGTAGAAATGGAGCATAAACGATACGCGCAATCACACCACGAGCCTCGCAACGCCTTCATCCGATTGGGTTGCGGATTGATGTGCCTGATGGCCTTCCTATGCCTGAGTTTGTTTCCCTCCGCTGTCGATGCCGCGGAAAAGCCCCCTGAATCAAGCCTGGTTACATTGATCTTCAGCCCGTATGTTGTCCACTACGAGCGGGACGCCGAGCACAATTCGTATCCCTGGTTCGTTGCGCTGGAATGGGAGTCCGCGTCCCGGTGGGAGCTCGGCGGCGCCTTTTTCAAAAACTCGTTCCATCAGCCGTGCGGCTATCTCTACGGCGGGAAACGATGGATCTACGGCTCCCCGGAACAGCACATGTTTTTCAAGATTACCGCGGGAGCCATCATCGGCTACTTTGAACCCTACGAGAACAAGCTCCCCGTCAACGACAACGGCATCGGACTCGGGATTATTCCGGCCATCGGTTACAAGTACAAGAGGGCAAGCACCCAGTTCGTGGTGCTTGGAACGTCCGGGTTCATGATCACCCTCGGCTACGATATCTGGAAGTAGGCCCGCTACCGTGACCGAACAGCGGGAGGGCCGAATGGCCGATTCGACGATCCCGCCTCGTTTCCATACAACCGCCAGGCCGTTCCCTCCTGTTGTGAGAAGGATCTTCCCGCTTCAAACCGCTCCCTGCTATCATCTTGATGGTACCGAAAATGTCATCACACGACTGCCGAGGGTTTTTGTGAGTTTTTCCGCGGCCTGGTTTCCTCGCCGGGATCCCGTCTTTTTACACAATTTCTTCAACGTTGTCCCATGTCAAGACCTTACCCCTTCCAACGGCCCCTTTTGGAGCGCGTTTTTTCTCCATAACCAGCCGCTCTTAGAGTTTTCTTTGATTCTTTACTTCCGCCACTCTTGTGTGCCCGAGCGGAAAGGCGCCTGCTTCAGCTTCACGGCCATCAAAACCGGGCGTGACAGGCAATGTGCAGGAAGGGCGCAGGGTGGCTGCTCAGCTTGATGTGCTGATCGAAATAATCCCACGTTCGGTAGAGCGTATACCCCGCTTGGGCTTCCAGTGTCAGATTGGGAAGAGCCTTCCACGATACACCGGGACCCAGGCGCACTTCAGTGTAATCGACCGTGGCGTGATTGAGCTGTGGAAGGCCACGGTCATCGCCGAAATGATCGCCGACCACGTAGGTTCCGGCCAGTATCCCCGCGCCGAGATATGCCTGCAGTGTATCGTTTACATCGTACTCCAGACGCGGTTCCGGCAACTGCAGATTGATAGTCCAGGCATCGGTGAACCTCCAGCGGACGCCGACCGCCGGGAACACGGGAATTTGGCTGCGGACGTCAACGCGCAGACCGAAGAACCACTGTAGATCGGCATCAACCAGGTAGGCAAAACCCAGCGTGAGCGGTGCGTCAAAACTACGCCAGTTGATCCGGCTGAAATCACCGTACAAGCCCGGCCGCACTTCTGCGCGCATGAGCCATTGGTCGGCCAGTTGATAGTCGAATCCCAGGATTGCGTTGCCCTGCTGCAACGAGTCGGGCGTCGCGGCGTCCCGTGGTGTCCAGAACGAGAATCGCTGCCATTCGGCGCCGATCCGCAACAACAGGTCTTTGTTGATCTGCGTCGATACGACGTACGTGACGCCCGTATTCAGCTCACTGAGTGCGTCGGTATGCCGATGGTCCTGGAGAGTTGTCGCTCTGCCCGCATATCCCAACGTGACGTCGAGTTCCTGTGAGACGGCCATCGAGTCGGCGCCCGAAACCCCGACCGGCATTGCCAGCCCCACCACCAGCAGCGCAAGTAAGAATGGCGGGTAGAAACCCTTTGTAACGTGAATCCCTTTGATAATGGTGCAGACGTCTGTCATGGGTATGCAAGGCTTTCCTGAAAGCAGCGGACCTCTTTCTTGATTTCCTGGATCATAATCGCGCCGGAGGCGATGCGTTCAATCCCTTTCGTAAAGCGGAGCTGGGGCGCCGCGAACAGGTCGCCGCGCCAGATAAGGGAGCCGGTCCTCCCGCCATAGCGGAACGGCCAGATTTCATAGAGCGTGGCAGAGGCATAGTACGTGCCGCTGACATAATATTCGATGGAAAGCAGTTGGCGCCGGTCACCGACATTCAGTTCGTACATGGCTCCGAGATTCAGTGTGGCACGGTGGTCGGCTTCGAACAGGCTCCAGAAGCAATCCGGCCTGAGTGGCGAAACTCCTTCACCGTCGCTCACCAGCCCGGCCCTTTTCAGAAGAGGGGCGAATTCACGAGTGATCCGGACCTGTTCCTGGAGCATCGACCGGATCTGTGAAGAAGGGTTTACGGTGGTTTCACCGGATTCGTAGGGGAGTGTGCCTGCGAACCCGGTGCGTTGAAAGTCCGAGGCGCGCGCGAACAACAATCGGGCCCAGCATGCGCCGAGAGTTTTCGGATCGGCGTCTTTCCCTACGCAACCGGCAAGATCTCGCGCTTCGCTCCGGGTCAGGTTCGGTCCCGACTTGCCTGCGGATGTGGCCATTGTCTGGTCGAAAAACCTCTTAATTGGACGATGACCGGGATCGAGGTAGAGGGAAAGGTTGCTGAATTCCCTGAGCTCGCATGGGTTGCTCAGCCTGCGCGATACATACACCTTCAAAGACGTGCAGCCAGTCGGGTCCCACTTCCGGAGCCTCCTGGCAGTCTCTGCCGGAGAAGTCGGCGTCGCAAAGCAGAACTGGGACGATATGCCGTTGGGGAAATTCATCAATGAACCGCGCTGGGAGAGAATTTCGCCTTCCAGTAAGCGCGTTATGTCGATCGTGGAAAAATCGCTGAACCGTTTCAACGCCGTAAGCGCATCGGCGCCCAGCGCAGGCGGCGTAACGCACACTTGGCAGCATACACCGATCATCAGGAAGAGTACCAAGCGTACCATGGACCGATCCCCTCCGTGAATTTTGACAGGCCTGTTTCTTAATGCAACTCTTCTCTACCCTGTCCGGTTGTTCTTTTTGTCACATCGGCTCCCGTCCCCTTTGCACGGCGTAAGCAGAGTCATATGAAAGCCCTTGACCGTCCACAATTGACATCGAACGGCAGAACTGTACCTAGAAAAAGTAGGAAGTCCCGAGCATCCAGACATCCGCATCACGTTCATAATTGGTGATGACGCGGATCCAGTTGAAGCGTACCCCCCAGTGCGGAGAAAAGCGGTATGCGCCACTCATGGAAACGTTTTTCAACACCGCGACCTTGTGGTCCCTTCCTTCTTCCGTGCGATGCCGGTCAATGGCGAAATAGGGACCTGCCCCGAAACCGAGGGACAGCCGGTCGTCGAGAAAAGATCCGGCCAGCCACAGTTGCAGGTTCAGGCCGTATCTCTCTATCAGGTCGCTTTCCCCTTCGTAGACGCAGCCTGCGGTCACGTCAAGGTAGCGCAGCAATCGACGCCGGTACTCCAGCCCGGCCCCGATGGAATGGGACGGCCCTTTGTTGTGGACGCTCGTTTGGGCGATGTACAACGTGAGCTCGTTGCGCGGCGCAGGTTCCCGAGGAAGGGCCGGCTCTCCGCCCGGCTTCGGCGTTGCCGGTTCATCGAACCGGTAGCCGATTCCGAAGGAGGCCGAGATGGTGTCAATACTGTTTCCCGTGGCGACCCAGTTGGTCCGCAGCAGGAAAAGCCAGCGGCTGCGCGTGTACCAGGTTGCGTCCAGGCTCAGGAGAGCGCCCCATCCGTGGTCGTTGAGACTGAAGCCGCTTGAAGAGTAGGGGATGGTGTCGTAGTAGAAGTAGGGGCCGACGCCGAATGCCAGCGAAAGCCTCCGGTCCAGGAGATTGGCCCCGGCCCACAGCTGGGCGCCATGTCCGTCACGGGAGTGTTCCGTAAATGCTCCCTCGTTCAGGTAGGTGAGGCTGAATGCGAAATTGTCATGGAATCTCTGCCGGTATTCAAATTGATAGGTGTATGTCCGGTCATGGTCGCCGGTGTTCTGGAGCCACCCTCCAAAAACATGGAATTCCTGGGCCGAGGCGGCAGCGGTTCCTGCAAAGACGAGAAGAATAGCAAAAGACAGTGCGCATAGTTTCATTTCATCCTCCCGTTCGCCGTGGAAAGGCGCCCCGCGGCATCAATGGAAGTGCAGTGTGTATTCGAACCGGACCGACGCGCGGATTCACTCGCCGGCGGCACTATCCTGCTCGACCGCTCCCTTTCCGCCGGCCACCCACGACTGGAGAAGGGTGTAGGTAACGGCGAGCAGCACCGGCCCGATGAAGAGCCCGACCACACCGAACGCTATGAGGCCGCCGATGACGCCGGCAAAGATGAGCAGCAGCGGAAGATCCGCCCCCTTCCGGATCAGGATTGGACGCAAGATGTTGTCGATGACAAGGACCGGTACGCTCCAGATCAGCAGCACCGTGCCCCATACCGGCTGCCCTGACCAGTAGAGCCAGATCACCGACGGCACGAGAATCAGGATGGGGCCGATCTGCGCCACACAGAACAGGAACATGACGCCGGTGAGGATGACGGCCGCCGGGATGCCGGCAACGGCGAGCCCGATACCTCCCAGCGCAGACTGGATAATCGCGGTCAGCACCACGCCAAGGGCAACCCCCCGAACCGCCCGTGCAGCCAGAACCGCTGCTTCCTCGCCGTCTGTTTCCGCAAGACGGTAGGCGACGCGGCGCAACCCGTGAGCGGTCGTCTCGCCGTTGGCGTAGAAGATGGCCGAAATGATGACGGTAAGCAGGAAATTGAGGAACACGGCGCCGACACTTCCCGCCTTGGATACGAACCATCCGAGTACCTTGCTGACATAGGGTGTCAGCTGCGACGACAACTCCTCGGGCCGCAGGGCGGCAAGCTCGCGCCAGCGATGTTCAATCTGTGCGCCGGCAAGGGGAATCCCGGCTACCCACGCGGGCGGATCGCTTATGCTGACGGATGACAGGGCTTTGACCCACGACACGATCTCGTCCGCCCGTTCGAAAATGGAGAGAACGGCAAAGGAGAACGGCAGGAAAAACACCAGCAGCAGGGCGATGGTCATCACCGTTACCGCCATCCAGCGCTTTCCGCCGCACCATGCCTCTACACGGAGCATCACGTTCCAGGTGGCGATGACGATGATGCCCGCCCAGAGAATGGCGGACAGAAACGGGTGAAGTATCCAGATGGAGCCTGCAGCCAGCACTGCGATGATCAGCACCGCCAGGGTCGTCCGTGGTATGTCGTGGGTAGCGCGTGTCTCCCTGCTCATCCTCTTTCGCCCTCCACTCCCCCCGGCTCCGGGACGCCGGGGTTATTTCGATTGAGGAGAGGGGCGGGCACGCGCAGGTTCCGCATGTGCCGCGCCCCGTCCGTATCACTCGATTATTTTTTAACACCTTCTACGGAAATCGCCAGCGCTTCGGTGTAGGTGATCATCAATTCGTCGCCGACCTTGAGCAGGTCCAGGTTATGGGGATTATCAGCCTTGGCCACGACCGTCTTTCCGCCCGGGCCCTTCAGAGAGAGAGTCTGTTCCTTCTTGTTGATGGCCGTTACTTTGGCAGTAATGGTAACCTGGCCGCCGATCATGCCGTGCGGCTTCTCTCCGGGCTTGGCCCGTTCCATGGTCGCTTTCGCCTGCATCCCTTCCGGACCCGTGCCGGGTTTCACGAGCTTGATCAGCAGAGACTGGTAATATTTCGTGGTCACGAGGTCTCCGGCCTTCAACTGCTCCAGGTTGCGCACTTCATTCCCCGCCTTCAGGTCGATAATGTTCCCCTTGGAATCCTTCAGGGTCACGATGCGTGTTTTCAGGTCAACCGCCATCACGGTTGCCTTTGCTGAGACCACCTTCTCTTTTTTCACCGAATGCTGCGCCTGGCCTTGGGGAGCCTTTTCCTTGGCGCCGACCCCTGTCGCGAAGGGAAGAAGAAAGAGCGCCGCCACCACTGCTGCCACTAGGTTTTTCATGTTCATTTCGTTTCCTTTCCTGGGTAGAAATATCCGGCCGTGTGCCGACCGGCTCGGGATACGGCGGAAAAAGCGGCCGCCGACGATCCTATTTGACGGTATAGCCGCGGCCTTCCATGCATGCCCCATAGGCGCGGTTATAGGTGTTCCGCTTCGCTTCGTAATCGGCGTTCACCTGCTGCTGCGCCTGGGCGCTCTGGCGCATCTTTTCCCTCTTTCTCGCGCCGCCGGCCACGGTTCCCGCGGCAGCCCCTACTGCCGCACCCTTGCCCGCATCGCCGGCAATGGCCCCGACCGCGGCCCCGGCCGCGGCGCCCCGTGCCGCGCCCCTGACCCGTTCGCCCTGATGAGGCGGCGGCGCCTGGACGGTAGGCGGAGGCTGCATGGGATCGAAGCCGGTCTGGTTTTTCGCCCAGCCGTAACAGCCGTTCTTGTCCTTTTCCATCTGCTGCTGGCTCTGCCCCTTGGCCGGGTAGATGACGGGTTCGCCCTGTGCGATTCCCACGCTCGCGGTCACGGCGAAAACAGCTAACGCAACAAGTGAAAGTTCTTTTTTCATGATGACCTCCTCCGCGGTTGATCAGTTGGTGCGGTATCGGCCGGACCTGTGTCCGGGCACGATACGACCACCCGTTTTATTTTCGAACAATATCGAACTGTCTCATCCCGAAAACCGAAACAGCGCCAGCACATACAGCATGGCCATGATGAGCTGGCAGAATGTGATAGGCACCCCGTAGCGCGCAAACCGCGCGAAGCTGACGCGCTTGCCGTGGGCCGCGCAGATGCCTGCGCCGGCGACATTGGCCGAAGCGCCGATAAGCGTGGCGTTGCCCCCGAGGGTCGCCCCGAACATCATGGCGATGAAAACCGGGATGACCGCGGCGGGCCAACCGGTGAAACCGGCGGCCAATGCTGTTTCCGGCGCCAGTTCAGTCGCCACCAGGTAGCCCTTGGTCATGAGGAGTGACGCGGCCACCAGCGGGATATTGGCTAGAAGGCCCGACAGGATGCCGATTCCGCCGAGGAAGACAAGGGCCACGATGGTCAGATCGGTACCGAACCAGCCTTGCAGCTTCAGGGCGAGACCCTGCAGGATACCGGTCCTGGTAACCCCCTGGACCAGGCAGAAGATGGCGAACAGAAACACCAGCGTCTTCCAGTCGACATCGCGGAGCACGTTGTCCACCGGCTCAATCTTCGCCGAATAGATGAGAAGCAGCGACAGGGCCGCGCCGATAATGGCGGCCGTCGGAGGTAAAATAGGGTGGACCAGGTATTCGCCGACCACGAACAGGGCAACCATGCACAGGAGCGTGGCGAGCGCCAGCACCGCGAACCAGGGGCGCTCGATCCGCCTGGGCGCATCGGCAGGGGGGAGTTCGCGCCGCAGGCGCCAGATGTCACGAAGTACGATGGGCAGAAGGGGAACCATGGTAAGAAGGCAGAGGAGACCGCCCAGGCTGACCTTCTTCAGGTAGGTACCAAAGCTCATGCCGATGGAGCTGCCGACGAGGAAGGTTGCGGGGTCGCCCACCAGGGTGAGGAGACCCGCGGAGTTGCTGATAATGGCCGTCAGCACGATCGGTCCGACGAAATCGATCTCCAGGGCAATGGCTACCCGGATAATGACGGGCGCAAGGAGGATTACCGTGGTTGCGTTGGGGAGTACGGCGCATACCGGCGCGACCAGGACAATCAGCAGGAGCAGGAATCGCTTCCCGCTCCCCCCGGTCGCCCGCAGCAGCCCGCCGCCGATGCGCTCGAAGAGCCCGGTCCCGGTCAGGGTCCGGGCAACCACCATGCCGCCGAAGAGAAGCGCCAGGGTCCCTCCCGAAGTGTCGACAGCCGCCTCTATGTCGCGGCTGTTGAGGATGCCGAACGCGTACAATACCGTTGCGCCGAGAACCGTTGCCACCGCCATGTCCAGCACGTCGAATGCGATGGTCAGGATAACGGCAGCGAAGATTCCGAGGGTGATGTAGATCTGCACGTCGCTCATGATGAATCCCTCACCTCAGCGCAGCGGTGGAGCATACAGCAGCCCGCCTTTGGACCAGAGACGGTTCAGGCCCCGGTCAAGGGGGAGGGCGCTTCGTGGCCCAAGATTGCGCTCGTACATCTGGCCATAGTTGCCCACGCTCCGCACGGCGCGCAATGCCCAATCGTCGTCCACTCCCATTTGCCTGCCGAAGCCGCCGCCTGCTCCCAGCGCCCGTCGCAGGGCGGGGTTGGCCGCGGCGTCGCGCAGCCCGGCAGCGTTTTCGGCGGTAACGCCCGCTTCCTCCGCGGCAATCAGCGCAAACAGCACCCACCGCACCAGGGTGTACCAGTCGTCGTCGCCCCGCCGCACCACCGGCCCGATGGGCTCCCTGCTGATCCTCTGCGGAAGGATGACATATTTCCGGGCGCCGTCCGGGATTCGCAGGCGGGCGGCGGCAAGCTGCGAGGCGTCGGACGTGTACGCCCGGCAGCGCCCGGCGAACAGGGCGTCCGCCACAGCGATGCTGGAGTCTATAACGAGCGGACGATAGCGCATGCCGTGGGCCGTGAAGTAATCGGCCAGGTACTGCTGGTGGGTTGTCCCCTTTTCCACGCAGACCGTGGCGCCGTCCAGCTGACGAAGCTCCCGGATGCCGGAGGAGGCGGGTACCATGAAGGCCTGGCCGTCATAGAAGATGATGCCGGGAAACATCACCTTAAGCCCCGCTTCCCTGCCCAGGGTGCAGGTCGTGTTGCGCGCAAGGAGATCGACCGCTCCGGACTGGAGCGCGGGGAACCGTTCCGATGCCTTGAGCGGCACGAATCTGACCTTCTCACCGTCTCCCAGGGCCGCGGCGGCCACGGCGCGGCAGAAATCCGCCTCCAGGCCGACCCAACGTCCCGCCGCGTTTCTGGCGGAAAACCCCGGTATGCCTTCGCTCACGCCGCACCGCACCACCTTGCGCGCCTTGACGCCGACCAGTGTTTCTCCGGCATCCGACTTACATGGCGCGAACAGCGCTATGCACAGAAAAAATGCGATACCAATCCGGCATCCCGTCGTTGCGGACCTCTTCAGGCTCTCCCCATGTCCGGGACGTGTCCCTGCCATCATGTATCATCCCCTCTCGTTGGTTCACGGGGCCGCAACAGGCAACATCCCGCCGCCTTTGATGATGTTCATCCCCTTCTCGAAGTTCCGGAAAAACTGGTCGGGGGTCAGATCCGTGAGCACGCAGCATTCGTCCCTGTGCCTGGAGATTACAGTAATCCTGGTAAAACCGGGATCGTCCGGTTCTATCCACACACCCATTACCGTGCCGAAAAGCGCCATTTTCATGCCTGAGCTGGCAATCAGACAGTTCTCGGTGCGGCGCTCCTCCACATCATCCGCCTTCAGCCACCGTAAAACCGACCGTGTTATCTCCCATGCCTGGTCGGACGAAACGGGATAGACCTTCGCCACACCCTCCGTACCGGACTTTCTTGCCTGGAGAACGGCATCGGCAAGCTCAAGTCGAGTTGCGCATCCGCTCACCATTATCAGCGCGGCCACCACCGCCACCAGCAGCATTTTCATTGGATACCTCCCATCCTCCCGCTGCTC
>CALABV010000147.1 GCA_937886325.1 uncultured Geobacter sp.
GCCGCTGTAGTCGAGCGTGTCCATGTTCGTGCAGGTCTGGAAGTGCAGATCGCGTCGCCAGTCGACGCGCTCCAGGACATGGCGCAGGAAGGAAGGGACATCTCCCGCTTCGAGAAGGGGGGCGTCCTCCCCTGCCGCAATGAACAGGTACTTGGAGAGGGAGAGTTGCCCCTGTCCCAGGATGGCGTTGGCGAGAGCAAGCAACTCCATGGGCCTCCGTTCGCGGCTGTAGGGAACGTAACGCTCACTCCCCACGGCCAGGAGCAGGGCATGGACCCCGGCCGCGTCGACGGCGTGGACCCCCTTTACGCCCGGTATGACGGAGGAAATCACCGGCCCGGTCAGTTCGTGGATAAAGGCCCCGAACACCGAATCCTCCTGGGGAGGACGCCCCACCGTGGTGAAGGGCCAGATGGCGTCATGCCGGTGGAAGACGCTCTCCACCCGGATGACGGGAAAATCGTGGCTCAGGCTGTAATAGCCGATGTGATCGCCGAACGGCCCTTCAGGCAGGAGCCGGTCGGGTTCTATCATACCGGTAATGCAGAAATCGGCCTCGGCCGGGATGGGAAGCATCCCGGGATGATGGATCATCCGCACCCTTCCCCCTCCCAGAAGACCAGCAAAGGCGATCTCCGGCATTCCCTCAGGCAGGGGCATGACAGCGGCAACGGTCAGTGCCGGAGGTCCGCCGACGAAAATATTGACCTTCAGGGGAACTCCCCGCTGAATGGCTTCGGCATGGTGAGCGGCAATGCCCCGGTGAATCTGGTAGTGGATGCCGATCTCCCGGTTCCGGACATAGTTCCCACCCGAGATCTGCACCCGGTACATCCCCAGGTTCGACCCCCTCCATCCCGGGCACGACGGGTTTTCCGTGTAGACCTGGGGCAGAGTGATAAAGGCGCCGCCGTCGTCGGGCCATGATTTGAGATGGGGGAGCCTGCTGATTGAGGTCCTGTTTGCCAGCACCGGACCGGAGCGGACAATTCTGGGGAAAACATCCGGCATGCGCCTAACCAGGCCAAGGCATCCGAATGGGTTTTGCATCGCGGATAGCGGATCCCTCTTCAGCTCAGCGATTTTCTCCACCGCCCGCAGTGTGTCCCGGAACAGAAAACGCATGCGCGCCATCGTGCCGAACAGATTGCCGAGCATGGGAAAACCGCACCCCTTGATGCGCGTGAAAAGCAGCGCCGGCCCACCGGCTCGATAGACGCGCCTCTGCACGGCCCCCGCCTCCAGACATGGATCGATTTCCCGGTCGATTCTGATCAGATCGCCGTGCCGCTCGAGGTCCCTGACACACTCCTGAAGGTTGCGATACCCCACCCTGGACACCTCTGTTCTTCGCTCCCGGCCTATTGTAAAACGCCGTTATTGCGGTTTTCATGAAGATATGGTATGTGTATTCGATTTTTAAGGTACCCCTCCCGTCAAGTCAACTACTAATAACGATACGGCGGACAACATAGCCGGTGAGCATCGTTTCTTACCCTTGGCATTTTTCGAGGGATCATGCGAGGTCCCGGCAGGATTACACTACTGTAGTCATAGGAGATTACTGGTATGAAAAAGAACAGCGTTCTGTGGCTCCTGACCCTTTTCTTGACCATTCCGTCGCTCTGCCTGGCCGCACCGGTTAAGATTGGCGTGATAAATTCCATGACCGGCCCCGAGGCGCCAATCGGGGAGAACCTGACAAACGGCATCAAACTGGCACAGGAAGACCTGAAAAAGAAGGGTATCGCAGTCGACCTGAAATGGGAGGACGACACGGGCAAGCCGCAGATCGCCATGAGCGCCATGGAAAAACTCGCAACCCGTGACCGGGTCGCCGGGGTGGTCGGCCCCTACACGTCGGCCTGCGCCAACGCAGTCTCGAAATTGGCAGGAAAATACAAGGTTCCCCTCCTGGTCCCGGCAGCGGCAAAGGAAGAGATCACCCGACAGGGCAACAAGTGGGTCTACCGGTTGAATGCCCCTGCCGATGTCTATGCCTCGGTGCTTATCGATGCCATGCTGACGCTCGGAAAACCGAGTACCATGGCGCTTATCTATGAGAATACCGACTTCGGGACATCCACCAGTACGACGGCCAAGTCGTATGCGGTCCGGAAGGGAATCCGGATCGTGGCCGACGAATCGTACTCAAAGGGATCCCCCGACTACCGCTCCACCCTCACCAAAATCAAATCGAAAAACCCTGACCTCGTCTTCATGGTTTCCTACGTGGCGGACGCCATTCTCATCATGCGCCAGGCGCGGGAAATCGGCCTCCAGCCCAAGGCGTTCCTCGGCGGTGGGGCGGGTTTCACAACAGCCGAGTTCGCCCGGGAAAAGGTGATTTCCAACAATGTCTTCTCTTCCACCCAGTGGACCGATGACGTGAATTGGCCCGGCGCGTCGGATTTCGGGCGCAGGTACAAGGCGAAATTCGGCAAGGAGCCTACCTACCACGCCGCATGCGCCTATGCCGCAATGATGATTATGGCTGAAACAGCGTCGAAGAGCGCGGGAGATCGGGAAAAAACCCGTGCCGGATTGAAGAGCGGGGCATGGAACGGCATCATGGGCGAGGTTCGTTTCAGCGACTACGCCGGATTCACCAACCAGAACAATCACCAGATGCTGGTGCAGCAACTGCAGAACGGCCGGTACGAGACCGTCTTCCCGGCAAAGTTCGCTACCAGAAAGCCGGTGTATCCTTTCCCCAAATGGCGGTAGAGGCAGCCCCCGGTTCATGTCCATAAGCAGACCGGGGAGACTTCGATAGAGATAGCCGGAGAATCATCAATGGACAGTCCTTCACTACAGCCGTTGCTCCTTTTCGTTCAGTCGCTCATCAGCGGCATCCTCGTAGGAGGGGTGTATGCGCTCATCGGTATCGGGCTGACCATTATCTTCGGGGTGATGCGGATCATCAACTTCGCGCATGGCGATATCATGATGATCGGCATGTACCTTACCTTTAACCTGTTCACCCTGGCGGGAGTCGATCCTTTCGTCTCCATTGCCGTGTGCATCCCCGTGATGTTTCTGTTCGGAGGTCTCCTGCAGAAGTTGTTCATTAACAGGATTCTGAATGCCCTGCCACAGAACCAGATACTCCTGACCATCGGGTTGGGGCTTATCATGAGCAACACGATGATGCTGATCTATACATCCGACTATAAAATACTGACCACGGATTACTCTTCAAGCAGCTTTTCCCTGATGGGTATCTCCATTTCCCAACCCCTTGCCATATCCTTCATCATCACGGCCGTCATCACCGCTGTTCTCTACTGGTTCCTGATGAAAACCGACATGGGACAGGCTATCCGGGCCACCGCCCAGGACCGGCAGGCGGCTCAGCTCATGGGAATCAACGTAAAACGCATGTCAATAATCGCCTTCGGCCTTGGAGCGGCGCTGGCCGGCACGGCGGGAGCGCTCATTTCTCCCACGTACTACATCTTTCCCCAGATTGGGAGCACCTTCACCCTGAAGGCGTTCGTGATTACCGTCCTCGGCGGCATGGGGAGCGTTATCGGCGCCACGCTGGGCGGAATTCTGATAGGAATCGCCGAATCACTGGGCGCGGTCTACATCTCCTCGGGGTGGAAAGAGGTGCTGGTCTACGTAATATTCCTTCTGGTGCTTCTCTTCAAACCCTCGGGGCTGCTGGGCAAATCGCGCATGTGAAGGGAATGGAACCATGAGTATTTTCGGCGAAATCATCGGCACCATAAGGAGAGTATCTCCTCTGCCCCTCCTGACCTTCCTTGCGGTTACGGGTGCGCTGCTCCTGTTCCCTCCTTTGGTGGACAGCCCCTACGCCCTGCACATCATGATCCTGATTTTTCTGAGCGTGATCATGGGAGAAAGCTGGAATATCCTCGGAGGGTACACCGGACAATATTCGGTCGGCCATGCCGCATATTTCGGAGCCGGCGCCTATACGACCATGATACTGATGCAGTTCAGGGAAGTTCCGCCCTGGTACGGCATGCTGGCGGGCATCGCGGTATCCATCCTGACCGCGCTGATTATCGGATCAATCTGCTTCCGGCTCCGAGGTCCGTATTTCGTGCTCGCTTCCATCGCGGCAACCGAGATTCTGCGTCTCACCGCCCTCAACCTGAAAGACTTCACCAACGGTGCGGAAGGAATTCTCGCAACCGACATCCCTCCGCTCCAATTCGGCTCATTTCTTGTCACAGACTTCACGACAAAGGATCCCTTCTACTATATCGGATTGGTTTTCGCTTTGGCGGTCATCGCCGTTACATGGATTGTGCAGCACTCCAAGATCGGATACTGTTTCCAGGCCATCCGCGAGGATCAGGACGCTGCCCATTCGCTGGGCATAAATCCGAGCCTCTACAAAAACCTTTCCCTGGCGATCTCGGCGGCCTTCACCTCCCTGGCGGGAAGCTTCTATGCCGTCTACATAGGCTTTATCGACCCTACCACCGTGCTTTCCCTAGACATGTCGGTACAGATTGTCCTGATCTGCATCATCGGCGGCATCGGCACCATCTTCGGCCCGGTGGTGGGCGCCCTGGTGCTCGTGCCCCTCTCCGAGGCGCTGAGAAGCAATATCATAACACAGGGGCTTATCACCGCGGGATTGGTGAACGAGGACTCCCCGGTCGGCCAGTTCCTCAAGGAGAACCTGGCCCATGCCCATGTCCTGATATACGGTATACTGGTAGTTGTCGTGATTCTGTTCATGCCGGACGGCGTTCTCGGCTTTCTCCGGAAGATACTTACCGGAAAGAGGAGGAAAGCGGCATGAGCGCTATCCTGGAACTGAAGCACGTGAGCAAGTTCTTCGGCGGACTTGCGGCAAATTCGGATATCTCCTTCGCCATGGAACCGGGAATGATCAAAGGTCTCATCGGGCCGAACGGGGCCGGGAAAACCACTCTGTTCAACTGTATTACCGGATACTACCCGCCGTCCCGGGGTGAAATTTTCTTCAAGGGTCACCCCATAACCGGTCTGCAGCCTGACCGGGTATGCCGCTTGGGAATGGCCAGAACCTGGCAGAAAGTCAGACCGTTGGTCAAGATGACGGTTCTGGACAACGTGATGGTCGGAGCTCTGTGCCGCACCAATTCTCTGGCAAAGGCACGAAACATCGCCATGGAACAACTGAGCGTGGTCGGCATGGAACAAAAGACCCATTTCATTGCCGGAGGACTCCCCATCGGTGAGCGAAAAAAACTCGAGATGGCGAGGGTCCTTGCAACGAAACCCGAACTGCTGCTTCTGGACGAGGTTATGGGGGGATTGAATCCTGCGGAAAGTGAAGAGATTATACGGTTGATCCTGGAAATAAAAGCCCGCGGCATCACCCAGATGGTCATCGAACACGACATGAAGGCTATCATGCGCATCTCCGATCGCATAGTCGTCCTGAATTCGGGAGAGAAGCTGGCTGAAGGCACCCCCGCGGAGATCGTGGCAAACCAGGAGGTTGTGGACGCCTATCTGGGGGAAAGCCATGCTTAAGATAGATAAGCTGAACTTCAGCTATGACGACCTGAAGGTGCTGTGGGACGTGGACTTGGAGGTGAACGAAGGGGAAATTGTCACGGTGCTGGGAAGCAACGGGGCCGGCAAGTCGACAACCCTCAAAAACATCTCGAGGCTGGTATCGCCTGATTCCGGAACAATCTCTTTTGCCGGTCATGACCTGACCCGGCTTGAGCCCCATGCCGTCGTGGAAACTGGTGTTGTCCAGGTCCCGGAAGGAAGGAGGATCTTCCCCGAGATGTCCGTTCGGGAAAACCTCAGGATGGGATCGTACACGAAGAACGCGAAACGGGAGCGGAAAGAAAATATCGAACGGGTGTTTTCCCTTTTTCCCCGTCTGCGGGAGCGGGAAAAACAGCTGGGCGGAACCATGTCCGGTGGTGAGCAGCAGATGCTCGCCATAGCCCGCGGGCTCATGGCCAATCCCCGGCTTCTCCTTCTGGATGAACCGTCCCTCGGACTCGCGCCCCTGCTGGTAAAAGACATATTCGATATCATCCGGGAAATCAACCGACAGGGGGTCACTATTCTGCTGGTGGAACAGAACGTCTACCAGTCCCTCCGCATCGCCCATCGCGGCTATGTCCTGGAAACGGGGCGTGTGGTGCTCACCGGCAGGGGAGAGGATCTCCTCAATAACGACCACGTGAAAAAGGCTTTCCTTGGAATGTAACGGTTGGAGGTTGCCATGACGACAGTGACTCAATGGATGAAAAAGCCGATCACCATCGAAGACGATTCCTCCATCATGGAAGCGACCCACATCATGAAAGAGGAGCGGATCCCCTTCCTGCCCGTCATGCACAAGGGAAAACTCGTCGGGCTATTGACCGAGGGTTCCATCAGCAAATCTACTCCGGGTAAGGCGACCTCGCTGGACACCTGGGAGCTTCACTATCTCCTGTCAAAAATCCCCGTCAAGGAGGCGATGATCCGGGACCCCTATACGGTCCTGCCCGAGGCCGACATACGGGAGGCGGCCCGGTTTCTCCATGACAGGCGACTCTCCTGCCTGTGCGTTGTAAGCAGTGAAGGAGAACTGGTCGGTATTCTGACCGTTACCGATGTGCTGGAAGCACTGCTGACCCTCTGCAAAGATGGGTAGTCAGTCGTTGTTCCCACCTTGCTTTTTGCGCAGTCCGATTACAAATACGTAGTAGACCAGAAGAAACGGCATGGTTGCAATGCTGACTTCAAAGTTTCCCTGGTACAGGTGGTAGGTTCCAAAGCCCACGATCAGCAGTATGACTATTATTTGTACGATTGCCGAAGCTTTTCTCATCACGCCTTTCAGAATCCCCCCCGTTCGTGTTCCCCGGTGTGTGTCCATCCCCAGTAAATAATCAGGGCGGGGATTCCCCGCCCTGAAACTACCGCTGCAAAGGCCACGGACACTCTTGAATGTTCCCTTTCGTCATCCCTTTGTCAGGAATTCCCTGCCAAAAGGGGACAATTCCCGCAGCCTGTGGATGATGGGGGGGAGTTCCCGGATAATGGTGTCGATATCATCGTCAGTGGTGAAACGTGACAGAGAGAACCGGATCGAGCCGTGGGCGCAGGTGAACGGGACACCCATTGCCCGGAGAACGTGGGAAGGTTCCAGCGAACCGGAGGTGCAGGCACTCCCGGATGAAGCGCATATTCCCTTCTCGCTCATGAGGAGGAGGATGGCCTCGCCTTCCACATATTCGAAAGCCACGGAGCAGGTATTCGGCAGCCGTTGAGTCGCGCCGCCGTTTACCCTGACATTGGGGATCAGGCGGAGGATCTCCCCTTCCAGACGGTCCCGCATCGCCTTTACCCTGGTGTTTTCGTCTTCAAGCTGCCGTGCGGCCAATTCGCACGCTTTGCCAAGCGCAATAATGCCGGCGGTGTTCTCTGTTCCTGCACGGCGGCTTCTCTCTTGGTGACCGCCGACGAGGAAGGGACGGAAAGGCGTCCCCTTGCGGACATACAGGGCGCCGATTCCCTTGGGGGCATGAAGCTTGTGACCCGACAGCGCCAGCATGTCAACCGTCGATTCGGCCATGTTGAGAGGAATCTTGCCGACAGCCTGAACAGCGTCCGTATGGAAGATTGCGCCATTCTCCTTGACAATGGCTCCCACTTCTTCGATGGGGAAGACCACGCCGGTTTCATTGTTGGCATACATGACCGACACGATGGCAGTATTCTCGTCGATGACCCTCCTCAGCTCATCGAGGTCAAGTCTACCCTCCCCGTCCACCGACAGTTCAGTAACGCGGTATCCCCGTTTCGAAAGGTTCCGGCATGGGGTTAGGACCGCGGGGTGTTCGACCCTGGTGGTTATGATGTGCCGCCGCTCCGGATAGGTCTCCAGGGCCGAGCGGATCGCAGCGTTGTCACTCTCTGTGCCGCAGGCAGTGAAGATGATCTCTTCCGGAAGCGCACCGAGCAGATCAGCCGTTCGCTGTCTGGCCTCGTCTATCTTTCTCTGTACCTGGCCGCCAAAGAAATGCATGGAACTGGGATTGCCGTACAGTTCGCAGAAATAGGGGCGCATCTCCTCGAAGACCGCCTCATCGACCTTGGTGGTGGCGTTGTTGTCGGCATAAATTTCTTTCACCCCTCCACCTCCTCAACTCGAATGTCATCGGCAACCGACTCGCGTAGTTTCTGTTCCACGAACTTCGCGGTATGACCGGAGGAAACACAGCCGGCGCAGGCCTTGCGGAAAGCAATCTGCACGGTGCTCCCGTCGATATCGATAAGCTCGAGATCCCCACCGTCCGCCCAGAGCAGCGGCCGTACGTCATTCTCCAGGATTTCCTGGATGAGTTGCATCTTGCGGAGATTGGAGAGCTTGCCAGGCTTTTTCTTCTCCTCTTTCGGTTGTTCACCCATGACCTGAGCAATCAATTCCTTGATCTGCGGAATACAGCCGCCACAGCCGCCGCCCGCCTTTGTAAAATGGGTCACCTGTTCCGCGGTGTGCAGTTTGTTCTCCCGTATCACTTTTTTCAGAAACTCATCAGTTATGCCGAAGCATTTGCAGACGACCTCCCCTTCCATTTCCGGCTGGATATGTTCATGTCCGGGGACAGGCCCACCCCGGTACTTGGCTATGGCCACTTCCAGTGCTTCCTGGCCCATAACAGAGCAGTGCATCTTCTCTTCCGGAAGCCCGCCGAGAAATTCAGCGATTTCCTGGTTGGAAACATTCATGGCTTCATCAAGGGTCTTGCCCTTGATAATCTCCGTCAGTGCCGAAGAAGAAGCAATGGCGCTTGCACACCCGAAAGTTTGAAACTTAGCGTCTACAATTCGCTCTTTTTTCTCATCAAGCTTCAGGTAAAGCTTGAGGGCATCCCCACATGCAAGGCTCCCCACCTCACCCACAGCATCGGCGTCCGGTATCTCACCGACGTTTTTCGGATTCAGGAAATGCTCCCGTACCTTGTCCGTATAATCCCACATGCAAACCTCCAACAGGTTGTATTTTTAGATGCGAATGTGTGCCACTCAGCTTGTCGCATCACATTCAAAACCGGAAAAACCGAAGTGTCCCGGAATGAAGAACCGCTATGATAGAATGAAATCCCTGCCTGCTGCAATAATCGCCTTGAGCTTCTCTTCTGACGAAGCCTCAGCGTACAAGCGCACCACAGGTTCGGTGCCGGATTTGCGGAACAAGAGCCAGCCGCCGTCATGAAGAATGCACTTCGTGCCGTCCAGGGTTACTATATCGGCGACTGGTATGCCGGCAAAGGAGGCCGGAATTGACTTCATCTTGTTCGCAAACCCTTTTTCCACTTCAGGTGACAGGGTTATGTTCTCGCGTTTCGTGATGAAACGTCCCACCTCATCGTACAAACGCTCCAGCAGTTCCCGCAGAGAACACCCCTCATGGGCCATCATTTCCGCAACCAGGAAGCAGGCGAGAATCCCGTCCTTTTCCGGCACATGACCCTGAATGGAAAGTCCGGCGCTCTCTTCTCCGCCGATGATTATCTTGTCTTGGCTGATGAGTTCTCCAATGTATTTGAAACCGACAGGTGTCTCGAAAACTTGAATACCATGCTTTGCCGCGACCGCGTCGACTAGATGGGATGTGGCGACGCTCCTGGCAACGCCGCCGCTCATGCGCCTCACCCTGACCAGGTAGTCAAGAAGCAGCGCGATAATATAATTGGGTTCGATATAGGTCCCGTCTCCGTCAACGATGCCGAATCTGTCGGCGTCACCGTCAGTGGCGAGGCCGAGCCGTATCTCCGGGTCTTTCTTCACCAGGGAAATAAAGTCCTGGATATACAGTTCCGCCGGTTCAGGCGGAAACCCGCCAAAATAGGGATCAGGAAGGCCGTTGATCACGTGCACCCGTGCTTTGTGCCGTAGGAGCGCCCCATCAAGATACCCCCTGCCCGTCCCGAAAAGGGGGTTTACCGCAATGTTTCCAAGTTTGGCGACAGCCTCGAAATCTATCTTGCTCTCGAGTGTCTTGAGATAGGAATCCCGAGGATTGATTTCACTGATAAGCCCGGTCTGCGGCGCGCCGTTCATTCCGGGCCCCTTGTCCCCGGTTTGCGCAAGCAGTTCATTGGCGCGTTTTTCGATATCACGCGTTGTCTCGGGCAGTGCCGGACCTCCCCATGAAGGGGAAAATTTGATGCCGTTATAATTGTAAGGGTTGTGGCTGGCTGTGAAATTGACCGCGCCTGCGGCCTTTCGCTCAAGGATCGCATAAGAAATAACCGGTGTGGGCGTATCCCGGTCACAGAGGTAGGCCTTGATTCCGGCATCCGCAAGCACCCTCGCAGCTTCCAGCGCAAAGCGCTTACCCATGAAACGGGTGTCATAACCGACTACCAGACCATTTTTGCCATCTCCCAATGCATTCACGTGGTCCGCAATAGCCTTGATGACCGTCCTCACGTTAGCAAAGGTGAAATCTTCGCACAAGATTCCGCGCCAACCGGAAGTGCCGAAGACAATACTTCCCATATGCCCTCCCTTTGATTCAGAAACTACAGGATACACGCGAATCAATCAATCAAGGATTTCTCGATCCGCTTGGATACATCACCGAAAAACGCGCCGCTTAAAATACCCAAAAAACTTCTTCCATTCCCATTTAAGAGCCGGTAAGAACTTAAAATCAGGGTAATATATCTGACACCGGAGAGTCAAGGGAAAGGATTTTCACCGGTTTTTTTCTTATTGACATTTTTCTTTCAGAATTGCTACAGTGAATCAAATACTTTTGATTACGGACGTAGAATAGGAGGATGCGCAATGCAGTGTCAGACGGTACTCCCAGGTACCGAGTGTACATTCTGGGGAAAACAGGGTTGTATTTTCAGCGAAGGCTCATGCCAGACCATAGTTGAAAACTGCGAAGGTTGTGAAAGAATTGTTGACGGATCAATAGGTAAAGTTTGCAGCGCATACCCGGCTCCAGCCAAGAAGTGGTCTTTAGGAATCTGCAACTTTGCAACCCATGTTAAGGTTGAAATAAAGACGGAAGACTTGAAGATCAACCCTCTCAAGGCTTCCAAGAAGGCAGCAGGAAAGAAAAAATAGTTTATTTTCGAATGCGGCGAACTCAAAGGGGAGGACAAAAACCTCCCCTTTTTGTGCTTTTCGGCGATATACAATTGTATCCTGTTACCGTCTACATATGCCATGCTGGACAGACCTCACTCGAAACATCCGTGAGGGCGACGTCCAAAACAGATTTACATGCACATCGGCACTACCCTCCTGGCGCGGCAAAGAACCCGATTGCAGGCTCTTTCGCGAGGATACCCACCTCTATCGCACCACGATAGAAAGCCTTAACGCCTTCAATATGCCTTGAAGTCAGGTCATAGGAAATACTTTTCCAGTAACAAATCAGAGATTCCACGTCCATCCAGGCCCGCTCGGAACAATCCACCGCAATATTTTTCAAAGAATTAAACGCTATTCTCTTTGCTTCCCTGAGTTGTTTGCTTATCCGTACAACTTCTTCATACTTGGCTTTTGCGGCATCTTTTCTGAGTATCCATAAGGCAAAGACAAACGGAAGGCCGGTCAGTGAACTCCATGCCTCGCCAAGATCATATCGATACAGGGAGAGGTTGGATGACGCCCATTTGAGAGCGGTGTCACCTATCACCAAAACAGCGGTACAGTCACACAATGCATCCGCCGGATTCTCAACTCTCCTGGTGAGAAATCGATTTGTGAAACCATAATATTTTTTAAGGATTATCTTCAGAAGGACAACCGACGTTTCCGAATCGGAAGTGAGGCATATCTTCTTGCCATCGAGCAATTCAAGGGGGAGACGGGAAAACAGAAGAACGCTCTTGACCGGTCCATCCGCGGTTATGGAAAGATCGGGCAGAAGAAGGTATTTCTCGCACGACCTCCCAAACGCAATGGAGGAAGAAGGACTGAGATCGATTTTTCCTTCTGAAAGAAGCAGGTTCAGCCGGGAAGGGACTCCATGTATGAAGCGGTAGGCGCTGCAATCAAAATTATTCCGCAGTGCTGTGAATATTGGGGTGCAATTTGCGTAATCGATTTGTCCGACACGAAGCGACACTGTTTATATCCGATACAATCATCGAGAGGATACTCTCGGTGACAAATCAAATGCTATTCAATCAAACTCACCGAGAGTGTCCCCGTACTCATCAGCTGAAAGCAACAGGTTGAGCTCTTCCGGATCTTCAATGGAAATAATGGCTATCCAACCGCTGTCATAGGGGTCTTCATTCAGGAGTGCGGGATTGTCCAGCAACTCAACATTTACTTCCAGCACCGGGCCGCTGAGAGGCGCGTAAAGCTCCGCCACCGTCTTTCTAGCCTCTATGGAGCCGAAAGAATCTTCCTGCTCAATCTCATCACCAACCTCAGGGAGTTCAATGGATGTGATTTTCCCCAATTCCTCCTGGGCATAGTCGGTTATTCCGATGTATGCCCTACTCCCTTCTACCCTTACCCATATATGTTCTTTGCTGTATTTGAGCTCTTCCGGGAAGTCCATCTTACTTCAACACCATCCTTTCGAGAAAACCGGTATCAAAATTTCCTTCGATAAAGTCCTTGTTCGCCATGATTCTTTTATGGAAAGGTATTGTTGTCTTTATACCATCAATTATGTATTCATCAAGCGCTCGAATCATCCTTTGTATCGCATCATCGCGAGTCTCCGCATGGACAATCAGCTTGGAGACCAGCGAGTCATAATGGGGCAAGACCGTATATTGATCGTAGACAAAGGAGTCTACCCGCACGCCGAGACCTCCAGGCGTATGATACGACGTTATCTTGCCGGGACACGGAGTGAACGTCACGGGGTCTTCGGCATTAATACGGCACTCTATCGCATGCCCTTTTATTTTTATGTCGCCCTGTTTATAGCGAAGCTTAAGACCTGCAGCGGAACGGATCTGTTCTCGAACTATATCAATTCCGGTAACCATTTCCGTGACCGGGTGCTCGACCTGGATGCGGGTGTTCATTTCCATGAAATAGAAATTGTTGTCCGTATCGACGAGGAACTCAACGGTACCGGCACTGTTGTACCCTACTGATTTTGCTGCACGGACGGCCGCATCTCCCATCTCCTTACGTAACTCGGGGGTGATCAAAGTGCAGGGGGATTCTTCAATGAGTTTCTGATGACGCCTTTGGATGGAGCAGTCACGTTCACCAAGGTGGACAACATTTCCGTGCTTGTCCGCAAGGAGTTGAATTTCAACGTGACGCGGCTGCTGGCAGTACTTTTCGATATAGACCTCGGGATTGCCGAAACCCGCCTGCGCTTCTGCTCTGGCCGTTGCAAAGGCGTTTGGAAGGGCCGCCGGAGAATGTACTATCTTCATTCCTCTGCCGCCGCCACCAGCAGACGCTTTTATGATGACTGGAAATCCTATTTTCTTTGCGATTGAGATGGCCTCGTTAGCCCCTTTGACGCCATCCGTGGTGCCTGGCAATATGGGAATTCCTTCCTTTATCATCGCCTGGCGAGCGCTTATCTTATCGCCCATCAGGCGCATGCTCTCGGAAGACGGTCCGATAAAAGTGATGCCGCAATTCTCGCATATCTCCGCAAAAGCCGTATTCTCCGCAAGAAAGCCATATCCGGGATGAATCGCCTCTGAGTCGGTCAACTCTGCTGCGCTGATGATCGCATTAACATTAAGGTAGCTCTGCATACTAGGAGCTGGACCAATACAGACACTTTCATCAGCAAGCTTGACATGCAGGGAATCCGTATCGACTGTCGAATAGACAGCAACCGTCTTGATTCCGAGCTCTTTGCAAGCCCTGATAATGCGCAGTGCAATCTCGCCCCGGTTCGCTATGAGTATTTTATGAAACATCCGCTAGTCTCCTGTCGGCCCTGAAATTCACCTCTCCCGGAAATATTCTGTTAACGGGTCGGAATGGCGACGTTCAGAGCGGCTCCACCAGGAAAAGTGTCTCACCGTATTCAACAGGTTGCGCGTTCTCTTTGCATATCTTCATAATCCGGCACCTGAATTCCGCTTCAATTTCGTTCATCAACTTCATTGCTTCAACAATGCACAGAACCTGTCCCTTTTCCACTACCTGTCCGACTTCCACGTAGGGGGGAGCGTCAGGCGCGGGGGCACGGTACAGAGTCCCGACAATCGGGGAAGTGATTGGCTGTGACTTTTCCGAAACAGAGGCGGCCGGCTTCGCCACATCTACCTTTTCCGGCATATCCAACGTAACCTGGGAGGTTGTCATCGGTTGCGGGAGAACATAACTTACCGTTTCAGGTACCTTCCCCCTTCGAATACAAACCTTTTCTCCGGCTACCTCAAGTTTGAATTCGGTGATATCAGTGTCTGTAACCATCTTTATCAGCGACTTCAGATCCTTAATATCCATTCAACTTCTCCTTTTTTCGTGCCATCGAGCATAAGAACTGTCCGATACGATATTCTTCAGCAGGGCAATCAGAGTACAATCAATTCTTTGGAAACCTTTGTCAACAAAGAACACCCATTCGACGTAACGCATACCGTATCTTCAATTCGTACGCCGCCCCACCCCGGCATATAGATGCCGGGTTCTATCGTAAACACCATACCCTCTACAACCTCGCCTTCGCTGCGGAAGGATACAACGGGTTTCTCATGGACATCAAGCCCGACGCCATGTCCGAGCCCATGCCGAAAAAAATCACCGAATCCTTTATTTGAAATATAATCACGCGCCAATGCATCAAGGTGCTTCAAGTCCACGCCCGGTCGTACAGCTTCAATGGCCTTGTCGTGGGCATCTTTCACTATTTGGTAAACTTCACGCTGCATCGCATTCACCTCACCCACGGCAATCGTAACGGTTTCATCGGATGCATACCCGTCAAGAGTTGCCCCGAAATCCACTGTAACCAGCTCACCGGAACTGAGCAGCTTTTCGCTCGCCCTTCCGTGTGGAAGAGCTCCCCTCTCACCTGAAGCGACGATAAAATCGAAAGATTTGCCATCCGCGCCTTTTCCACGAAGGGTAAGTTCCAGCTGCAGGGCAACGTCTTTTTCTGAAATACCCGGCCGAATCATTGAGAGAATATCCTCAAACGATTCCGATGCAATCGCCGCGGCTTTTGCGAGGGTCTCTATCTCGGAGCAATCTTTGACACTGCGCAACGATCCTGTTTCAGTCCCTACTGAAACAAGTCGAACTTCAGGCAAGGAACGATGCAATTCTTCATAAAATGCAACCGTGATATTTTCTGCCTGGAAACCGAGATTACATGAACCGAAACCCACTATCCGGGATGCGATTTCGGCAGCCTTGTTGCTGCATTCGATAATTTTACACCCAGAAGCCTCTTTAGCGGCCTGAGTTGTATAGCGTGAATCGGTGAAGAGGAAAACTTCTGTATCACCCAGAAGCAACACTCCCTCACTTCCGGAAAAACCAGACAAATACCTGACATCCTTGATGTCTGAAAAAAGAATCGCATCAACATCAAACCGCTGCAGAAAGGCTCTGGCAGCGGCGACCCTGTTTTTTAACACAAGCATCCTCGTAATACAATCAATTTGTACAGAAGACCGATACCGTTTATTTTCTTTTTCTAATCAGCGTCTTACAGTTATTTCTGCTTCCCGTGCATCAGATGTGCAACAAGAGCCCTCACCCCTAGAAGGTAACTGTCCATTCCAAATCCGCAGATCTGTCCAACAGCGATCGGGGCAATAAAGCTGTGCGCTCGAAATGCTTCACGACTGTGTATGTTTGACAGGTGAACCTCAACTGTCGGCAGGGAAACGGCCGACAGTGCGTCACGAATCGCAACACTCGTATGGGTATACCCCCCGGGATTGATGATAATTCCATCGAAAACGTTTATTGCCGATTGAATTCTATCTATCAGTTCTCCCTCAGAGTTTGACTGAGCTATTTCAACGCTGCACCCCAACTCATTTGATAACCGGCAAATTGCACTATTGATATCAGAAAGACTTAGGGTTCCATATACATCCGGTTCACGCGTTCCCAGCAGGTTCAGATTTGGTCCATGGAGGACAAGTATCTTCATAGAACTCTCACTTGATTAGATTAACCTTGGCAAAAAAAAAACGGATTCAAAAGCCTTGCAACGAACTTTCCAATCCGTTCTTTCCACATCATATCAACCCTCACCATCATTGAAGGATTCCCTTCAAAAAGGGAACACGACTCTTTAAAACATATCGTGCTTTGCCAAAATTTCCGTCGCTTGAAAGTGCAAAGACGACAAAAAGATCATCATCAATCATGCGAATTACAACACGTGTAACATCAGTATTGATTGAAATTTCTTCCATTATTCCTGTATTCAAGACCTCAACCGCCTTTTTTATCTCCTTAAGGACAGTTGCATACTCAATCGCAAGCACCTGCAGGTCGAGAGGAGCTTCGTCTGTCAGATATTCTTCAAGTGGAATGCCGTCATATCCGATGATGACAGCCCCAAGTCCACCATCGACCCGCTCCACAATATCCTTAAGAGTATTCTTCAACGACATTCCTTTACCCTCCTGATGGAATTAAGCCAGACCTCGAGAGTTTCAAGAATCATCTGCTCACGGCTGATTTCTTCTTCACGGTATAAATTTTTTTCACCGGCAGCTGACATGGGGTCGCCTTGTAACTCAATCTGAGAAGTCACCATTTCTTCCGATACTTGAATCGGAGACTCAGAATCCTCATCCAGAAGACGTCGCAATGAATCTACCCGTTCTTTAAGGAGCTGATTTTCCGGTTCTCTATTCATCAGCTCCTCATAAACGACAAGCGCCTGTCGCTTAAATCCCTGCGAAGCGTAAAGCTCAGCCAAAGTTAATGTCGGTAAAGGAGAAGGTTGAGGAACGATTTCTGCAACCTCTATCTCTTCATCATCAACTTCTTCGAACCGCAAAAATGACTCTTCGGAATCAATATCTTCACGGGAATCGTCTTCTATCTGCTCCGTGGATGCAGTTTCCGTTTCCCAAGCAAAACCAGCATCATCGAAAAAATCATCTGCAGCCGTTTCGACAGAGATATCATTATCTTCAGCGGATACTGGAAAGATATCTTCCTTGGAGGTGGCGGATTTTCGCATTGCCTCCAATGTAAGACGACTTTCGACATCCTCGGGACAAAAGGTGACCAGAAGCTGCAAAGCATTCTCTGCGGCTTGAGTGTTACCTTCTTCAATATAAATCTGGGAAAGAATCTTCTGCGCGAGAATATTTTCTGGTGTAGCCTTCGCAACACGCTCAAGTGCTTCCTTGCTTTTATCCTTCATCCCTTTTTCAAAATAGGCGCGGCCGAGAGCCATGTATCCACCAATGTATTCGGGATGAATATCTGTTCCCCGCTGCGCAACGCCTAGTGCGTCATCAAGCAATCCAAGCTTTCGATACAACTCGGACAAGGGCGCAAAGCAATAGGATTTCGGATCTTTGACAAGGATATCCTCATACTTTTTAATATCAGCCCAGAAAGATGTCGATTCCTTTTCCATTACCGCACCTCATGCAGAAACATTTTTAAGCAGAAAATCCCAGTCTGACACCTTTTCTATTACTGCGCCACCGATTCCCCTGTTAAACACGAAATGTATTCCGCCTTCGCGTACCTTCTTATCCCGTTGCATCATCCGACGGTATGACAATGCAGGAAATTGAATCAATTCTACAGGAAGATTCATCGAACGAATCAGATCTATGATCCTCTGCGTGTCTTCCGAGGAGGCATATCCCTTCATCTCAGACAAGATAGCCGACCTTGCCATTCCGATTGCGACAGCCTCGCCGTGCAGGAATCTGGAATATTCCGTCATACCTTCAATGGCATGGGCAAAAGAATGTCCATAATTGAGTATAGCTCGATACCCGCCTTCCTTTTCATCCTGTTCTACGATAGAAGCCTTCAGGGCGCAAGAGGTTCGAATTACATGCACAAGACAATCAGGATCTCTTTTTACTATTCCGTCACAGTTCTCAACAAGGAATTCAAAGAAACTCCTGTCACATACGACTCCGTACTTGATTACCTCAGCCAAGCCGCTTATGTATTCACGTTCAGGGAGAGTTTCGAGAGTAGCGATATCTATCATTACCAGAGAGGGCTGGTAAAACGCGCCTATTAGGTTTTTCCCCAAGGGATGGTTGATCCCCGTTTTTCCACCTACACTGCTGTCAACCTGTGCCAGAAGCGACGTCGGCACCTGAATAAAGGGAATCCCCCTTAGATAGGTTGATGCGGCAAAACCTGTAATATCTCCAACAACTCCACCACCCAAAGCTACGAGAAAAGAATCTCTGGTCAGTCCTGCCGTAATGAGTGAATCATAGATACTGTTTAGAGTCTCACTGCATTTGTACGATTCTCCATCGGGTATTTCATGTGTAGCTACTGTAAAACCCGCACTCGTCAACGAAGAGCTCACCACCTCTGAATATCGGCTGCCTATAGCAGGATTCGTAACAACGACAACCTTCTCTCCGAGCGAAAGAGACCTGCACATATCACCGATTTCAGATAGTATCCCCTCGCCGAAATGAATCTCATAGCTTCTTTGTCCGAAATGGACGGTAAGATTGCCGGTATTCACTATCGTTTCTCCAAATACACCAGAATTTCACGAACCACATCTTCTACGTTTTTCCCAGACGTGTCAATTCTAATGTCGGCGTCCGCATACCAGTTTTCTCGTTCGGAAAGCATTTTCTTTATCATTTCAAGACTCTTTGCGCCATTCAGCAAAGGACGTTCAGTTTCCTCCCTCAGCCTCTTGAGTAGAATCTCCGGTTCAGCGACAAGATTAATCACTACCCCCGAGCGTCTCATGTCCAGCCTGTTTTCCGGGGCAATAACAACACCCCCCCCAGTCGAGACAACCTGAAAATTCTTTCCTACTAAACAACGAAGTTGTTCTTTCTCGATTTCACGGAAGTATGATTCTCCCTTTTTCGAAAATATCTCGTTTATTGAACAACCCTCTTTTTCAACAATGCATGAGTCTAGATCAACAAAAATATACCCGAGTCTTGTCGCCAAAATCTTTCCGACAGTGCTTTTACCGGTACCCATGAACCCTGTTAGAAAAATTGTCGACATTTCTAAATACTCTTCAGATATTCGATATATCCAGAATAGTTCCGATGTATTTCAATCATGGAATCCCCACCGAACTTTTCAATAAAAGCATTGGCGATTTCAAAAGCGATAACGGCTTCAGCTACAACGGCCGCGGCTGGAACCGCACAGACATCGGAGCGCTCTACCGTTGCCTCTATTGGCTCCTTTGTTGAAAGGTCAATAGACATCAGGGGCTTGTACAGAGTTGGAATCGGCTTCATCGCAGCACGTATCAAAATATCCTCACCGTTAGATATTCCCCCTTCTATCCCTCCGGCATTGTTTGTCTTTCTGTAGTATCCTGTATGTTCGCCACGAGCGATTCTTGATGAATCGTAGTAAATTTCATCATGAACAAGGGAACCCGGCCTCCTCGCACACTCAATACCCATACCGATTTCAACACCCTTTATCGCCTGAATACTCATCACCGCCATAGCAAGTCGAGCATCAAGTTTTCTGTCCCAATGGACGTGACTTCCCAAGCCTACAGGCACTCCAGAAACAGTAACTTCAACTATCCCCCCAACAGAATCACCGGATTCTTTGGCCCGGTCCACAAGTGTTCTCATTCTGGTTTCAGCAGCGGAATCGAAGGTATAAAATTCAGATTCATGTATTGCATTTTGATAATTATCTATGGCTGATTCGGGCTTAACAGTTGCAATCCCACCCAATTCTACAACATACCCCAAAACGGATATCTTGAATTCTGAGAGAAAGGCCTTGGCAATCGACCCGACGGCAACACGTATAGCTGTTTCTCTCGCGCTTGAGCGCTCCAAAATATTTCTAACATCCTTCTGTCCATATTTCATGACACCTGCAAGATCCGCGTGGCCAGGACGTGAGCGAGTTACACGTATACTTTCATCTATATCAGTATCGTGTGTAGACATTTTTTCTCGCCAGTTTTCCCAGTCTCGATTACGTATTGCAAGTGTAATAGGGGAACCAAGGGTTTTTCCCCATCGAATGCCAGAGAGAATATCCACCGTATCCTTCTCTATTTTCATTCTTCCGCCGCGACCGTATCCACCCTGCCGACGGGCAAGATCACGATTTATCAGATCTTCACAAACATTCAAACCGGCAGGGAAACCATCGATAATGGCTGTAAGTTGTTGACCATGTGACTCACCAGAAGTCATATAACGTAGCATATATTTTGCTCCGATTGTAAAATCTGCTTTTTGCCTAAACGAACGCCAGGGTCACCCCTGGCGTTCGTTTTCGAATCGATTTTGAATTGCTTTAAGATTAAGGCGCTGCTGCTTCCGCAGGTCCGGTTACGTTCACAGTATACGTTGTCGAAGCATACCCAATTATGGTGCCTGAAGGAGACTCGTAGGTTACCTTCCAGACAACAGTAATTATATCACTATGTTTTCCTCCAGGTACTTCACCTGAGAATGCTGCGAGCACAGAAGCCTGCAAAGGACATTTACCTAACGAATCGGTATTTATCGTTATAGAAGTACCTTGGTATGCTGAAGCAGGATAGTTTTCCCAGAAAACCACGTTTGATCCTGTGCTTCCAATTATTGTTTGTACACCGATGGTGACCTGCTTATTCGCAAGCGGCAGACCGTCACCTGTAGTAAGAACTGCAAAATTTTCAACGCCACTTGGAATAAACTCTACAATACCACTTACTAAGGATTCAATGTCATGTGAAGCATCAGCTGGAGCGGATAGTTTCAGCCCTTCAGGTTTAACATTGACGGTTGAATACTGAGACTGTGTATCACGTTTGGCGTAGATAATTGCATTCGTCTGGGCTGTAATTGTGTTTTTTGGCACCATAATGGCCGTAGCCTTACCGGTATCATCCGTCTCAACAGTCTGCGTATCAAACAATCCTGTTTTATCAGAAGAGAAAGTGATTTTTACACCCCTCAAAGTGGATGCATGAGGGTTTGAATAGGTTGCCGTAGCGATAAGTGGCATCCCGAGACTTACGGTCGTGTTACTCAAGGACAAAGCCAATCCGGGCAAAGTAAGTGCCACCGAAGAGGAAGCTTTGAGATTTCCGGTTGAAGCGATTACATTAACGGTTGATGCAGAAGGAACACCGTTTATTGTGAGCACGGCAATAGCAGTTCCTGAACTGTCAACCGAAACAGTTTTGCCCTCGACTAAGCCGGGTTGATCGGTTGTAAAATCGACTTTGAGACCGCTCAGATTCGAATATGCGGAATTCGAGTACTTTGCAGTCGCAATAATTTGTGATCCGGAAACAGTAGAAGAGACAGATAAAGATCCGCTGGTGTCAGAATCGCCACCACCTCCACCGCCGCCGCCACATCCGGAAAGTATTGCAGTTACCGCAAGAATAATAGAAACCATAAATAACCGTAAAAAACTCATAAGTCCTCCTTAGCATATCGTAACCAAAATCTTCTTGATAATTTATCAACTTACAATTTTTGGTGTAATGAATATCAACAGTTCACTTTTCGATTTTTTCTGGTTGTTTGATTTGAAGAGCCAACCTAACAGCGGAATATCCATAAGGAACGGAACACCGCTGTCTGTTTTACTATCGGTATCTACATAGATTCCACCAATAACGGTCGTTTCTCCATTTTGCACAAGAAGTTCAGTAGTCGCTTCTTTTTTATTGATAGGAGGAGCCACGCCGGTTGCTGCACTTCCTGCAGAGTTATTCGATGCCTTGATTTTCATGGAAACAGCGCCGCTTGCTGTAATATGCGGCGTAACTTCAAGGGTAAGTGCAGCTTCAACAAACTCAGTTTTCGTACCTTCAGCGGAAACAGTCGAATAGGGAATCATTTGTCCTTGCGAAATTTTTGCTGCCTTATTATTCAGAGTAACAACTTTAGGCGTAGATATTATCTTCACTTGTCCTGCCTCTGCAGCAGCTGAGATACGCAGATCAATCTTCAGATTGCTTGTAAGCTTTCCGAATGAAAGACCCATGGAACCTCCTGATGATGTCGCTGACTGGAATCCCGAAGAAGGCGGAATATTCGTTATTATTCCGCCAAATCCGGTATCGAGGCTACTAATTCCCAAGAAGGAAGCAGAACCATCACGGGCATGTATTCCCCATTGGATACCGAGATCTTGTGTAAAACTTGATGTCGCTTCAACAATTCTTGCTTCTATCAAAACTTGTTTTTCGGGAATATCAAGTTCTTTCAACAGATCCGTCATCTTCTCTATAGCCGGACTTATATCATTTACAATTACTCTGTTTGTCCTGTTATCTATCGAAATTGTACCGCGTTCGCTTTTATACGAGTTAAACTGTCCTGCAATATCTGCAACGGAGGCAAAATTTATATCAAAAACTTTTGTTCTTAACTCCAGTGTTCTTTCATATGCTTTTTTTGCTGCCATCTCTTCGTCAGCGATCGATGCAATCTTGCCGGCCGGCCGGATAATCATGATGTTGCCTTCTTCTTTTTTGTCGAGTCCTTTTGTCCTCAGAATAACATCTAAAGCTTGATCCCAAGGAACATTTACAAGTTTTATGCTTATTGTTCCTGTAACATCATCCCCTACTAAGATATTTTTATTACTGACTTCAGCAATTAACTGGAATATTTTTCGTATGTCAGCATCTGCAAATTCCAGGGTTACACGTTTTCCGGTGTATACTTTTTTCTCTACTTTTTTCTCTACTGTTGTAGAATTTTTTATTTCATGGCTAAAATCTTTTTTTCTCTTTTCTTGAGGATATGACTGTGGAGTCAGATGAGCATTTTTCCCCTCAACTGAAAGACCAGAATCTACTGCAGCAGTTTTTTGTGAAATTATTTCCGCCTTAGAAGTTACCTCAGAATTCTTTATGTCAAGAGTAATATTTGTTTCATCCCTTTTTATCGTATAAGGAGAAACTTCCCGCAAAGAGACCAATATTTTCGCATCGTATCTTCCTTTTACCCGCCCTTGGTACGGTGTAAGTTTTTTTACACTGCCAGTGAACGCGGAAGTATCAAAATGACGCTGTAACCTCTTAGGAAGTATACAATCTTTAAAAGTCAGCAAAAGACCATCAGCAGATTCTTTAGGTTCTTCCAATACGCAGCTTCCGGTCTTCGTTATGGATATTCTGGAAAAACCGTCGACTATGCTGTAGTCAATTGCCTCTATTCGTGCGGGCACTTTTGAGACCGTTGAATCTATTAAGCTTTCAGAATGCTTAACATTTTCCGAAGCAGGAACACCCTGTAATGAGCTAATGGTTTCAGTCCCCATGTTCAGTTGAAGACCATTCTCAATCTTGTCTATGGAGAATTTAGGGAACGCTGCCTTTTTCGAGTCGAAAACTATACGCAATTTATCCGGATATACTCCAATACGAGCGTTTTCTATCCCGAATTTATTCAATCGAACATGTTGAGACGTAAGCGAACTTTTTACATCAAAGATGTCTACCGCCAACCGTTGAGGTTTTGATAAAGTAAAAAACTTATATTTATCAATCGCTCCATTCGCCCTGAGAACAAATCCTGAACCTACTGTATCAATGCTTGTGATAAAAATCTGTTGGTGTGTCGCTTTTTCAATTTTTTCAGTGGAAACTATTTGATTCGAGCTTGTTACAGCTGTCTCTTTATTTTCTGAACCAGTTTGAGCAGTGCCTTGCGGAGCAGGCACAACTGCATCTGCTGCCTTAAGCTCCGTTTGCGGTACACCAGCAGATGAAGAGTTGTTGCTAAGAGAAACGATAAGCTTCTGCGGATTTGAAGGATCAGGATTCACGGTAAAATCAACTTGCTCAAACGTTTCAAGTGTAATACGAACTAGTGAACCCGCAGTCAAATCATTTTTTGAAATCGAAATATTTTTGATTTTTGACGTAGAAGCAAGAACCGGAGCTTGAACGGAACCGGGATCGGCTTGCGAAAGATCAATCACCATACGAAACGGATCTCTCAGGGAATAATAGGTGTACGTCAAAGGTTTATCAGATGTGATTTCCACCTTTGTTGCATCACCCTCTCCCGAAACCGTTATATCACGAATGGTTGCTATATCTGCTTGTACCGGTTGGGGGTCTTTAACCGAATAGGAATTCTGCGCACAGCCAAACAACAGAAACAGGCTGAAAACCGCCAGAAGCTTGTAGCTGGAAAATGCAGTGAAGGCTCTCATCCGTGTGTCTCCTTATTGTTTCTTTGGCAAAATAAGCCTGACATTCTGTTTGATTAATTTCCCATTTTCATCTCTATACTGCTCAAATACCTCAATGGAAGTTGGCGTAATTTTCGTAATTCTTCCGTTGTTTCTTCCAATCTCCATTCCGGCCTTGACAACATATGGCTTGCCGTTAGGATCAACAATCATTGCACTGTTATTCTTGAGTCCAACAATAATCCCAGAGATTTTAAATTGGGAGACGTCAAAATTCAATATTGGTAATGCCTGCCCAAAGCGGTCCCTTTTAACAGCAGGAGCTGATTTTGCATCGGCAATGTAGGGTTTGAACGGATCCTTCAAGACATTGAAGTCAACACTAGATCCAAATTCAGTAGTCTTCTTTGCAGATGACATCTGTTTCTGAACCTGGGGCATAGGTTTGACGACAGGTGGCTCCTGTTGTTGCGGAGAAGGAGCTGTTTCCTCTTTCTTGCCGCAACTATTTGCCATTAAAACAAGAATGGCGACGGATAAGATTACACTACTATTTTTTAGCATCTTTTTTTTCATCTTTCAGTTCTTTCTTGTCAAGAAAACGGAAAGTAGTAGCAAGACAGGTGACTTTCAGCCTGGTTTTTTCTCCGGTACTTTTTATGTCTGAAAAGACCACATTACTGATATTTACAATTCTTGGCAGCCTCGACACCGCTGAAAAAAAGTTCCCAACGCTTGCATATGTCCCTGACACTGTTATATCCACAGGGACGGCTGCGTAGAAGTCCTTTGGTTCTTCTCCCTTCGGGCGAAACAAAAGAAAATCGAGCCCGGCTCTTCTTCCTTCATCGGTTACACTGGTCAACAGCGCGGGTATCTCTTTCTGATTCGGCAGTTCGGTTAAAGCAAGTTCAAGCTCCTTCTGCAATCGTTCGTAATCTTTAATCAGAACAGGTAGATTCGCGGCAAGCTTCCGGTTTTCTTCAATCTGGGTTTTGAGCCCGTCAAGCTTTTCCTCCAGCTCCTTCAGTTCTTTATACTTTGGTTTAAGAAGGAGAAAGAAAAGCGCACAGCCGATTGCGATAAGAATCAATACCAGAAGGGCAATCTTTTGTTTTGTAGGAAGTTTTGTGATTTTTTCCAATCCAAGGTCCATAGATTGTTCCTTGTCTCCATGTACGGATTGATACTGATTAAAATCAGTGTTTTCTCGGCTCAATATTGAATTTAAGCTCAAATCTCTTTAGCTTCATGCCGGCCATTTCGTTCTGCTCCGAGACGATTAACTCTACTTTTTCATAGTCCTCGGAAGCTTCTATGTTTTTCATAAAAGTTGCAATTAGTTCTTCATTAAAAGCGATACCTTTAATTGTAATCTGTGGCCCAGCTTCCGAATAACTCGTCAACCAAAGCTTCTCTTGAATTGATTGGCTCAGCGTTTGAAGCCTTTGGACCGGACCGGTTTTCTCTCTGCGTAGTTGACTCAAAACGTCAAGCTTCTTCTTCACCTCGGCTTTTAATTTTTCAATATCCTTGATTTTATCTATCTTCGCCTTCAGCTCAACGATTTCCTGTTCGGAACGGGTGATCTCCTCTTTTGTGGAACTGATTTTTATCATCAAATACGAATAAACAAGGAAGGACAGCAATAAAATGATCGCTATCGCACCAAGGGAAACAATGATTTGTTGCCTTGCGGTTTCTTTTCGTTTGGCGGCCCTAACGGGCAACAGATTGATCCGTATCATTTATCCCCCAACCTCCTCATGGCCAGGCCGGCAGCAACAGCAATAAGAGGAGCGATCTCCTGAAGATATTCCGGGTCGAACTCTTTTTCACTAAATGATATTTTTTGAAGGGGATTCAGCAATTCAACGGGAAGACCGAGCCTCTGACTCAAGGATTCTGAAAGCATTGAAGTTTTTGACCCTCCGCCGCTCAAGAAAATTTTTCCTATTTTCAGATCCTCAGCAGTTGAGTTATAAAAATCAAGCGATCGATTGATTTCAAGGGATAGCGTATCGTTCACGCGACTGATAGTGTCTTTGAGTTTTTCCTTGTCAGGACATTCTCCTGTTATTTTACATTTCTCGGCATCCTTGCTGCTGAAGGAAAATTGTCTTTGTATTTCCTCAGTATACAGGTTCCCACCCATCTGTACATCGCGAGTAAAGAGTGAAACTCCACCCTTCACGACATTCATGTTCATTATACTTGCGCCGATATTCACCAAGGCGATTACTTCATTCTCGGGTGGAGAGTAATTCATTTCGAATATATTCTGAACAGCAAATGAATCGACATCAACAACAACCAGTTTCAGACCGGCTTCATTGAAGACCGATACGTATTCATTTATTATCTCCTTCTTGCTTGCGACAAGAAGAACCGTCATCTTTCCGGATGCGGAAAGGTCCGTATCCAGTATTTCAAAGTCGAGATTAACATCATTTATATCGAATGGAATGTACTGCTCGGCTTCCCATGCGATCTGGTCTTCCAACTCTTCCGGCGTCATTGCAGGAAGAGATATTTTCCTGATAATAACCGAGTTACCCGAAATGGAACAGACTGCTTCCTGTGCCCGTGACCCAAGGCTTTTCATCAGATCCTTGATAGTCTCGACTATCGAGGTGGTATCCATCAGACTGTTGTCGACAATTGCCTCACTGGGGAGCGGAAGGATACCAACATTCCTGAGCTGGTAATTCCCTTTCTGCTCAGAGAGTTGTACGAGTTTTACGGAGCTTGAGCCGATGTCGATACCAACGATTTCCTTACTTCTCATAAAGAGCATGTCGGAGTCCTATTCTCGTTAATCCAGGAAAACTTTATCCTTATCCGCAAGAGTGTACCCAAGGGCGAAAATAATTTTTCTCTTGGTCTCCATACGGCACAACTCACCGCGTTCAATTCGGTCAATAGTGGCAGCCGAAACCCCTGCCAAACGGGCAAGCTCCATCTTGCTCATCAGTCTTTCTTCCCGAATCTTTTTTACGCTATTCTGGTGCTTCATATATATGATCCTAAAAAAAGGAGTTTTGCATGGAATTTACAATAATTTTATTGAATGTCAAGATAATTTTAATAGTTTATAGCAATTATTTTAAAGGAGCAAAAAAAAGGGGGTATAGCAGAAACCCCTTCGCAACAGTTTGCGGATCTGATTACTCAAACTCATAATAATATTGAAGTGCAGGATTAATAGTGCTCAGCAATCGTCAAATATGCCTTTACCAATTCATAGATTAATATGCATACACTGCTGATACATTTGCCTTCTCAAGTGGATTCTGCTTTCTCTCTCCCTGAATCTCAACCCTATACACATACGGATAGTGCGGAACAGTAACCTGCCCCCCTTCGGTTGTTGATGCTCCTTCCAGGGAGAACGTACTAGTGTCCGAGTTGCCTGCGATAACAACGGTTTTGGCAACACCACCTTCAAAAACTGAAAATTTCCTTTCCATGGTGTTAACTATCTTTGAGTACACAACATATGGAGATCCGGAGGTTGCGTTTAACTCAAAAGAAATATCCGGAGCGTCTTTTGGACTGAGTGTCGAGTTAGCACATGCGGAGCTCCATTGAGTAGACGGCAATGTCATTCGCTCATACATACATCCGGATACTGTTGCATTTGAAGCAAGCACACCCAGCCTGGTTGGTAAGTAGTCAACAAAGGCTGCGGAAGGATGCGTATTCAAATAGTCGGGGTATCCAAAAGAAGCGTTGATAATGTCCTTCAACATCAACTCGGTCCCCCCATACGTGGCCTCCAAGGCGGTTCTGTACCTTTTAAGGGTACCTGTAGCCTGTATTCCCGAGGTGATAATATAAAGAAGGGACATACATATCACAAGCGACAATGCTGTAAACATGATTGAGGTAACTAACGCCACCCCTTTTTCATTTTGTAAAAACCTCATAATATATCCTCTCAAAACCCTTAACGTTGATTGCTGACAAGATTCTTGGGGCGCACAATTATGCGATAAAGTTTCCAGTGGAACCTTCTTTGCTCAGCAGAAAACGTATAGGTACGGGTGAAACTGGAACCGCAGTCAATGTCGGTACTTTCTGCCGACTTGCAATCTTTTCCTACAACAATTGACGATTCAGGATAAGAATAATACCTGTCACGCCTGCCTTCCTGTGCCAGTATATATACCTTTATTACCTTAAGGTGCTCACGGATGTTCCGCGGGATTTTAGCCGGATCCGCGGCGCTTGGGGTAAGCCAACCCTTTATAATGCTCGCAGCACCGGATGGTGACGCCGTCACTGTACCGTCGGATGCTGGCACAGATGAATATGCGTTAACCATATTTGCCTTGCCCTCATCCGAGGTATCCCAACCCAGTATTACCTGCATATCCGCCACGCAATCCAGGAGGGGGATATACGTATACTGGCCATCCGAATGTTTTACGACAGCTTTAAAAAGAGTTCCTGTCTTTTCCGCGCAGAATTGCGGTGGGCTCGGTGCCCCGGAAGAAGAATAATTGATGAAAAAATCGGCCCTGTTGAAAGGCATGCGAGGCGTGGTAGTACTGATACCGTATACGTAGTGGGTTTGTTGATCGTTCTCGGGCAGAAAAGCTGAATCAATGGTACCGTCCGTTGCATAATTAAAAGAATATGATCCGGCTTTCTCCATAAGAACGTGATCGTCCGTCGCATCGTTAAAATTCATCCTTATTGCAGTCACTTTGGTACCTGTTTGGACATTCATAGAAGACCAGGAAACCGGCCTTGATTCTCTTCCCGATGCAGTACTGTAATTACCATACGGTATGTATGTCCAAGGTAGCGCAGCACTTGAAACACCTACTGTAGACGCCTTAATCGCCAGGAAATCAGAACCGAACTCCCCATAACCTTCACGACCCGCAAAAGCGCGAGGTATACCTGAAGCATCATTCAGTTCCTTACCCAAAGTATTCTCACATTCGGTATAACTTACGGCTGAACCATCTTTGAACTTCCACGGCAGGCCGACACCCATTTGTTCAAGGTCATGGCGCATGACTTCCAGACCAATTACGCCTTCGATATTACTCTCTTCGCTTTTGGAATACTTGACGGAATTGGTAATAATCGTATTAAAAGTCTGTGCCGCGACCGTTATTATCACAAGAAAAACGGCCATTACGACAATCAACTCGACAAGGGTAAAACCTTTAATGTTACGACAGGATTCTTTCACGCGTCACCTCAGAATGTCGATACAAACGATGATATTGAGTGGGTGAACCTTTTGCCCTTCTTATTCCAGGACACGTTAATTTCTATTTGCTTGGAATTTATCGAGGACTGAGTGATGATCTCCTGCACCGAATAGTTCTTGAATATTCCCCTTGTGGCACGATTCACCAGGATCTTGTCTGGGTTCACCGAGGTTGTGGATAAGGATGCAAAAGACCTGGAACGTTTCAGCATCATCCTGTCATCAGCCAGAGATACGGCTTCCGTTCTGTACATATTGTCAAGGTTCTTTTCCATTGCAATGTTTATGCACGTAAGCAATCCCAGCAAGCCAACCGATAAAATGACAATAGACACGAGAAATTCGAGTAGAGTGAATCCGTTATGATTACTTGTCATTGCATAGGTCTCCAGATCTTTTGCCCGCATTCACTCGAATGACACGCAAGTTAATACAATCCTGACTGGCATTTCCGTCATAGCCAATAAAAATCGGCAGCACATCACCGATATCCTGCATCATGCCCCTTTGATCAAATTCATACCGCTCGCCGGTAAATAAAGAGGAGGAATCTTTTTTCAGGCGGAATCCAACCTGCTGAGGGATTGCTATCAGCTTGCCCTCATCTATGGACTCATTCTCGGAACTGTAAGACCTGAAGGTATATCTATCCGCGTCCAGTTCAATGCTGTGACGCTGCTTTGCCGTCATGGCCCTGAGCCGGGTACTGTTGATATCAGCTATCATCTGAGTGACCTGGGCTTCCGCCCGTGACTTCATCATCCAATCGTGGAATGCAATGGTAGAAATGGTTAGCAGTATGCCGATAATCGAGACAACCACTACAAGTTCCACAAGGGAAAAACCAGAGCTATTCAATGGCGATACACGTTGCATAGTTATCATGATGTCCTTCAGTCCCGGAAGATAGGAAAATCATCGTTCCTGAATGCTGATAATCTTTTTGACCGGCTTCGGCTGCAGCAGCGGCGGGAAACGCCCCTTTGGCGCCATGCCCGACGGACTCAACCCGCTTGCAAGCTTGCGCCCCCCTCTGTCGGTAAATGCGGTTGCAAGGTCAATCATGGTTATTCCGCCGGACGATGTCTGAAGAGGGGCCTTACCCTTAAGCCCTCCCGATGGCGGTGTCCCTCCTGAATTATATAGTACGGCCCACAGAGAGGTTGTTCCTGCCGCCAAACATAGATCAGAGTTCGGGACATACGTTGTGAAAAAGACAATACCGTTGGCAGCAGCCGTTACGTCGCTGACCAACCTCTCGGCCCCCCTGGTGCCGGTGGCCGCATCCAGGGTAATATACCAGCCCTTTTCCGTTGAGAGGGTACTGGTCGGGGTGTTCGTCATATCTTTGAAATTCGTGCTGTTTACAGTTACGGCCGGGCAATTGGAAGCGACCGTGCTCAATGTATTGATGTGCTCAATATCATAATTATAACATGGATCAGCCACGCCGAAGATGCGGCGAGTTTCATTCAGATTGTCTCCCTGGTAGAAGTAGCGTCCTTCACCGAAGTAAACCCACAGTTTCTTGTTGTTCCTGTCCTGCAGCTTTGCTATTGAAGTGGTAATCGGACCGACCACTCCAGCGGTTACGCTCTGCGACGCGGGACTGTCAACAAGGGGGCTGAAGAACCAGTTGGCCGGATTCGGATCATTGTTGGTAACCAGACGCATTACGCCTCCCCTGTTCCAGTCTACAGGGTATCCATCGGAATCCAGCGTAGCCTTGGTGTAGGTGATATACACGACATCGTCACTGTAATAACCGGGAAGGGTGGAAGCCGCACGATCCAGTTCAACCGCGGAACCGCTAATGGAGTTGGAGAACGCGTACTTGATGGGCTGACCATCACTGCCGGTAGGCTCGAAAACCCAGTAATTGGTATTCTTGACAAAAGTCGGGTACGTCGGACTGTTCACCATATCCGTATTAGCCGCGTTTATATCCACCACGTAGATCTTCAGATTCTGGTCGGAGCGGCCCAGGAACTGCCGGGTTGATGTGTTGATTCTTCCGGTCGGGCCTGAGGCAATGACGGCGAACCATCTTCCGTTCTTCGACTTGTCCGGCGAGCCGTCAACCTGCGCATTTATCCGGACAATAGCCGAACCGGGAGTCGTGAGGCCAAGACCCTTGTCCGCACTGGGCAGGACGGCATCGGAGAATTCCCACATATATTTGGGTGTAAGCGGATTGGTTACATCCAGTGCGAAGTACGAAGAATAACCGAAGTTGCTCACCGGGGTCTTGACGCAATCTGTGTTGTTGCTCAGATCAGAGTCATGCGCCAGCGTTTCGTTGCAGTTGCCGCTCCTGGACGCGCCGCCGAGCCCCATACTTCCAATCAGTACCGTCCGCCAACTCGTGGTGGTGGGTACAAACTGATTCTTATCGGTTCCGGCACCGCCGACCAGGGTCGTCTTGCGTTCGCATTCCCAGTAGTTGCCGGAACAGCTTGTATGCTTGTTGATCGAAGCGTCGAAGACGAGCGGGCTGCCGTCCAGGAGGTACTGATGGCAATAGTTCTGATCAGCCTGGTTTTTCATATACGGCAGCGCGCTTGTGGGGATGAACGCCCAGTATTCCTTTCCCAGATCCGAGGTGTCGGTGATTTGAGAAATTCTGAACGGTTTCGTCGCGTCAGTAACCTTCTGCACCAGGCCAAGCTTGAAGGCGTGCATCATGCCGTCATTCGAGCCTGCGTAGACAACATTGTTGGATTTGTACTGGTCTGATCCGATATATGTCAAATATGTGCCGTCAGAATAGGTCTGGTGATAGGAATTTGTCGGGATTGCCGATTGCACCTGCGGCGTGGAGTTGATGACGTCCCCGAGTTTCCAGCAGGAGGTCGTTGCACCATTGGTCAAAGTTCGGGAGCGATAAGAACCACCGTCTGTGCCACGCAGGTAGGTTACGAGAGCGTCGGTCTGGGCGTCGGTATACGAACCAACATCGAGAAGGCTCTTCAAAGTTGAAGCCTTGCCGGTAACAAACGCGTTCGTCGAGTTGGTAAGGTCCATCTGCGACGTGCTGAGCAGGGTGTAGATGTTACGGGTGGACTCCGAACGTTTGTGCAACTCAACGCCGGCCTTCCAGAGCGCCTTCGTCAAGAACGGGTCGCTCCCCGGCATGAGGTCCAGATTCAGATCAAGTATCCTGTCCCCGTTGGTATCTTCGTAAATACCGCTGTAACTGATTATGGGATCAAGGTAGTACCAGAGGGCCTGAACCTCTCCCAGCCATTTCACGTTCTTATCGTTAGGCCATTCCGGGTAGAAAAGCGCCTGGATGATGTTGGCGCCGCGCTCACCGCTCTTGTTGTTCGCAACCGCGGCGGCCGTACCGGATGCGGCCTTGTTGAGAATGCTGCTGAATGCCTTGTTGAGACTGGACTCGACTTTTGATGCCTCCGAAGCAAAATAATAGGTGTCAGGGTTGCCTGTGCCGTTAATCCCGGTAGTCCATTCGGAATTGTAGGAGTTGGCGAGCAGGCTGTAGGCGGGTCCGGTTGTCGACCTGCTCGTATAAGGTGTATTATATGTTCTGCCGCTAATGGTCACACTTTGGTCATTGTTCTTGTCTTCGAAGCCCCCATATTTGGCGGCCAGATAGAGCATGTTCATGGGTCCGACCAGCATGTTGCTTGCAGGTTCCTGGGTATCTATCATGTAGGTGGTCAGGTTGCTGAAATTTATTATGCAGGTTTCCCCTGTGGGGCAATCTGTGTTTGTTGTACACGTGGTGGAGGTCGTTACCGAGCAGTGGTTGAGGTCGGGCCTCAGGTTGTTCACGTGCGCGAAGTAGGCCAGACCGGCAACGTTATAGGAGTTCTCCTTTGCAGGATACGGAGGCGTGCCTACAATCCTGCCCAGTTTTCCGAGTGTAATACTCTTGCCGCCTGAATTGAAACCACCGATGCAGACACCCGATCCGTCAACTTCACAGCCGAACATCCTGCTGGAGGAACCGAAGGTCTTCCCGGTCAATCCTTCAATGTCGCCAACTTTGTTGGTCCACTCTTCTACATTCACCGCCGTTCCACCAAGGGTGAAATCGGTATCGCAGGCTCCGTATGAGGAGCCGCACCAGTCACCCCAGCTGCTCGTTCCGCCATAGTCCGCCTTGAACGCACTTCCCGGTATGCGTTTGTCCAGCCAGGGATTGGCGTCGTTGATGGCAATGACGAAGTTCTTTGAACAGGAATACAAAGTGGGGTTGCGCCATCCCCACGTGTTGGTCTTGCTGCTGTTGCAGTAGAAAGCGAAACCGTCGGCATATCCGGATGAGAAACTTGTAAGGCCGTTGCAGTAGTTGTTGACCGAAGGAGTCAGGTTCATGAAATATCTGACAACCTCGTAGTACATTTCACCCATCGGATCATGGCTTTTATAACCACTGGCGTAGGCAAACTTGTTGATGTAGTTGATGACCCCGCTGTTCGCGCTGGATGCGCCGTCGGGATTATTCTGGAATAAGCCGTTGTCATCCACCTCCTTCACCGGATTGGCGCAGCCGGCGCTGCTGTTGCAGGTCTGAATGCTCCCGCCCGCGTCATGGTAGCGCAAGCCATAGGGTATCTTCGGGCCGACCCATTTCATGTTCGCGCGGAGCACACCGCCGTCCCTTGACTCAGAGTCGTCGGCCGCATACGAAATGAGCGCGAAGCGAATCCTGTCCATGTACTTCTGAATGACACCCTCGGGCTTGTTGGTGACAGTATTGCAGCGCGTTTCGACGCCGCCTGTGGAGTCACACGCCTTGATGCGGAGCTTGTACGCAGCCTGGGCGTTTGAGCCCGCAACAGGGAATCGGGATTCACCGCTCCCGGTGGTCGAAAAACTGCAGTTTGTCTGACCGGCGTTGCAGAGCACGAACCCCATGCCGGTGCCGGCTCTCCGCAGATACCTTGTAACGCCCGAGCCGCTGACGGGCACATACAGTTCTGCGTTGTCGATGCGGACCGGGTCGGGAAACCAGCTTGACTGATGCCGGGCAGCCAGGATCACCGTGGAAGAGGTTGTATCCGTATCGCGGTTTCCTCCCGTGAACGCCTTGCGGAAGGCATCAACAGCCATGGTGGTGGCCCAGTTGAGGAAGTTGCCGCTCCAAGCGGTACCGGCGGCGCACTGATGATTGGTCGCGGCGCCGGAGGGAACGAACATGTCGCTGGAGTAGGTGTAGCATTTACCGGACTCGAAATAGCCGTAATACTCCATTGCGTTGTCGTAACAGCCCAGCGCGCCGTTGCCGCACCCACCGGAGGTGGAACTGGCGGTATAGTTGATATCTGACGGAATCCCGGAGGGAGTGACTTTAACGTTGGCCGGCCCCTGCATCGGGGTCTCCACCGACAGCATCAGCATAACGTTCGGCGGGGCAGAGGAGGCGATGAACGGGGGTATTGCACAATAGTCGCTAGGGATAGACGCGGCGGCGAAGGTCACGGCAATGGTATGATCGGCGGTAATACCGGTAAAGGTGTAATTGGTCACGGCGCCGACCGAGACCCCGTCCACAACGACATCGCTCACCACGTATCCCGTATTGCCGTTCATGGTGAACAACAGGGTGCTGCCGTGATCGACGATAGTGTCGCCGACGGGCGTTATGGTCCCGTTGGGTCCGGCGGTAGCGGTTAATGTGTGGACCGGCATGAACGTGACCACCACGTCATGGGTTGCCTGGATGTTGGTTAAGGTATAGGGAGAGGTGTTCCCCACGTTGACCCCGTTGTCGGTTATCGAAAAGATGCGGTAGCCGGCGTCGGGAACGATATCGAGGGTCAGTGACTGGCCGCGGGGCACGGCGGTGGTCCCGGAAGGCGAGATGGTGCCGCCGGTTCCGGCGCTGGATGTAACGTTTATCAAAGGCTCCCAGTCTACGTCGATGGTAGTCGAACCGGCAATGGCGATTGGCAGCGAGTACGTGGTGACCTGACCGCCCGGCACCGGTTGGACCACTCCGTTGATGGATAGACCGTAGAGGGAATAATTCGCATCAGGCGCGAAAACGAAGGTGTAGGTTCCTGAGTACCGGGTGTATGAACATGAGGAACTGGTACAGTCGTCCAGGCCCTGGACCACGTGACCGCCCGTGTCCTGGTTTATGGTTACGTTATTGAGGGTTGCGGTGGTAACGACTTCAATGGAATGCGGAGCGGTGATATTGGTGAATGTATACGTCGTAATGGCGCCCTGGTCGACGCCGTCAACCTTGACATTTTGAATCGTATAACCGGAATCGGCGCTTATGGAATAGGTTCTGCTGCTACCGCGGCTGTCGTAGGATACGACGGTGGAGTTTTGTGCATTGATTCCGGTGGATGTGATAGTGCCGTGCGCGTCGGCGATGGCCGTCATTTTATGGGTAATCGGCATGACGAAGCGGGACGGGTAGCTGCTGGTGCAATAGACGTATCCGCGTCTGGTGGAGCCTGAAGAGTTGATATAGGTAATTATCAGGCCGATGTAGTGACCGGCCGGGAGTGTATAGTCCGAGGCAAGCGGGGTGAAGTTGACCGTATATAGAGTTGGTGGGTCGCCGGTGTCGATATTACCCGATGGCGGGATATTACCCGTGTGTGAAGCTATGATTGTCGGGGAAGATGTGTCGGCCGGGTCGTAATCCACTATCTGGAATCTGAATCTGTCGTCGGAACGGCTGGCCCTCAGCCAGAAATAACCTGTAATGGCATCACCGGCGGGAATTGTGACATCCCCTGCGTAAGACGTGTTGAAGACGGCCCTTCCCAGTGTCCTTGTGCCCGCTGCGGTATAACTTTCGCGCATGATAGTGGTGTTGCTGCCGCTTGGGGCAGAATTGCCGAGGATCGTCAGGTAGCTTCCGTTGCTAGCTCCCAGATCCGACGCGTTGTTTATCGGCAAGTTCGTCTGGCCGGCAAAGCCGGTTATCGTTAAGCCGCTGGACTCTCTGATGAAGAACGTGTCGGCTTTCGTCACCCCCGCGAACGCCAGTGGGACGAGCAGGCCCAGCATGACGGTTGCGAGAAATTTAATTGATCGACCCGTGAATCCATATAATCTTTTCATAACCGACCTCATGATTGACACCTCTATGATAGCTCCGCGCGCATCATTTGACAGACGTTGCGCAATCTCCTCAACCGACAACAAGCTCCGCCCCAGTCCGGCGCGGGCCGGGCATGCCCCGGTTACATATCATTTTTTATGACTACAATTTTTTCGACCTTTCCGCGCAGTACATACAGCTTGGCATGGTCGATCTTACCCACGTTCACAACCACATGCAGGGGTATCTCCTGACCTCTCAGGCTCCCCTGAAAAACCCGCGCGAACATTGAGATGGGGAAATTTTTGCCGTCGATGACCATCGTCCGGGTCATGATCCGGGTAACGTTCCCCTCGAAAATCTGATATCCGCTTTCTGTTTTTATCTGCTTTTCCTGGGCCGTAGCCTCGCCGGCGACCGCCATGCTGATGGCCGTCAACACGGCCAGAAATGCAATTCTTACGATTCTCATATGACCTCCAGAATGGAAAATCCGACAACGGATCGAATCATTCCGCCAGCAGCTTTTTCAAGGACGCCGCGTCCCTTGTGCCTGAAACCAGACGCCCCCCGGGCATTATCATCGCCGGGGTCCCGTCAATACCAAGAGACGTACCGATCTTCAGACTCTCGTCAACCGGTTCCTTCCCGTCCTTCTCCCCCGGCGCGGGCAGCTTTTCTCCCGCAAACGCTTTCTCAAGAAGTTCAAGGGACTTCGATCCGAGTATTACTCTCGCCCTGTCGTATGCTCCCGGATGCATCTCAAGGGGGTACATCTTGATATAAATTGCAAGGTCGGGCTCCATTGTAACGAGCTTCTTCAATTCCTTATGAAGCTTGCCGCAGAACGAGCAATCCGGATCGGTGAAGACGAACATCCGCTTCTTTCCGTTGGGGTTGCCCATAACCAGCGAGTCGGTGAGCGGAATCTTCTCCAACTCAGCCTTGGATATAATCTTCGGCAATTCCACCGGAGGAGGGGTAACAGGTTTCTTGGAAGCGATGTCGAAGATGGGTCCGGGAACAAGCAGCTTTTTTCCAAAGTCCAGGTAGGCAACCGCTTGGCGGTCTTTCTGCCGAACAGTGACTTCGTACAGCCCTTTCAGGGGAGAAAGCTTTACCTCCGTCACATCGCCGATGCCCTTGAATATGGTGCCGGCCTCATCCTTGGAAAGGGAATGGCACGCGGCGCAATTATGAATAATGGAAATGTCGGGGTGAGAAGTTTTTTGGTTACGCTGCGTTTTCTTGGAAACACTGTCGGAAAAGGCCGCTGATGCGACAAAGCAAGTCAGTCCGACAATCACAGCGATTAATACTTTTCGATTCATTTTCGCTCCTTTTTAATAAAGAAACCAGCCATGCATTCAACATGCCATAATTAGCCCGATCTAAATATCGTAATAAACAGTTGATAATAATTCGTTTTATTCACTCCCCATACAAACGACTCAAATGAAGTATGAAATATTTTCATAGCTCATCGAGGAAATGTGCCATGGGGCCTCTTGAGCGAAAACAGCATCATTTTCCAAGCGCCATTACAGCTTTGACCATCGCGAGCCGTCAAATCTCCGTATGGTATAGTCGAAATCAGTCGAGTTCATGGTCAGGGCCATGACGCCGCCATGACGCGAATGAACATATACCGTACCGGCATTACCGGTCAAGTCGGGATTGCACACCAATACATTGTCCTGAAAGGTGATGCCGTCCGCATCCGCTGCATAGGTCGGAATGGGCCCATATTTGCCATAGCCGAAGGCAAGCCCTCCGCCTTTATCCCGTAAAGTGAAGTATCTAACCACTTCATCATCCGCGGTTCCCCACTCGCCATCCCCTCCCCTGTCCGATACTAATGAAACTATCCCCTGGTCCGGAAAAAAGCAGATTGCATAGTATTTTTCGCTTAGCGCTTTCTGCTTTGCCTCCTTTATCATTGCCGCAATATCCCATATCGTGGCTTTCAGGCAACACTCTCCGTAAAACGAAGCGAGAAGTGGAGTTGTCACGGAAACAAGAATCGCGATTATAGAAAGAACGATAAGCAGCTCGAGAAGTGAAAAACCGTTTCGTACCCTTCCCTGTTCATTATCACCCGGCACTTTGACCCTTTGCGCTGAAAGAGCGGCCATGGACACTCCCCCGTGCTACAAAAATCATGAGAACAGCTCGCATAAAAAAAGCCATGCAATAATTGCATAGCTCATTTTAAATTACAAGAATATTATTAATTTTATATCATGTCATTCAATACCATATTCTTTTATCTTGTATAACAGGGCGCGATGACTGATTTCAAGAATTCTGGCCGCCTGCGTCCTGTTCCCCCCGGTCTTTTCGAGCGCTTTTCGGATATAGTCCTTTTCCAGCCTTTCGCTCGCCTGTTTCAGAGAAAAGATGTCCTCGGAGATATCACGCTGAGAGGAACCGGAGTAACGAATCCGGATGGCATCGGGGAGGCACTCGATTCCTATTGTATCTCCCTCGCAGAGGACCAATCCGCGTTCGATGCAATTCTCCAACTCACGGACATTTCCCGGCCAATCGTATTCCAGGAAAATTTTCAAGGCTTCCGGAGAAAGACGAACTCCGGTCTTTCCAAGCCGTTCACCGTACTTTTCCAGGAAGTGGTTGGCCAGAAACGGAATGTCGGCGTTGCGTTTTCGCAACGGAGGTACCGTAATACAGAAGACATTGAGGCGATAAAAGAGATCCTCCCGAAACCTGCCCTCGATCACGTCGCGCGCAAGGTCCCGGGATGTGGCCGAGACAACCCGCACGTCGACCTTTTTCATGGCGCCTCCTCCCACGGGCCTGATCTCGCACTCCTGGAGAACGCGAAGCAGCTTTACCTGGAGGAGAGGGGGCATCTCCCCTATCTCGTCCAAGAGCAGGGTTCCTCCATCCGCCTGCTCGAAAAGACCTGACTTGTCGGTTACCGCATCGGTGAACGCCCCCTTCACATGGCCGAACAACTCGCTCTCCAGAAGGTTTTCCGGAACTGCTCCGCAGTTCATTGCGACAAAAGGAGCCTTTTTCCGGTTACTGTTGAAGTGAATGGCTCGCGCGATAAGCTCCTTGCCGACCCCTGACTCTCCAAGAATGAGAACGGTGGTCTTGTAATCGCAGACTTTCCTTATCAGGGTGAATATCTCCTGCATGGAAGGCGTCTTGCCGATGATGCCGCCAAATGAGTATTCCCGCTCCACCTCGGCCTGGAGACGGATGTTTTCACTTTTCAGCCGCTCTCGTTCCTCGGCCTTCCTGAGAACCAGGACTATCTCGTCGTTTTTGAAGGGTTTGGAGATATAGTCGTAGGCGCCCATCTTCATGCACTCAACCGCTGTATCGACGGTTCCATAGGCGGACATCATGATAATCGTGCCGCAGATTCCGATCGACTGAGAGCGCCGGAGAAACTCCGGCCCGTCAAGAACGGGCATCCGCACATCACAGAGGATAAAGTCATAGGACGTCTGCGTTGCCATTTCGAGGGCTTTTTCACCGTCGCAGGCCTCGTCGACGACGTACCCCTGTTTTCTGAGCACGACCGAGAGCATATGCCGCAGGTTTGCTTCATCATCAACGATGAGAATCTTTTTGTTCATATCGATGCTTTCATAGCGCTTGTAGAACAGGAAGCCAGACGGAAAATGTCGTGCCGCCGGCGGGAACACTTGCTACGGTGATGCGACCGCCGAGCGAGTCAATAATCCTCGCGGTTACCGCGAGCCCCAGCCCCGTACCCTTGCCGGGGTCCTTTGTGGTAAAAAACGGGTCGAATATCCTTTCAATATTTTCCGGAGCAATACCGGTGCCGGTATCGTGTATCACTATCCTCATGTATTTCTTTTCAATGCCTGAAAGAAACGAAGAGCGGAATGCCCCCCCGAAATCATCCTTGCGACGCCCCCGTATTGCTTTTTCCTGCGGCTCGCGGATTTCGTCCGGTTTCTGGTCATCCCGGGAAGTCCTGACGGTCAGCGTTCCTCCACCCGGCATCGCGTCCCGTGCATTGATAAAAAGGTTGGTGAATACCTGCTGAAGCTCGTGGCGATCCGCGAAAACGTGTGAAAATTTCGATTCGAAGGCTGATGTTACCTTGATATTCCTGAAAATCCCCTGTCCATCCAGCATATTCAGTGTTTCCCGCAGCAACTCATCCACATCAACCTCAGCCCGCTCTCCCGAAGCCGGACGCGCATAGTCGAGCAATCCGCGGACAATACGATCGATTCGGCCGGCGTCGTCCTGGATTCTGCGCAGATAATCCTCTTTCTCCTCGTCGTCTCTCAACTCATCGCGCAAAATTCCGGCGTATCCCATGATGGCCGAAAGGGGGGTACCGATTTCATGGGCGGTTCCGGCGGCGAGAAGGCCGACGGATGCCATCTTTTCAGAACGGATGGTTTCTTCGCGGGCGGCTTCCAATTCCCTGTTGATCCTCTCCAGGGAAAGGATATGCTCCTCCACCTCGATTTTCTTGCGACGCAGGGCATCCACCATTCCATTGAAGGCCTCCGCCAGGAGCGCGATCTCCTCGCTTCCCGGAACAGGGACCCGGCAGGCGAGATCTCCTGCCGCTATTTTCTCCGTCGCTGCGAGCAGCCGTCTCATGGGTATCACGATGAGCCGTGAAAGCAGGTACGATCCGAGACCGAGCAGGAGGATGAAATCGAGCAGAAAATATGCCAGAAACATGTGGCTGGATCGGCTGAGCCGTTCATAGTCAGGCGCGAGTGAAAGAGTGAGCCGAGCTGCGCCGACGATCCTCCCCCCTTGTTGAAGAGGGGCGTAGCGAGTAAGCGAGTGGCCACTACTGTTGATGGCGACAGAGGCACTCCCCGTCTTCAAAACTTCGCTTATTTTTGCATCGACAACGGCACTATCACCTGAACGGTAAACTTCACGTCCTCCGGCATCGGTTACCAGTATGCTGCGAAATGTCTTTTCCCCCGAAAGCCTGAGAGCAAACCGGTGCGCCGGCCCGGCGTTCCACTTGCCGGCAAAATCTTCGGGAAGCAGGGCAAGAAATGACGCGAGAAGGATCCGCCCCTCCTCGCTTTTCTGCATCAGGAGATCCTTTTCCGCAATCTTAAAGGAGATGAGACTGAGAAGCAACCAGGTGAGGACCAGCAGACAGGAGAGCGATGCCAGAATGGCAAAAGTAAGACTGAACCTGAAGGTCGTCATAATCCGCGCCTACCCCCTGAAACCGCCTCCTAGACCGAAATACCAGGTTATGATCTGTCTGCCGAAGAAAATGAAAAGAAGCGCGCCAAAGGCGAGGAAGGGACCGAAAGGAATGGGAACCTGGGAATCTTTTTTGCGAACCAGCATGAGGGTGATCCCGACAACCGATCCGAACAGGGAACTGGTGAAAATAATGAATGGAATGGAACGCCACCCGAGGAACGCTCCCATCATGGCCAGCAGTTTGATATCCCCTCCTCCCATTCCCTCCCTCTTTGTGAGGAGCTGGTATCCGTATGCCACGATGAGGAGGCTTCCTCCTCCCGCCGCGATACCGATGAGGGAACTTTTCCAACTCAACCAGGGAAGAATGAAGGAGGACGCGAACCCGACCAGAATCCCGGGAAGGCTGATGGAGTCGGGGATAATCTGGTGTTCCAGGTCGATGAAGGTGATCACCACGAGCGCCGAGCAGAACACGAACAACACGAAAAAAGTAGGCGAGAAGCGGAATTTCAGAAAGAGCGCCAGGGTAAGAAGGCCGTTAATCAACTCTACCGCCGGATATTTCCACGAAATGCGACCCTTGCAGGAACGGCACTTCCCCCTGAGCATCAGAAAGCTGACGATGGGTATATTGTCATAGGGAGCTATGCGGCTTCCGCAGTCCGGACACGCCGAGGGAGGGAAGACGATGGACTGGTTCCGAGGAAGCCGGTAGATGCAGACATTCAGGAAGGAACCGACGGCTGCGCCGAATAAGAAGGCAAAAAAGTAAAA
>CALABV010000148.1 GCA_937886325.1 uncultured Geobacter sp.
CCACCGAGATCTACACTCTTTCCCTACACGACGCTCTTCCGATCTGTTGATGGCGGAGAGAATTGTCGAAGTAACCGGACACGGCATGCAGCATTCGGATCGGGCGCCGAAACCATCGTCGGGTCGGTGAATGATCCGGAAACGAATGGCCGTGATTGTCAGTTCAGTTTGTGGACCACCTTGAAAGTGGGAGCCATGGATACCGGGAACACATTTGAAAACCCTGAAAAGGGTCCGCCCATTTTTATTCAGGCCGCTGGTTTGACCAAGCGGTTCGGCGAGATTTCCGCCGTTGACGGGGCTTCCTCCGAAGTATCCCTGGGAGAGTTGTTCGGCTTCCTGGGACCGAACGGCGCGGGCAAGACCACCACCATCAACATGCTCACCGGCTTGGCCAGGCCCGATACCGGGGAAATCCGGGTCGGCGGTCTGGACTGCACCGGAAATCCCAAGGCGGCCCAGCACCTGATCGGCGTGGTGCCCGACGAGAGCAACCTCTATCCGGAATTGTCCGGCTTCGACAACCTCTGCTTCTGTGCGGCGCTGTACGGCATGCGCAGGGAGGAGCGCCGGTCCCGGGCGCGCGAGCTCCTGGAAACGTTCGGTTTGCGCGAAGCGGCCGATCTGGGCCTGTTTGTCGCCGTTGCCGTTAGCGAGGCCTTCGAGGAGCAGACCTTTTCCAACTTCTTCAGGATGCCGATGATTTTTCTGTGCGGCCTCTTTTTCCCCGTGGATTCGCTTCCGGTGTACCTGCGCCCCGTATCATATCTGCTGCCGCTGACCTACGGAGCGGATATCCTGCATGGCGCAATCAATGATCGGAACACCATGTCCCTCGGCACTGATTTCTCGGTGATAAGCCTGTATTGCCTCGTACTGTTTTATTTAAGTCTGCGGGGAATCAAGAAGAAGTGGATTATGTGATCTTCCGATGAACAGATGTAACGACAGACAGGGACGGATGGTCTGTGGGGGACCGGAGAGATTTCCCGGAAACGGGGACGAAGATAACCTATGTGGCCGGATCGCGGGTCCGTGACGTGGATGCCGTATTGCGCGTCGTCTCTGAGGGCGGCGGGACCATGCTCATGAAGAAGCATGTGGATTTTGAAACGGTACGCGTCTAGCTGCGAGGGAGTATTACACGTGAGATCCGCGGTGCGTATTTCCGGGGAATCAGTTGTGTTGTCCATGAAAGAGCCATATTCAGGATGAAACCTGCCTGAAAAGGAGTCGATAGTAATGCCGAGAGGAATATGCCGCCGTCATGGTCCGGACATCCCCTGTTCATGCGGGATGGGGAACCTGTATCGCTTCGTCGAGCCGGTGACCCTCTACCTGTTGAAGGTGCGGGGGAGGATTCACGGATACGATCTTACGGGCGCATTGAACGATAACGCCCTTACCGACTCACGCATTGAGCCGGGCGCCCTGTACAGGACGCTTCGCCGTCTCGAGGAGAGCGGATTGGTCGTTTCCGCGTGGGATGTGAGCGGCGGCGGGCCCGCGCGGAGAATGTACGACCTGACTCCCCGCGGAGAGGAGCATCTGGCTGAATGGCTGGTGGTTCTGGAGCGGATGTCGAGGTCGCTGGCACGGTTCGTTGCCGATGTGAAAGGTGCCACGCTCAAGCAGGGGTGACCATCCATACGTTGCTGGGGAATGAAGTCCGTGAACCGGGATACCTGTTTCACGGGTGCGAAAAGCTGAAGAAAAGGAGGAAACAGTGACACTGCCGGTGTCTGATCAATTACTGGAACGGTTGATAGAAGAAGATATTCCCTATGGCGATCCGACCACGGATATTCTCGGCATCGGTAAAATACGGGGGAAAATCTCTTTTACGACGCGGGAACCGACGGTTGTGTGTCCGACCGAGGAGGCCGCGGGGATACTGCGAAAATTCGGGGCCGAGATACGGTGTGCGACGCCGAGCGGAGAGTTCGTCCAGGCCGGGACCGTGTTTCTCGAAGCGGAAGGAAGCGCCGCCGCCCTCCACGCCGGGTGGCGTGTGGCCCTCAACCTCCTCGAACACATTTCCGGTATTGCCACGCGCACAAGAAAAATCGTCGACATCGCCAGGAAAACAAATCCGGGCATATCGATTGCCCCTACCCGTAAGTCCTATCCGGGCCTGAAGAAGCTGGCAATCAAGGCCGTGGAATGCGGAGGCGCGCGCCCGCACCGTCTGGGCCTGTCCGAATCCATTCTGATTTTCAAGCATCACCTGGTATTCCTGGAAGGCCTGGAGAGCCTGTGCGCCGGCATCGAGCGGATGCGGCGCGAAGTTCCGAGCATGAAACTGACCATCGAGGTCGAAGACGAGAGCAGCGCGCTACAGGCGGCTCGAGCCGGATTCGATATCATCCAGATAGACAAGATGGCCTGTCCTGAGCTGGTCGAGGTGATCAGGAAGGTACGTGCCGTTAACCCTTCCGTGCTGGTAGCAGCCGCCGGCGGCATCACCGAATCGAATGCCGCGGAGTATGCCGCGACCGGAGCGGACATCCTTGTTTTGTCTTCGATTTTCTCCGGCAAACCAAGCGATATAGGGGTTCATATCCTCCCCCTGTAACCGCCGAGCGGTTCGCCGGTCATCGTCCGGCACGCGAGGGCGGGGACCGATGTCCATTCCTTATGTTCGCCTGAGCGCCCTGGCCGCCCGCATGAATTCCCTGACCATCTGTATGTCCACGGGATTATTCAATGTGCGGTCCGCTTTGAAGGCACTGCCCACGATTGCTCCGTCGGCCATGGGCAGGAGTTCTTCCATGGTGTCCAGGCTGAGGCCGCTGCCGATGAGCAGCGGAATGCTCACGGCCTCGCGGATGGCCGCAATCTCGGACGGATCCGGAGCCGATCCGGTTTCGCGTCCGGTGATGATGAGGGCGTCGGCCAGGGAAGCCTCGACATCACGGGCCAGCTCGACCGGGCTTTTGTCCGCGACCAGCTGGTGGCTGCCGTGCTTCACATGGTAATCGCAAAAAATCATGACCTCTTCCTCTGCACGCAGGTAGCTTCGGAAGCGGAGCGCACGGGGGCCGGCGGCCTCGACAATCCCTGACGGGGCAACATAGGCGTTGGCCAGTTCGAATGCCCGTACCCACCGGCATTCCGTCGCCACGGCAATGGCCAGGGCCTGACATACCCCGTTGAGATGGATATTGATCCCCGTCGGCACATCGAAGCGGTCTCTGATGCGCGCCACAATGGCCGAGACCGCCGCGACGGTCTCGGGGCCTATCTCCCGGGGCGGCAGGAACGGCCAATCTCCCTGATTCTCTATTTGGATTCCATCGACACCCCCTTCAATGAGGCGCGAAGCATCCTCCATCCCTGCCTCGACAATCGCCTTCATGCCGTGTTCATGGCGATAACCGGGCGATCCCGGCAGCGGCCTGAGGTGCACCATTCCGATGATCGGTTTTTCAACCGCGAAAATCTCCCTCAATTTAATTGCGGATTTCAAGTCGAACCCCTGTTTTGTCTGTTGTTGGCGCAAGAGTATTCTTGTGGCAATCAGAGCGGAGCGAAAAAACAGCTTGAAAAATCAGAGTAAGTGTAATAATCATATATTCAAATAATATGATTCAAAAGAATTATGAAAATTCACAACCCGTTAAGGAGGCATTATGTGGAAAATCCCGGCTTTTCTGCAAAAAAACCTGGTGTGGACTATCCCCGCGGCCATGGTCGCGGGCCTGACTTTCGGTTCGCTGTGGAACGCATCCCCCCTGAAGGCGGCCATTGTGCCGCTCACCTTCCTTATGGTGTACCCCATGATGGTGAACCTGCAACTGGAAAAGATATTTTCAACCCGGGGGGAGCGTTGCCAGGTGGCGACCCTTCTTATCAATTTCGCCGTGATACCCTTTGTGGCCTTCTCTATCGGACAGTGGTTCTTCGCTGGCCAGCCGATGATCATGCTCGGCCTGCTGCTCGCGGCGCTGCTTCCCACCAGCGGCATGACCATCACCTGGACCGGCTTTGCGGGCGGCGATATCAACGCGGCCATCAAGATGACCGTCATCGGCCTGGTTGTCGGATCCATCGCCACTCCCTTCTACGCCCTGTGGCTCATGGGGGCGGACATCGAAATACCACTGGCGGACGTCTTCAGGCAGATAGCATTCATCGTTTTTGTCCCCATGCTGCTCGGCTATTACACGAAAAAGTGGCTGATTCGGCGTTTCGGACATGAAAAATACCAGCGCGACCTGCAGAAAAAGTTTCCCATGCTGTCGAGCCTTGGGGTTCTGGGTATCGTATTCGTGGCCATGGCGCTGAAATCCGGGAGCATCCTCGGCAATCCCTCCACCCTACTTGCCTACCTTGCTCCGCTTGTCCTGCTTTACCTCATCAATTTTCTGCTGAGCACCTTGGTCGGCAGGATATTTTTCTCAAGGGCCGAGGCTATCGCTCTTGTCTATGGCACGGTAATGCGCAATCTTTCCATCGCCCTGGCCATCGCCGTTACCGTTTTCCGCGAAAGTGGGGCGGAAATTGCCGTCATCATCTCCATGGCCTATATCGTTCAGGTACAGGCCGCCGTCTGGTACGTGAGGTTTACCGACCGAATTTTCGGCAGGGTAGCGAAACCGGCATAGAAATGACCCCGGCTTCGTTCCGTCCCGCGTGAGCATGCCTCATCTACACCGGGAAATCAGGGAAAGAACGGCCCGTTCCCGTCCGGATGCATGACATGCCCGGCGGTAGATTGTTTCTCTGCTATACTTCAGGCAGCACGGAATTATGTCATACTCCATTCCTGAGAGGGTGTTTGCATGAAAATTCAAGCGGAACTCTGTCTCTATCCTTTGCGGGAGTTGCACCTGGGAAACCACATCGAAGATTTCATCGACACAATCCGGCGCGACGGAATTACCATCAGCACGGGAACAATGAGCACGGTGATCTCCGGGGAAAGGGAAATAGTGTTTGCGGTGGTTGCCGATGGCTTCGCGCGAGTGTCTCATAACTGCGATGTCGTTTTGCACGTCACCTATTCCAATGCATGCCCGTCGTGTCCGGGAGTCTCCTGCTTGACGTCGGGTGAAGAGCCCTGACACCGAGTTTCCTATGCCGAAACGTTCATGCGCCGGCACAGAGATTATGGCAAAGCCTGAAATGCGCATCGCATGTATCATCCTGTTGCTTTTCATGGTCGCTCCCGGGCTTTCCGGCAGGACGGTTGACGCAAGGGGTGCAACGGCGGCGGACTCATTTCATCTTCGGAATTCACGGTCTCCGGTCGTGACGATCGTCTATGACAACAAGCCCTCGCGGAAAGGAATGGAAACCGCATGGGGCTTTTCCTGCCTCGTGGAAGGAATGGAAAAGACCGTTCTGTTCGACACCGGGGGAGATGCAAAGGTTCTTTTGTCCAACATGGGGAGGTTGGGAATCGTTCCCCGGGAGATAGACGCAGTCGTTGTCTCCCATATTCACGGTGACCACACCGGAGGGCTGTATGCCCTGCTTGCTGAAAACCGCCAACTCTTTGCATATCTGCCGGATTCGTTTCCGAAATCCTTCTTCCGTGACGTGAAACGGAGCGGGGCAACGGTGATTGCGGTCAGGGAACCTCTGAAGATTTGCGACAGGGTTTACTCCACCGGGGAACTGGGTGACTCGCTCCGGGAACAGTCACTGGTTGTCGCTACCGGGAGGGGGGGCGTGGTCATAACCGGCTGCGCCCATCCCGGCATTGAGCGGATTGTCCGCACGGTCAAGGAGAGATTCGGGGGCGAGATATTCCTGGTGCTCGGCGGTTTTCATCTGGCGGCCAAGGGGAAGAGAGAAATGGATGAGGTAATAGAGGCCATGAAGGCGCTGGGTGTGCGGTATGTTGCCCCATGCCACTGCACGGGCGACGCTGCGCGAAAGCGCCTCAGGGAGGCCTTCGGCCCCTGTTTCATCGAGGCCGGCGCCGGGAAGGTCATAGATCTGGGCCGCTTGCAATGAAAAGTCACCGGGTGGGCATCAGTTTGCCGCGAGATTGCGGGTTTTCTCGCACCTGACTACGACAAAGGCGCCGGCGCCATATCCCTCCCTGATTGGTGCAACGGTATCCCCGGGAATGAGTGCCTGCCGGATTCCCGTGCACTCGAACCCCGCGTCCGTCAAGAGCTTCAGTACCTCGGGAGTCGAGAAGAATGTGGCCTCCCGGTAGAATCTGCTTGCCGCCCGGTTTTCATCATAGCGACGCCCCAATTCGCTCTCCCTGTCAATAAATCCCACGACGATGCATCCACCGGCTTTGAGAACTCTGAAAGCTTCAGCAAACGCCCGGGCGACATCGTCGAAAAAACAGATGCAGGTGACCATGAGCACGAACTCGAATTCTCCACTGGAAAAAGGCAGATCCTCGGCGACTCCTGGATAGACGGTCACTCCACGCCGGCGCGCTACGCGGGCCATTGCTTCAGAAGGCTCCAATCCCACTTTTATCCCTAGCGGAACGGCGAAATTTCCGGTGCCCACGCCAATTTCCGCTCCTCGTGATCCCGGCGGGGGCAAAAGCTGTCGTACAGCTTCCAATTCCATCTCGAAGACATCCCGATTCTTCTCGAACCACTCATCGTATTCGTCGCAATAGTCGTTGAATACCTTCGTCTTGGGCATGTCGGTCCTCTCTGATTAGCATTAAGAGCAATCGAACGTTCGGGGCCGCGACACCCGAAACACATCCCTTTTTTCCCACCCTGAGCACTTACACGGCAATGTGCACGCCGTCATGTCTACGATGTCGTCCTCGACCGTTCCGGTAGGTTTGACGTGGAAATATTCCAGCGGAACCTTGGCTTCGTCGGGAGAACCCGCTGATATAAAACACGGGTCCGATTTCATGCGCGGCGGGCGCTTTCCCGCGGGAAAAGAAGCCCTTTTCATGTCGTTACAATAATATCGATCCCTAGTGGCAAGTAAATGGAGAAAGGTTAAAAATTCGGATCGAACACCCTAAAATGCAGGGTTTTCGTGGAGGACACTGCTCTTAAAAATGCTCTCAACAAAAAAAAGAGCTTGTCAAACTCATATAAGTGTATTATGCATATAAACATATATTACGTAGCAACGATGAAATGACAATAACGGCAGGATACCGAGAAAGGAAGGGTGAATTACTCATGGAATTGAACGATATCTTCGCGAAATACGGAAAGGACGCGAAGCACCTTGTTCCCATACTTCAGGAGGTTCAGAACGTCATGGGACATGTTCCGCTGGATGCTCAACGGAGGATTGCAGAACACCTTGATCTGCCGGTAAGCAAGGTGTACGGGATTGTCAGTTTTTACAATTTCTTCAAGATGGATCCTCCCGGCAGGCACCAGATTCATGTCTGCATGGGCACGGCCTGTTACGTGAGGGGGGCGGGAAAGCTTGTCGACAAGATACGCGCTGATTACGGAATCGAGCCGGGCGAAACAAGCGAGGACCGCAGATTTTCCCTCGAAGAAGTCAGGTGCGTGGGATGCTGCGCCATTGGGCCGGTTCTTACTCTAGATGGTGATGTCTACGGCGGTATGACCCCGGACAAAACTCCGTCAGTGCTGAAAAAATACAAGTAGAGGTATTGACATGCGTATACAATCGTTTGAAGAATTTTCATTGGTGCGGGAAAAGATATCGAAGACCAAAGCGGCGAATCAGGGAAATATCAGGATAATCGTCTACGGGTCCACGTGCGGGCTTGCATCAGGATCGAAAAAAGTGCTGGAGGCCGTGCGTGAAGAACTCAAGGCATGCGGTGGAGGAGATGTCCTCGTTCTGGAGCACGGCTGCATGGGGTGCTGTTTTATAGAACCGTACATTTCGATACGGCAGGAGGGCCTCGGATTCAACGTGTACGGATATCTCGACGGCGAGAAGGCGGCTGAGGTGGTACGCAACCATGTGGTGAAAGGAGAGATCCTCGACAAGTACAGAATAGACCTCACCATGCCCTTTTTTGCCAACCAGGAGCGCAGGATAACGGAGCTGCTAGGCGAGATAGACCCGCGGAGTATAAATGATTATATCGTGCACGAAGGGTATGCCGCTTTGGCCAAGGCCCTGGGGATGGGCAGCGCGGGAGTGCTGGAAGAGGTGAAGGCCGCCGGTCTGAGAGGTCGGGGCGGGGCGGGCTTTCCCACCGGACGTAAATGGGAATTCGCCCGGAACGCGGCGGGGGACCGGAAGTATATTGTCTGTAATGCGGACGAAGGGGACCCCGGGGCGTATATGAACCGTGCGGAACTGGAGGGGAACCCCCATGCCGTCCTGGAAGGGATGGTCATTGCGGGCTACGCCATCGGCGCCGACCGCGGCTACATCTATGTCCGGGCCGAGTATCCTCTGGCGGTTGAGACCCTGAAACTGGCCATCGCCCAGGCCCGGGAGTGCGGTTTCCTGGGAAAGAACATCCTCGGTTCCTCGTTTGATTTCGACGTGGAACTGTTCCTGGGTTCCGGGGCCTTTGTCTGTGGAGAAGAGACCGCCCTGCTGGCTTCCCTGGAGCAGAAGCGCGGCAACCCGAGGACGCGTCCGCCGTTTCCCGCCATAGAGGGGCTGTTCGGCAAGCCGACCGTGATCAACAACGTGGGCACGCTGTTCAACGTGCCGCTCATCATCCGCAAGGGGGCGCAGTGGTGGAGTTCAGTCGGTTCGGAAACCACGAACGGCACCAAGGTGTTCTGCGTGACCGGGAAGATAAAGAACAGCGGCCTGGTGGAGGTTCCCATGGGAACGACCATGCGCGAGATCGTTTACGCAATAGGCGGCGGCATCCCGAACGACAAGGAATTCAAGGCGGCGCAGCTGGGAGGGCCGTCGGGCGGATTCGTTCCCAACGAACATCTCGACATGCCCATAGACTACGAGTCCCTGCAGACCATCGGTTCCATCATGGGATCCGGCGGCATGGTCATCCTAGACGAAGACTCGTGCATGGTGGATGCGGCCAAGTTTTTTCTCAAGTTTGATCAGGACGAATCATGCGGGCAGTGCCTTCCCTGCCGGAGGGGTCTGCCGCTGATGATCCATTACCTGGAAAAGATCAGTGACGGGAAAGGGGAGATGGATGACCTGGATTCGCTGGTCGAGCTGGCGGACTGCATCAAGAAGACGTCTCTGTGCGCCCTGGGGCAGACAGCGGCGAATCCGACATTGAGCACCCTGCGTTTTTTCCGTGATGAATACGAGGCCCACATCCGGGACAAGAGGTGTCCGGCAGGGGTCTGCAGGCCGTTCATCCGGTTTTCCATAGATGAAAAGAAATGCGTAGGCTGCGGGCTTTGCAAGAAAATCTGTCCGGAAAATGCCATTGTAGGAGAGATCAAGAAGCCACACCGGATTATCTCCGCTAAATGCGTGAAATGCGGTCTCTGCAAGGATGTCTGCACGTTCGACGCAATTATCGTCAGGTAGCGTTCATCTGGAAATCATTTACGAATCGAGGAAGGTGCTATGATTACGATACTGATAAACGGCACATCATGCGTGGTAGAAGAGAATACGTTGCTGTTGACCGCCTGCGAGAACAACGGCTTCAAAATACCCCATCTCTGCTACAAGGAGGGCTTGAGTTCCGTTGGGGTCTGCAGGCTCTGTCTGGTCAAGGTGAAAGGGATGCGGGGGCTGGTGCCGTCGTGTTCCACCGTGGTAAGCGAAGGGATGGAAGTCATCACCGAGGACGAGGAAATCAACCGCTATCGCCGCATCAACCTGGAGATGATCCTCTCCGAGCACGAACATGATTGCCTGGTCTGTGAAAAATGCGGTGCGTGCCAATTGCAGGAACTGGCATATGAGTATGATATCAAGAGCCTCCGCTTCCCCATCAACAAGGAAGTAATCCCGGTAGACGATTCCAGCGAGGTTATCGTCAGGGATCCCAACCACTGCATCCTGTGCGGCAGGTGCGTGCGGACCTGCGCCGAGGTGACGGACCGCCAGGTTCTCGACTTCGCCAATCGCGGACCGGGCCTGTCGATCAACACGGGTTTGCGCGAACCGTGGGGGGATACCGACTGCGCATCCTGCGGCGCATGCCTCCAGGCATGTCCCACCGGCGCCCTGACGGAAAAACTGGCACGATTCACAGGCCGTACCTGGGAGGTAAAAAAGGTGCAGACCACCTGTAACCATTGCGGAGGCGGCTGCCAGATAGAATTCTGGGCCAGGGACAATACGCTGATCCGGGCCTATGGCGTCGAAAGAGAAAATTCGGAAAACAAGGGCCATCTGTGTGTCAAGGGACGGTTCGGTTTCGACTATGTCAACAGCCCCAACCGGCTTACGACGCCACTCATAAGAAGAAACGGCAAACTCGAACCCGCGGGATGGGACGAGGCACTGGACTACGTGGCGGAAAATTTGAAAAGAATCAAGGAGAAATACGGTAGCGACGCCATTGGCGGCATAGCTTCCGCCAAGACCACCAACGAAGATGACTATATTTTCCAGAAATTCATGCGCGCCGCCATCGGCACGAACAATATCGATTTCTGCGTCAGGTTCTGTCACTCGCCCAGCGGCGTGTCGCTCGGAAGGGCCTTCGGCGGCGGCCCGGCGACCAACTCGCCCGCGCTTCTCGAGACAACGGAAGTGGCCCTCGTCACGGGCCTGAACCTTACCGAGATGTATCCGGTCTTCGGTGACATGTTGAAACGGAAACTCAAGGAAGGGAAGGCAAAGCTTATCGTCGTGGACCCTCGACGGATCGAGTTGGTCGAGTACAGTGATTTCTGGCTGCGGCCGAGGCTCGGAACGGATGTGGCCCTGATCAACGGCATGATGAACGTGATTTTGTCGGAGGGACTTGAGGATTCGGCGTTTATTGAGTCAAGAACCTCCGGTATCGATGAATTGCGGAAGGTATTGGCGCAGTACACTCCGGAGAGGGTAGAAGAAATAACCGGCGTACCAGGGGGACAGATCATCGAAGCCGCGAGGCTTTACGGCAAGGCCGGCCGTGCCTCCCTGTTCTACGGCATGGGGGTTATCCACAACATCCACGGGACGGACAACGTGTCCGCATTGTGCAATCTGGCGCTGCTTACCGGAAACGTGGGCAAAGCGGGCACGGGACTCAACGGCATCGGCAAGCACAGCAACGGACCGGGCGCCGGAGACATGGGGTGCTCGCCGGTCGCATATCCGGGCGGACAACCCGTAACCAATCCGCAGGTCGCCGAAAAATTCGAAGCGGCCTGGGGCGTCCCGCTTTCCAGAAAAGCGGGCCTGACTCAATCAAGCATGGTTCTTGACGAAGGCGCCGTAAAAGGTCTGTACATAGTGGGCGATAATCTGTTGAGAAACACCCCCAATCTCGGGAAAGCGCGGCAGATACTCGACGCCATGGAATTTGTCGTGTTGCAGGATATTTTTCTTTCCGAGACCGCTGCAATAGCGGACGTGGTCCTTCCCGCCGCCTCTTTTGCCGAAAAGGACGGAACGTTCACCGGCTCCTGGCGTCTCGTGCAACGTGTGCGCAGGGTCATCGACCCCGTGGGGGAAAGCAGGCCGGATTGGGAGATCCTGTGCGAAATCGGCCGACGGATGGGGTATGAGATGAACTATGCTTCCCCTGCTGAAATCATGGAAGAGATCGCATCTCTGACCCCTTCCTACGGCGGCATTTCCTATGTACGGCTGGAAGACGCCGGACTGCGTGTGCCCTGTCCTGCAAAGGATCATCCGGGCACGGAAATTCTCTGGAGGGAAGCCTTCAAGACCGACACCGGGAAAGGGAAATTTTTCCCGGTCGAGTATCAGCCGCCGGGGGAAAAAGCGGATGAAGAGTACCCGTTCATGCTGACCACCGGCAAGGAGCTGTATCACATCCATACCGGAAGCTATACCCGTGAATCGAAGGCGCTTTTCCGTCTGGCGCCTGATGACCTGTTGGAGGTGAATCCGGTTGATGCGGAAAAGCTCGGGATCGGCGACAAACAGCGGGTAAGGCTGCGCTCCCGCAGGGGCGAGATCGAAATTGCGACGAAGATAACGGATTGCGTTCCTCCTGGAACGGTGTTTTCAACGTTTCATGCGAGCGAAATCAATGTCCTGACTTCGGATAACCTCGATGCAGTGGCCAAGGTCCCGGAGTTCAAAGTCTGCGCGGTTGCAATCGAAACGGTCGAACAGAACCTCTGAAGCTCCGGCGGCTTTTCCTGAGGGTTGGGATTGCGCCAAATCACTCCCGTCCAGGGACACCGGCTCTAGTTGGAGCCGGCCGATGAAACAGCGGCCCCTTTTGTCAAGGGGCCGCTTGAATATACCAGGCTGTACCGGACACCCTGCATGGTTTATGTTCCCCATGCGGGTGCAAACAGCCGCTGAAGCCGTGCGAAATCCCTTGTCACTGCCCCAGCGGCTGTCCTGTTCAGACTTTGTCAATCTGCACGTTATTCCTCGCCGGTTTTTGCTTCGAGCTCCGCGAGCCGTTTACGGATGGCTTCCAGTTCGCTTTGCAGATATCCGGCCTGGCCCTTGAGTGCGTCCATCTGCTGCTCCCGTGTAAAAGGAGCACCATAATCCGGCCCATAGGGCGCGTAAGGTGGCGCTGCTCCCATACCTGCCCGCTGCCATCCTGTCAGGCCTGTCGCGTAAAACCGGTTCCGCCAGCCGAAACCGCCGCCGCCCCGACCCCAGCTACCTCCGAAACCTCTCCCAAAGAGCCGGTTCAAAAATCCGGCAACCGGATAACCGGCGCAATAACCCGCACCTCTTCCCGTCATCGGCCCAAGACCTGCCGGGCCTGTTCCATCTCCTCTTGGCATGTCGCATCCTCCTTCCTCTTCCCGGTCCGATTCAACCCCGCATCATGGTTGCCCCGCAGCTGGGACATTTTTGCAGATTGCAGGGTTGTCCTGCCATGTGAGTTGTTTTCCGTCCGCACTCGGGGCACACGCACTCGCCGCCGGGACCTGCAGCATAGGGACCACCCATTCTTCCGCCTCCGCCTCCGCGGCCGCCACCTCGTGGCGGTCCTGTTCCATCTTTCAGCGGCATGATATCGACCTCCTTCCATAGTTTCCCGTATCCAATCCGACGGGCCTTCGCTGTGAACTGAGACTCCGTTACTAACGTCCTCCGCCCTTTCTTCCCCCGCGAAACCGCCTTTGCCACCCGCGGCATCCGGGCATGCTGAATATCGGCTGCCCCATCCGGCCTGTTTTGTAAGCGTCGAGAACCTGGTCAACCTCTCCGCAAATCTGTGGAATGACCTCGATGCCTGAGTGCATCAGGGCGAGTTCCAGCGGCCTGGAAACGGCGCCGCAGACGAGGGTCCGGACACCCAGTGCCGCCATGCGCCGTGCCCGGCCAACAGGGGTATCATCCGTCAGGACAACATCCCGGCGGGCGATCTCTGCCCCATGATCCAGGTCTACCAGAAGCACGCTGGCAGCCACATCGAATACCGGGGAAACCCGTCCTTGCCAATGTGGAATCGCAACTCTCATATAAATATGAACAGCATTAGTCGTGCCACTTATCAGAATATATGAACTTGCAATAAAAACAGATTGTTGCGCGCTGGGCTCGAAATGTCTGCTTGACTTAATCGTGCATTATGCGATTACTTATTGAAGAATGTATTGCAAAAAGCACGATTGAATGGTTTGGACCGGGGAGGAAATCGATGTCGTACAAGAAAAATTGCGATGAACGGGAAACCGTTATCCTCGATTCCGTGAACGAAGGCGTTTTCACGGTTGATCAGGAGTGGCGCATAACAACATTCAACGCCGCGGCGGAGAGAATCACCGGTATCAGCCGAAAGGATGCTATCGGAAGCCGCTGCTGCGATGTCTTCAGGGCGGATATCTGCGAAAAGAGTTGCGCGCTTCGCCGCACCATGACCAGCGGCCTGCCGGTCGTGAATGCCACCGCCCACATCATCAACCGGCAGGGGGAACGAATCCCGATTCGCATCTCGACGGCGTTGCTCGAAGACAACAAGTGCAGGGTCATCGGCGGTGTCGAGACGTTCCAGGACCTAACGCAGGTGGAACAGCTCCGCAAGGAGCTCTATGGCCGATACACATTCGAGGACATAGTCGGCCGCAGCCCGGCGATGATGCGTCTTTTCGAGGTGTTGCCGCTTGTCGCCGAATCCGGCAGCACCGTGCTCATAGAAGGTCCGAGCGGAACCGGGAAAGAGCTTTTCGCCCGCGCCATCCACCATCTTTCACCTCGAAAAGATAAGCCTTTCGTTGCGGTAAACTGCGCTGCGCTTCCGGACACGCTGCTGGAAAGCGAGTTGTTCGGATACAAGGCCGGCGCCTTTACCGATGCCAAGCGGGACAAGCCGGGTCGATTTTCCCTGGCCGACGGCGGGACTATTTTCCTGGACGAGATCGGAGACGTCTCTCCGGCATTGCAGGTACGGCTGCTTCGTGTGTTGCAGGAGAGGACCATCGAGCCCTTGGGCGCCGTAAAACCGGCTGCCGTAGATGTGCGCGTGATCGCCGCGACGAACAGGGTTCTGCTCGATGAAGTCAGGGCCGGACGATTCCGAGAGGACCTTTTCTATCGAATTCGTGTTGTGCGACTGGAATTGCCCGAGCTCAGAAAACGGCGTGAGGACATTCCACTGCTGGTAGAGCGCCTCGTCACAAAGTTCAACGGGCTGCACGGCAAGAGCATTGCCGGCGTGTCCGATGATGTATTGGCTCAGCTGATGGAATATGATTATCCCGGGAATGTTCGCGAACTGGAAAATATAATCGAGCAAGCCTTCGTGCTGTGCCGCGGCGGCATGATCGAGATGATTCATCTCCCGCCCGAGCTGCGACCGTCAACCGGACGGGGCTCCGAGGGCTCACAGCCCATGCGGTTGGATGCGGTTGAAAAAATGGTCATTTCTGAAGCGCTGCGCCGCAACGGCGGCAGCCGGAAGCGCACCTCCGGGGAACTGGGCATTGATGTCAGCACCCTGTTCCGCAAGATACGGCAACTCGGCATTGAGCTTCCGGAAAAGGATGGCCGCGGCCTTCGTCGGCAATAGTGCGATTTGCACGGGTATAGCGTTGTCTTTGTGAGCTGTTTGAAATAAGGTCTGAGGGAGGGGATGCATCAACCTTTCTTTACCATGGGTTTTTTTTACGTTTTCGGACAAGGTTGACGTGATCGGCATGGGGGATGCGCTGCCTTCCTTGCAACCAGAGGAACGATGGAGGACGTATCCGGATAGGGCGATTGGGACCTGCGCGGACAAGATCGTCATTCCGCAGCTATCGCGCGGCCTGCATGTGTTGTCGTCATTGAGGCATGATCCACACCTTGCGCGTTGAGTCGTCCCATTTTATGCCGTTGGAGAACAGGCGCAGGAACAATTCCGGCTTTTCCACGCGGGAGTACCCGACGGCATGGATGCCGAGGTCGAAGAGCGCATCGGGCAGAAATCCGGCCGTGGGTCCCATGACGGTGATAAAGTCGGCGGCTGTGCAATAGCCTATCAGTTCCGGCAGGGAATCGTTCAGCACGGTTGTCCCCGTGATGAGCACCTTGTCGCAGCGACGCAGTTCGCCCGGATCGCCGGTCATGGTGAAAGGGTATGTACCCCTCAGCAATTCCTCGGATTCTTCGAGAACAATCACCTCTCCAGCCCGGCTGAGGAGCTTTTCCATCATGGGACGGAAATATCCGACGATGCCGACCCTGCTGGATTTGTCAAGGCCCATCAGACCGAAGAGATTGCTCGTCGCATCAATGCGGTACGACCCGGGATTCCTGCTGATGAAATCCTGAGAGAGAGCGTTCAGAACGGCGAGGCCGGCGGTTTTTTTCACGGGGTCTTCTGAGAGAAACAGGGGTATGATCTCTTCGGCCCGGCTCCCGACGAGGTCCCGCATATCCCACCTCCGGTACCGTTCAAGCGCCTCGGAGTCTCGATGAAACAGGTTGTAGCTGATGCCTATGGCGCCGTTTTCCAACACCGCCACGCTGAAGGGGGCGACTTTCGATTCCAGTACGGGCGGTTTCAGAAAGTTCCGGATTCTCAATTCCAGCGTGTCGTTGCAGCTTTTCCGGACCGATTCCAGAATCCTGCTTCTCAAATGCATGGTGCTCATCCTCGATACGTGAATTTCCGCCTTGCCGCATGCCGTGTGCTCGGCAGGTATCCGACAGGGTTTCTCGGTACCATATCCCCTTTTTTTGCAAGACGTCAATTTTTATCCAGGCTCCGGGGCATCGATCTAAAAGTTTCCGGACGGAAACCAGGTATTCAGGCGCGCGGGCAAAAAATGGCCGGCAAACAACAGGATTTGCCGGCTCGGATCACAGTCCCTCCTGGCGGTTGGGGCACATACGCTCCATGAGCCCATCTAGTCGGATTCCATGTCGACGCTCCAGACTTCCCACACCCTGCCGACGAGATCCGGTCCCGGCTTGAGTGTCAGCTTCCCCGGTTTCCAACCCGATGGTGTCGCCTCTGTTCCCTTGCTTTCCCTCACCAGCTGGAACGCCTGGATCTGGCGCAGGCTTTCGGCCACATGCCTGCCTACCGGCGGCGTGAGGACCTCGTAGGCCTGGATCACCCCTTCGGGGTCGATGATGAACCGGCCCCGGTTTTCCACACCGGCATCCTCATCATAAATACCGTACGCAGTCCCGACCTTGCCCCCTCCATCGGAAAGCATGGGGAACGGGACGCCTCCCTCCACCATCTTCGACAGTTCCTTGTCGTTCCACATCTTGTGCACGAAGACGCTGTCAACGCTCATGGACAGGACCTCCACGCCAAGCTTCCTGAACTCCTCGTACCGAGCGGCGACCGCCGCTATTTCGGTCGCTCAAACAAAGGTGAAGTCACCCGGATAGAAACACAGGACGACCCATTTCCCCAAATGTTCCGAAAGCTTTACCGCGGTAAACTCGCCTTTGCAGTAAGCCGGAGCGACAAAATCCGGAGCCGCTTTTCCCACTTGGATCATTTTTCTTACCTCCTTTACGGATTGCGTTTCATCTTTTGGCCGGCCTGGTTCCGCCTGTCCGACAAGGCCGCCGGTCGGGCGTGCGCAGCCAACCTTCGGTTTTTCCGCCATGGTCAACCTCCTTGTTCAAATCCGCGGATGATGCGGTTTTCGGCGCCTTTCGCCGCGCTACAGGGATCACGCATACAGGAGATGCTTCATTACAGAGTTTTCTTGCCGATCCATCACCTCTTTTCAGGAACCGCCTCAATCCAGACGCAGCGCTCCCTGACCACGGGATCCGTGTCGGGTCCGCCGATACCGCGGGTTATCAGGCCGATGACACGGGCATCATTGTCATAGGAGGTATGGGCCGACATGGGGTTGGCCACGTCTCCCAGTCCGAACAGGTCTTTGACCGGCGCAACGTTGAGAATAACGTTGGTCAGCGTCGGACAGATGCGGGAGTCCAGGTGCTCGTCGAGAAATCGGGGCGGCAGTGTATAGCTGAAAAGATCATTGGGGTCGCTGAAGGCCACGAGCTTCAGTTCGCCGAAGAGACGATCAGTGGACAGGGGTCCGTCGGGTGAACAGATTTCGTCGATTTTGCCGGTAATTTCCGGTTTCGGGCTCCCCAACTGAAGCAGGGGAAGCTGGTTGGAGAGCATAAATACAGTAAATTCCTTCTGTTTCAGCGCTTCGATACACTTTGCCATCCTCGGGTCCTGCCGGGCCAGGACGGCGAGACGCTGCATGGTGTCAACCGTAATCCGGCTTCCCAGGCTGTGCGTGATGAACACGAACCTGTCGTCAAGGTTTTTGTAGACATTTTCCTTCAGCGGATCGCAGTAGTTGACGCCCGAGTCCGGCAACTCTTCCCACTCCCTCCCCATCATCCAGCACAGGGACTGGGTTACCGCCGACTGGATCATCTCCATGGAGGTGCCTTTATACATGAGGACATCCGGAACCGTACTGTTCACAAAGTCCTTCAGCACCCTGTTGATGGAGGCGCGCCGGTAGGCGTATTCCTCCGAACTGTCGAAATTCAGGCTCTGTTTCTCCTGTTCGACAATGGGATCCCAAGTAAGTTCATAAAAAATCATGTTCCGTGTACCGTCGCCGTTCAGGAATCGGCACACACGCAGGTTGCCGACCTTTTGATCCGGGAAGTGAGGCCGTGACAGGGTCAGTTCCCGGTATTTTTCCTGCACCCTGTTCAGGGAAAGGGCGCGCGCCAGGTTCTCGGCCAAGCGGGCGGAATGGCCGGGCTGGTGGCTGCCCATGCCGTGCACCATGAGCACTTTGAGATCCGGAAATTTCCGGCCGGGCTCCACCGCGCCTTTTTCCGCCTTGCACAGGAAGGTCTCGAGTCCCTCGAATGCTCTCCCTCTCACGTAGCACTGCCGAGTATCCACTGTCGGCGTCCCCTTGTCTTCCATGACGGCCTGGGCCACACCCTTGGCAATCCCCGCGCATCCGGCCGGCAGGAGAGGGAGCAATAAAATCGCAAGGAAGCGGCAAGTGAAAAGGAACCGTGTTTTGCGCATATCGTGAACCTCACGTACACGGGTGTCCCCGGATTAGAGGGTATTCCGCATTTCATTTCACCGCGTTTTCGGGTGAGAAATGTTCGCGTTTTGAGTCCGGCATGGCAGTTGATGGTATATATGACAGAGAACATTTATAAGTTTACCACACGTATTGAAAAATCAATTGTTTCTAGGGAGAAAAGGATGGGTGATCATGAGGTTGCATCCGAACGCCATCCATATTCTCTACAATCATCCACGAAACGACGGTCGCAGTCGCGTATGTCGACGCATATGAGCAACAGCGCATTATCTTTTTTCTTGACAGACAACGGAATGATTTTTATTTTATATGTGTTATATACACATAATCCCTGAGATTTTTTGCAAAGCGGCACGCAGCGGCGAGGAATTGATCACTGAAGCCAAAGCGGAGCCACGGTGTAGTCGTATCGAAATACCCCTTGCCGTCGGTTGGGGAAACGGATATATAACGGGTGGGGCCGTGACGACCGTCGATGAGGCTTGCACTATGGAATAGCAAAGAATACCGGCTGTTCGAAGTTACGGGGTTGAATTCCAAAACAAAGGAGCACACTATGGCAACTGATGACAACTGTTGTACCATCGTACCCTATTTCAGAATCAAGGACGGCAAGGCGGATGAATTCAGGCGATTGGGCGGCGAAATGGTGGCGAAAACGAAGGAAGAGCCGAAATGCCTGTATTACGGTTTCACCTTCGACGGAGACGAGGCCCATTGCCGCGAGGGCTACGCAGACGCGGAAGGCCTCCTGGCCCACCTGGAGAACGTGGGCGCGCTGCTGGGAGAAGCGTTGAAGATAGCGGACATTATCCGTCTGGAAGTCCACGGACCCGAACAGGAACTGGCCAAGCTGCGGGAGCCCCTTGCGGGACTGAATCCCCGCTTCTTCCGGCTGGAGTGCGGTTTCCGCCGTTGATTCGTAAACGGCGGGGCCATTGGTGAAAAGACGCGCCCCGATGGGCCCCTCGGGGCGCGTAGTTACTTGCGGAAAGGACATACAAAGAAACATATGGAATACGGAACCGGATGCCTCGTTTGCGGTGATGATGTACTGTACTCCGAAATTACCGAGACGCTCACCTGCTATTACTGCGGTGTACGGAAAGAAACAAACGCCTCCTGCCGCATGGGTCATTTCGTCTGCGACGCCTGCCACAACGCCGGAGCCAACGACCTGATCGAGCGGTATTGCTCCAACGCCGATTGCGTATCACCAGTTGCCCTGGCGATGACGCTGATGAAGAATCCCGCGGTGAAAATGCACGGGCCGGAGCATCATTTCCTCGTTCCCGCGGTGCTCCTGGCTGCGTTTCATGCCGCGACGAATGCAGAAAAATGCTCTGTGGCGGAGAAGGTTCGGGAGGCGCGGAATCGCGCGGAGGACGTGAAAGGCGGCTTCTGCGGCTTCCAGGGCGCCTGCGGCGCGGCCATCGGCGCCGGGATATTCATGAGCATCGTTTCCGGCGCGACCCCGCTCTCGGATCGGGAACGGAAGCTGTCCAACATGATTACCGCCGAATGCCTGCTGGCAATCGCTGAAAACGGGGGCGCCCGCTGCTGCAAGCGCGAATCGTTCCGGGCCATTATCACGGCGGTGGAGTTCGTGCGCAGGGAGTCGGGTGTTTCGCTCCCCGTCGATCCCGTTCCCCCGTGCGATTTCACCGACCGGAACAGGGAGTGTCTCCGGGAAAGATGCGGGTTCTACCGTGGCGCACGGAGAGTGGAAATGATTTCGCCGACACAAGGAGCAGAGAGTCAATGTCCGTAAAAGCAGCCATCCATTCCTATACCAAAGAAAAACTCAACTGCGCCCAGAGCATTCTGAGCGCCTTTCGGCATAGAAAAGATATTACGCAGAACGAGATAGACGCCGCGCGGGCGCTGGGAGGCGGCAAGGCGGCGGGGGGCGTGTGCGGCGCCCTTCATGCGGCCCTGCTGCTGCACGATGATCACGATACGAAGCAGTCACTGCGCGAGTCTTTCGCGGAACGGGCGGGATCTGAGCAGTGCCGCGAAATCAGGGCGAAGAAGATTGTCACGTGTGCGCAGTGCGTCGAGCTTGCCGCCGAACTGCTGGAAGCGGACGCTTTCGAGATGAATTATAGTGGAAAACAACGTGATTGAAGAGGAGGAGAAGATGACGTTACACGTACAGAATCGCTTGCTGGAGTTCCTGAAACCCAAGGCCGGGGGCGCTGTTGTCGCCGATGTCCGAATCGGTCTGGGATATACCGCCGTGCGTCTGGAAAGCGGACACGCCGGTGTGGCATGGACACCCAAATCGGACGCGCCCTGCTGCACCCATTTTCAGGCCGCCGGCACCCTGACCGGTCGACCGGCGGAGGAGCTTCTGGCGTTTCTTGCCGATGAAAAATCCGGCCTGGCCCGCGCCCTCGGCTTGGCCACGGCCAATGCGCTGCTGTCCGCGCTGCCACGTCCGCCGATCTCGCGGGATGAGGTCATCTCCACGCTGAATATTACCCCCGGGGACAAGGTGGCCATGGTCGGTTTCTTCGGCCCGATTGTGGCCGACCTGAAGAAGATCGGTTGCCGCCTCGACATTGTCGAGCTTAATCCCCATCACGGCGCCGAGACGATATCACCGGAGCAGGGAAAGGCTGTCCTGGCGGCGTGCGATGTTGCCATCCTTACCGGCACGTCGCTTATCAACGGTACCTGCGACGAATTGCTCGAGAGTCTCGGAAATCCCCGCGCCGCGGTTCTCCTCGGGCCGTCCTCGCCGCTCTGCGCCGATGTCTTCGCCGGGACCAGGATAACCCATGTAGCGGGTTCACGGGTCAGGGACGCGGAGGCTGTGCTCCGTGTCGTCTCGGAGGGCGGCGGAACCATGCTCATGAAGAAGTACGTGGATTTCGAGACGGTACTGGTCAATGCGGCGGGTTGATGAAACGGCCGTGATTCGCGGCAATGGATGTACCCTCCCAATACCCCCCCCCCTTTCTCAAGGGGGGGATTTTTTTCGCATCCCCTGCGATAAGAACGAGATTGACATCAGGGAGAGTGAGACGTACAATTTGAACAAGATTGTACGTCTCGGTTGCCCGGAGATGACCATGCAAACAAAGCTCACCCTGCGCCTGGAAGATCACTTGATTGAAAAGGCGAAAGAATACGCGGAAAAGGCGGGGAAATCCGTTTCCCAGCTTGTTGCGGAGTATTTCAGATTGCTCACGTGCGAGAAAACCGGTACGCGGTCTTCTTCCACTACCGTGACACGTTCACTCCGCGGTTTGTTGCGGGAATGCGAGCTGGACGAAAAGGATTACAGGAAATATCTGGAGGAAAAGCACCGTTGAAAATCCTTCTGGATACGAACATTGTCCTTGATCTGCTCATGGATCGGATGCCGTATGCGGATGCGGCGGCCGACTTGTTTTCAAGGGTGGAAGACGGGTCCGTCATCGGGTATTTGTGCGGAACTACTATTACAACCGTATTCTATCTTGCGTCCAGGACGATCGGCGCGGTACGGGCACGGGAAGAAATCGGGAAACTGCTCAGCCTGTTTGAGGTAGCCCCTGTCAACAGGCATGTCCTGGAATCCGCCTTCCATGTTGATTTCCAGGATCTTGAAGATGCGGTGATTCACGAATCGGCTTGTCACGTGGGAGCTGATGCGATTGTTACCCGGAATCGGAAGGATTTCAGCATTTCCCGCATAGCAGTGTATTCTTCGGAGGAAATGGCGAGAATTATGAGTGCGCGCACGACTGGCAGTCAAGAATAGATAAGGAGGAACCGGATGCCCCGAGGAATCTGTCATCGCCACGGCCCGAACAACCCCTGCTCCTGCGGGATGGGGAACCTGTATCGCTTTGTGGAGCCGGTAACCCTGTACCTGTTGAAGACAAAGGGACGAACACACGGGTACGACCTGGCCAGGGCTCTCAACGACAACGCCCTGACTGATTCCCGCATCGAGCCGGGCGCACTGTACCGGACGCTCCGCCGCCTGGAAGAGAACGGTTTCGTGGTTTCGAACTGGGACGTGAGCGGGGGCGGGCCGGCGCGCAGGCTGTACGATCTGACGCCCGACGGTGAAGAGCACCTCCGTGAATGGCTGGTGGTGCTGGAACGGCTTTCCCTTTCCCTTGCCAGGTTCGTCGCGGATGTGGGCGCCGTTGCGGGGGAAAGTGTTCCCGAAAAGGGAGGGGAATAGGGGAGTGCGCCAAAGCCGCGTCCTGCCGCGGGCTACTGGCACTCCTTCACCACTGCTCCGGCAATACTCTCCAGGGACAGTACGCGATTCGCCGCGCCCAGCTTGATCGCTTCCTTGGGCATGCCGAAGACAACGCACGATTGTTCATCCTGGGCGATGGTCGCGGCGCCCGCTTCCTTCATCTCAAGAAGCCCTTTGGCCCCGTCATCTCCCATTCCCGTCATAATGACCCCTACCGCGTTTTTCCCCGCATACCGGGCCGCCGATCGGAACAGCACATCCACCGACGGCCGGTGGCGGCTTACCAGGGGGCCGTCCTTGATTTCCACGTAGTAGCGGGCGCCGCTCCGCTTCAACAGGGCATGGTCGTTGCCCGGCGCGATGAGCGCCCGTCCCCGTACCACGGTGTCGTTGTTTTCCGCCTCCTTCACCGAAATACGGCAGATTTTGTCCAGGCGCGCGGCAAAGGAACGAGTGAAGTGCTCAGGCATGTGCTGGACAATGACGATGCCCGGCGCGTCCAGGGGCATCGCCTCCAGGAATACCCTCAGCGCCTCGGTCCCGCCGGTGGATGCCCCGACAATCACCACCTTTTCCGTTGTCTGAATCATGGCGTTTCCGGTCGGTTTCGCGATGACCGCATCGGCGGTCAGTTTCGGCGCGACTTTTTTGACTCCCGGGGAAATGCGCTTGACCCGCGCCTGTGACGCGGCCTTGACCGTATCGCAGATGATCACCTTCGACTCTTCCAGAAACTGTTTCACCCCAAGCCTGGGCTTCTGGATTATCTCCACCGCGCCGTATTCCAGCGCTTTCAGGGCCGTCTCCGAACCTTCCTCGGTCAGGCTTGAGCACATGACGACCGGGATCGGGTGCTGGCTCATGATCTTCTGCAGAAAGGTGATGCCGTCCATGCGCGGCATCTCCACATCGAGCGTTATGACGTCCGGAACCTCTTCCCGGATCTTCTGCGCTGCAATAAACGGATCGGACGCAGTGCCGAGGATGTCTATCTGCGGATCCGACGAGAGTATTTCCGTAAGCGCCTGTCGCACCACCGCCGAATCGTCGACAATCAGTACCCGAATCTTCTTGTTCATGGTGTCGGCCTTTCTACCCGGTGCAGACGTTTCAGCAGAATTTCGCCGGTATGGGTACGGAACAGGATCTTCCTCCCCCGCACTCCCCCCAGGTCCGAAGCGGCGAGATTGAGCCGTTCCCGTTCGATGATACGCATGGCCGCTTCAATGTTCTGTTGTCCAACGGTCGCCCTTTGTTTTCCGGCCTCAACCAGCGGCAGAACATTGGAACCCCCGAATAATTTAACCTCAATCCGGGAATAATCAATTCCGTTGCGAGAAAAAGCCCGCAGCATTTGCATGATGGATGAATCCACGTAGCGGCAGGCGTCACCCGGATCCTTCTCCTCCGGGAGAATGGCGTGGCAGATTGCTCCGCAACGGTGATCGGCGCTGAACATGGTCACCGAGACGCAGGAACCGAGCACGGTCGTCACCACCGACGGGCGATTGGAGAAAAAGACCCGGCCGGGCCTCAGAAATATTTTCTTTTCCTGTTTGAACGACGCGCTCATGCGGGCTTTCGGTAGATGGTGGAGTTGACCTGAACCAGGGGGACATCGAGTCCGTTAATGGTCTCCGAGTGGCCGAGAAACAGGTGGCCGCCCGGCTGCAGATGCCGGCAGAAATTATTGATGACCTTTTCCTGGGTCGGCCGGTCAAAATAGATGAGCACGTTGCGGCAGAAGATGATCTGCATCCGATCCCGGATCCCGTATCCATTGTCGAGAAAATTGAGGCGGCGGAAGGTGATGAGGGACCGCATCTCGGGCGCCATCCTGACGATTTTCCGGTTCCTGTCCTTGCTGCGCATCAGGTATCGTTTTCGCAGTTCATGGGGTACGGGGGCGATCTTTTCCTCATCGTACACGCCCCGGTGGGCCGCTTCTAATACGCTGGTGCAGATGTCGGTCGCGAGGATGGAAAAGGTGAAGTGCTCGCGGGTCCGCGCATATTCACTCAGGACCATGGCCAGGGTATACGGCTCTTCCCCGCTGGAGCACCCGGCGCTCCAGATCTTTACACGGTTGCTCGTCATGGAGGGCAGCAGCTCGGGCAGCACATTTTCCGTCAGATAGGTGAAATGTGCCGGTTCGCGAAAGAAATCGGTCTTGTTGGTGGTCACCGCATCGATCATCGGTACCATCTCGACCTGCCTGCCTTCCGGACTTGTCAGAAATTCGTAGTAATCCCGGAACGAATGCATTTCGAGGCTGCGCAGGCGTTTCCGCAGCCTCGACTCAAGCATGTGTTTCTTGACGTCGGGCATCTTGATGCCGCAGACACCCGCGATGAGCGCGCTGAAACGCCGGAAATCCTTGTCTGTCAAGGCGGCGGCATGGTGCGAGGGCCTGTGGGTATCCGGGCTGGATGGATGGTGCATGGAAATCTTTCCTGAGTACGCGGAGTCCGTTTTTACATAGGTTGACGGGATGTAATGCGCGACGACACGCGGCCTATCCCCACTTCACCAGTTGCGGTATGTCGAGGATAAGCGCCACCGTGCCGTCGCCCAGGATGGTCGCCCCTGATATACCATGGACATTGTGGTAGACCTTTCCCAGGGACTTGATAACGGTCTGGTGCTCGCCGATCACCGTATCCACCAGCAGACCGACCCGCTCCCCGTCGATGGAGGTGATGACAACCTGCTGGATGTCGGGGGCGTCGCCCTTCAGCTCGAACCGCTTTCTGAGCGGAACATACGGAACCATATGGCCGCGCACGTTGGCCAGGTCTTTTCCGTGTGCCGCCTCGATGTCCCTGCCGGTCAGGACCACGCACTCCTCCACGAAGGAAAGGGGCAGGACGTACCGGTCGTTGCCTATCTTCACCAGCAGGCTTTCGATGATGGCAAGGGTAAGGGGGAGCCGGATGGTGATGGTGGTTCCTTCACCCTTGCGGCTGCTGATCTCGATGGCGCCGCGCAGCGCTTCGATGGCCTGCTTGACCACATCCATGCCCACGCCGCGCCCGGACACGCCGGTTATCTTCTTGGCGGTTGAGAAACCGGGGGCGAAGATAAGGCCGAACAGCTCCTTTTCCGAGAGTTCGGCGGTTTCGGATATGAGGCGTCTCTCGATGGCCTTGGCGCGGATGGCGTCCTTGTCCAGCCCGGCGCCGTCGTCCTGGATGGTGATGAAGACGCAATCGCCCGAATGCTCAGCCATGAGCCGGACGGTCCCATGGCGGGGTTTGCCGTGCGCCTCGCGCACCTCGGGCGACTCGATGCCGTGGTCGATGCTGTTGCGGATGATGTGCACCAGGGGGTCGTTCAGGCGCTCGATGACGGTCTTGTCCAGTTCCGTGCTGGCGCCCTCGGTTATCATCTCCACTTCCTTGCCGAGATCGTCGGACAGGTCGCGCACAAGGCGTTTGAACTTGCCGAAAGTGCTGCCGAAGGGCATCATGCGGATGTTGAGGGTGCTGTCCCGCAGCTCCGAGGTCAGCCGTTCCACCTCTTCCGCGATGAGGGTGAGGTGCGGGTCGTTGCGAAATGCCGCGGTCTGGGTGAGCCGCGCCTGCACCGTCACCAGTTCGCCCACCAGGTTCACCAGGGTGTCCAGCTTATCCGACGGCACCCGGATGCTGGATGCCGTTTCCGTGGTCTGCCTTCTCTGCCGGACCTCCCTCACCTGCTGCTGCTCCACGAGCGCCGCTTCGATCTTCGAGGGCTCGGCCAGCCCTTTCTCCACCACGAGTTCGCCGAAGAGTTTCCTGCTCTCCAGCACCTTCACCATGTCTTCCGCTGTGAGGTCGCCCCGTTCCACGAGGATATGGCCGAGCTTTTTCTGTTCTACCTGGTCAAAGGGGAGCGAGCTTTCATCGATAACGTCGATGCGCAACTCGCTGTCCTCTTCCACGAAGATGAACACGTCCCGTATGGCGTTGTCTCCGCGGCTGGTGGTCAGGATGATGTCCCAGTACGTGTAGCAGAATTCCGGGTTCAGCTCGTCAAGGGGCGGAATTTCATTGAGGTGGGCGACCACCCTGCATTCGCCCAGTTCGCGCAGCTCGTTCAGAAGCAGGATCGGGTCGGTGCCGGTGAGATAGATGTCCTGCGCCGGTTTGAAGCGTATCCGGTAGGTCTTTTCGCTGGAACGATTTTCGGAAGGAGAGGATGCGGAACCCGTCTTCGCTTTTTCGGGCGAGTCTTCCGTTCCGGAGCGCGCCATGTTCATGAAGACGTCCTTCAGCCGCCGTATTTCAGCCTCATCCGCGCCGCCGGCGCCCCCCAGCATGGCCCGGATCAGATCACAGGACTTGAGCGTCGAATCGATGAGCGACTTGTCCACGGATACCAGGCCGCCGCGGACCTTGTCGTAGACCGTTTCCACTTCATGGGTGAATTCAGCGATGTCGGTGAAGCCGAACATGGCGCCCGAACCCTTGATGGTGTGCATGGCGCGAAAGGTGCGGCCGATCATTTCCTGATTGTCCGGGTTCTCTTCCAGTTCCAGCAGCGCTGATTCAAGTTCCGCAAGGAGCTCGTAAGCCTCTTCCCTGAATGCTTCCTTGTGCTGTTCGTTCATCACCATGTCTCGCACTCCGCCTTCTCAACGCTCCTGTCGACCCACAGGCACCGGTGGTCGCCGGTGTCCACGCATCCCACATGTCGGAGATACCCTGTTTCCCGGATGGTCTCCCGGAATCCGTCGCGCGGATTGATAATCATCAGCGTTTTGTCTCTCGAAACCGCGGTCCTATGGGCGGAGCAGAGCACTTGCAGGCAACAGAGGTCGATTGCGTCAACCGCCGAAAGGTCGACGGTCAGGTTCGCCGAGGACGTCAACGCATCGCCGACCGCTTCTTTCAGCCCAGCCGCGTCCTCTATTGTCAGGGATTCGCTCAGGGCAAGGGTCCCGGTGTCTCCCGACACATTGAATGTAGTGTTCATCGTATCTCCTTGATGCGGGCGCCGCGCAGCAGACATGCGGTGGTTCCCATATCGTCGGACGGATCGATTCCGCGCCGCGGGATGAATCCCGGAAGTATCGTTACATGTACCGATGGGACGGAAATCAACGGCGTGCTATTTCACGAATTTCTTCACGGTGTCAAGCAGTTGATCCGGCTTGAAGGGTTTGACGATCCAACCGCTCGCCCCGGCCTGTTTGCCGGCCATTTTCTTGCTGTCCTGGGATTCCGTGGTCAGCATGACGATGGGCGTGAATTTGAATCCGGCTTTGCCGCGCAGTTGTTTGATCAGCTCGATGCCGTCCATTTCCGGCATGTTCAGGTCGGTGATCACCATGGCTATCTTGGCGCCGTCCAGTTTCGTCAAGGCGTCCTTGCCGTTGGCGGCGGCAATGACGTCGTACCCCGCGTCCTTCAGGGTGAAAGAAACCATCTGCCGCATGGAAGCCGAATCAACAACAATAAGAAGTGTGTGTGCCATTCTTTTTTTCCCTCGTGAAGTAGTGCTGTTAATCGGTATCGTCCGAAGTATCTCCGGCTGTCATTCCTTTTTCCGCCCTTCGGTGTCAGTCGAAGAAGACGCAGGAACCGGACCCGGATTCCCCGTCTTTCGATTCGCCCTTGGCCATGGCCTGTTTCATGGTTTCCCGTTCCGATTCCATGGTGTACATGTCTTCCAGCCACGACATGCCGCCGTCCGTGCTCCCCGATCCGCTGAGCGGACCGCCGCCCTCCAGTATCCGCGCCAGCTCTTCGGATTCCGCTTTGAGGGCCTGGAGCGGTTCGATGACATGCTCGATCTTCTGTCGCGTTATATCCTGGAACTGCATGGAAATAACAATGCCTCCGATGTCCTTGGCCAGGGCCTCCGTTTCCGTGGACAGGCTGTCCAGCTCGTTTTGCGCCGTGAGCATGACGTCGTTGAGTTTGCTCAGGGTGTCGTTCATGATCTCTTCCGACTCCCGTGAGCGGAGCTCCGTGGCTTCGGCGCTCTTTTCCGTTTCTCCGTACATGCAGGAAATCTCCGATTCAACGGCCCGGATAAGCTTGCCTATCTCGCTGGCCGCGGTCGTGGAACGCGCCGACAGCTTGCGTACTTCATCCGCCACCACGGCAAAGCCTCTGCCGTGTTCACCGGCGCGCGCCGCCTCGATGGAGGCGTTCAGGGCAAGCAGGTTGGTCTGGTCGGCGATATATTCTATCTCATGGACAACTTCACGGATGTTTTCCATGGTGTGGGTTACCTTCCGCATGTTTTCAAGGGTGTGGAGGGCAACGTCGTTGACGCTGTGCAGGTTGGCCATCACCGCGCCCAGCGCCTCCCGGCTGAGTTCGATGAGCGCCTTGCCGTCTCGGCCGTCGCCCTCCGCCAGCTCTCCGAAGGCGTTGGCGGCCTTGGACGCCTGGTTTCGCGCCCTGGAGACTATTTCCATGAAACTTTCGCCGATTTCCAGCACGGCCGTTTCCGTCTCCTTGATTACCACATCAAGTTGGCTTGTCAGCACCGGGATAAGGAGCGTGCTCCTTTTCAGCATGTCGCGGACCGGCGCCAGATCCTGTGCCGGCGGCGCGTCGGGGGTGGTTTCCCCGATAGGGTCGACCTCTGTAGCGTTTTCCTTTCTCGAGGACAGCAGGTGGAGCGCGACGGCCATGCCGGCAGCGAGCACGCAGGCGGAGGCGATTCGTGTCGCGGCGTGGGGGATGAGAGCGGTGGATGCGACGGCAAGCAGCAGTATGCTGGTGATTGTCGCGATTTTTCTGGTTACTGGGATCATATGTCCGCCGTTCCTTTATGTTTGGGCTGAATGCCGGATTTTCAAAAATAAACAGATCATTATACGCAGGACGCCATGCGGCAAGGCTAACCGCATGGCGTTTCTCCTGTTTTGACTAGAATCTCTCGAATTCCGAATCGAGGGAGTCGTTATCCATGTTCAGGTTGAATCCGACGTTGACGTTTCCGTTTTTTTGCCGAGAGGAAGCCTCGTTTCTCGGAAGGAAATTCAGCGCCGGCTTTCCGGCCTCGATTTTCTTCAGCGGGGCGGGCTTGGCTGAGAAATCCGCCCGTGTCGTTTCGGTGCGGAAGAAGGCCACCGCGCCCTGGAGATGCTCGGCTTGGGCGGAGAGTTCTTCCGCGGTGGAGGACATTTCTTCCGCCGCGCTGGCGTTCTTCTGGATGACCTGATCGAGCTGCTGGATGGCGCGGTTGATCTGCTCGGCGCCGGAGTCCTGCTCGCGGCTGGCCGCCGTGATCTCCTTCACCAGATCCGCGGTCTTTTCGATGCTCGGCAGGATGTTGGCAAGGAGCGACCCGGCCTTTTCCGCGATCTCGACGCTGCTGGCCGACAGTTCGCTGATTTCGCCCGCTGCCGCCTGGCTCCGTTCCGCCAGCTTCCTGACTTCTGCCGCGACCACGGCGAAACCCTTGCCGTGCTCGCCCGCACGGGCCGCCTCGATGGCCGCGTTCAGCGCCAGCATGTTGGTCTGGCGGGCGATTTCCTCGACGATGTTAATCTTGTCCGCGATCTCCTTCATGGCCGATACGGTCAGGGCCACGGCCTTGCCGCCCTCGTTCGCCTCTTCCGATGACTTTACCGCGATTTTTTCGGTCTGCATGGCGTTGTCGGCATTCTGCTTGATGTTGGCCGACATCTGTTCCATGGAGGACGACGCCTCTTCGGCCGCGGCCGCCTGTTCCGTCGCGCCCTGGGACATCTGCTCGGAATTGGCGCTCATCTGCCTGCTTCCCGAAGCCACGTTGTCCGCCGCTCCCTTTACGTCGTTCACGACGCCGTTCAGCTTTTCGACCATGCTCGCCAGGGCGATCATCAGCTCGTCCTCCGCCGAGCGCGGTTTTACGGTGACCATCAGGTTGCCGTCGGCAATCTCCTTGGTTACCTCGGTTATCTCCTCCATGGCGTCTTTCACTTCTTTCAGGCTGGTGTTGATTTTCGTGAAGTTTTCGTGCGCTTCCCTGGTGTATTGATCCGCGGGCTTGATGTTCAGGTCGAAGCCAAGGTCCCCCTTGGCCAGGAGCAGCAGGTTGTTTGCCAGACGGTCCACCTCTTCGTTGGTGTAGTCCTTGTTGGTGATCATGGCGGTGAGATCCTGCACAACCTCCACGTAGCCCAGTTTCTCGCCCTTTTTGTTGAGCAGGAACGAGGTGTCCTGCTTGCACTTGGAACCGTGCCAATCGAAGAAGCTCTCCGTGACGCCGCGGTTCAGCTGCTTGATGCCGCAGCCTTCGTTATTGCAGATGTTTGCCGCTGCGTTGCTGCACGGCAGGCCCTGTGCCGATACGCGGTCCTTGATGCGTCCCGCTTCCACGAGCAGCTTCTCGAACGGCTTGTTCATGAAGGTCCAGTTCATATCCATATCGGTGACGTGAATGGGGAACGGCACGGCATCGATGATTGCCTCGTACCAGACGTTTTTGTCCACGACGGTGTCGAGGGTCTTGTTTATCCCTTCGACGATGGTCCGGTATTCGCCGTTATGTTTGGTCGCTTCGGCCCTCTTGTCGAAATCCCCGCTCAGGGCCGCCTGCACCAGGCCTTCGGTGTCGTGGATCATGCCTCCGACGGCGTTTTTCACCTCCGCTAGGCTGCTGTTTATCTTGACGAAGTTTTCGTGCGCTTCCTGGGTGTACTGGTCGGCTTCGGCCAACTGCAGGTCGAAATTCAGGTCGCCGTTGGCGAGCATGAGCAGGTTGGCGGCCATCTTCTCCACATGGTCGGCAGTATAGTCGCGCGCCTTGATGATGGCGGTAAGGTCCTGCACTACTTCCACGTAGCCGATCTTCTCGCCCTGCTTGTTGACGAGGAACGAGGTGTCCTGTTTGCACTTGGAACCGTGCCAGTCAAAGAAGCTTTCCGGCACTCCCTTGTTGAGCTGTTTTATGCCACAGCCGTCGGTGTTGCAGATGTTGGCGGCGGCGTTGCAGCAGGCCATGCCCAGTGCCGATGCGCGGTCCTTGATCTGTCCTGCTTCCATGAGCAGTTTCTCGAACGGCTTGTTCATGAAGGTCCAGTTCATGTCCATATCGGTAACATGGATGGGGTAGGGCACGGCGTCGATAATCGCTTCGTACCAGACGCTCTTGTCCACGACGGTGTCGAGGGTCTTGTTGATGCCTTCCACGATTTTCTGGAAATCTCCGGTGTGCCGTTCCACATCGGCCCGTTTTTCGAATTCACCGTCCAGGGCCGCCTGGACGAGCATGTTGACGTCTTCCACCAGGTTGTTCACATTGTTGATGCTGTTGTTCAGGCTTTCCTTGATTTCCTCGAAATCGCCCTGGTATTCGGTGGTGATCAAGTCCGGAATCTGCCCCATGCCGATCTGGGCCACGCACTGGGCCGTGGCGTAGAGGGGTCCGATGACCGCGTCGAGGGTATTGTTGACGCCGGTGATGATGGCGCGGAATTCACCCTGGTGCTTGTCGGCGTCGGCGCGGGTCAGGAGCCTTCCCGCCATCGCTTCGTCCGCCAGTATGGTGACATCGGCGACAAGCGCTTGTACCGCCTCGGTCATGCCGATCAAGGCCGGAAGCAATTCGTCGTTTTCCGAGCGTTTGCCCGCACCGTCATTAACGGCCTTCAGATCTTGCAGGCCGCTGAGATCGCCTGCCGCGATATTGCGGGCTGCCGCCGTGGCGTTGAGAAGCCGCTCCCGAACATCATTCACGGCGCGGCCCACTTCGGCGTAGACGCCCTGGTAGTATCCCTCGACCTTTTCTGTATGGTCGTTGACCGCCATCTTCTGCAGAACGTTGTTTGCCTCAACGAGCCCGCCGAGCCCGTCGATGCAATTGTTGAGATTGCCGCGCATCTGCTCGAACGCGCCGCTGAATTTGGTAATGATCCTGGAAGGAATTTCTCCCTTGCTGATTTTGTCCAGACAGGATGAAATCTCCTCGATGGGGGAGCCGAAGCCGTCTATGAGCTCGTTGAGGCCCTTAACGATGTCGGCCCACTCGCCTTCGAACCTAGCTACATCGCCCTTGACGCTCAGGTCGCCGTTTTGGCTTGCCCGGATCAGGGTGCCGAGTTCGCCGCGAAGTCCGCACATGGTGTTTACGAGCGTGTTGATGCTGTCCTTGAGCTTGTTGTAGTCGCCGCGGTATTCCTCGGTGATCGTGTCGGGAAGCTCTCCCCTGCTGATCTTGCCCACATAGTCCATGGAAACCTTGAGGGGGGCGGTCATGTTTTCGAATATATTGTTCATGCCTCCGGCGACCTTGGAGAAGAAGCCTTCGTGCTTGGTGGTGTCGACGCGTGTGTCCAGGTATCCTTCGTAGGAGGCGATGCAGACCTCGCGCACGTCGAGGCGTACTGCTTCCAGGGCGTTTCTCAGGCGATTCAGGCTTTCTTTCAGTTCCGCGAAGTCGCCGTTGTAGCCGTCCGTGATTTCGTCGAAGATTTCGCCGCGGCTCAGCTGGTTGATGTGCTCGGCCGCGTGGTGGACGGGTCCGAGGGTCGCGTCGAGCATGTCGTTGACTTCGGAGATGATGCGCCGGAATTCGCCGGTGTGCCTTTTCTCGTCGGCCCTGGCCTTGAGATTTCCCGCTGCCGCAGCCTGTGCCAGCAAATGGGTGTCACCTGCCAGCCCCTTGATTGCCCGGACCATTTCATTCACCGAGCCCAGTATGCTGTCGGTGTCTTTCCCTGTCATGTCAATCTCCAGGGAAAGGTCGCCCGCCGCGACTCTCTGCGCGATTTCCGCCACATGCTTGGGATCGTCCCCCAGTTGCCGCTGGACGATGCCGTTGATGACGATTCCCAGACCCAAGGCGGCAAGCATGCCCAGGACGATGGCGATCAGCAGGGTCGTGTCGGTTGCGCCGGACGCCGTTGATGACTTCTCCATGCCCGCGGACATGTCTTCCATGAGCTTCTGGAGCGAGCCCGATAGTACTCCGGATACTTTCTGGATCTCCGGGTCACGGAGAGCCTTGGCTGCGTCTTCCTGCCGGTTGTCCCGAGCAAGCTGGATTACCTTGTCTTTGTTGGAAGAGAGCGCTGTGAGAGCTTTTTTCAGCGAAGCGACCCCTGTCTTTTCTTCCGGGGACGCTGCCTGTTTTTCCAGCAGGGTGATCCCGTCAGAGATCCTGGCGTCCAATTCCTTGATGGATGCCGCCTTGCTCTTCACTTCCGCCGCATTTTTTGCGGAGATGATATTGCGCAATGTGGCGCGCTCGCTCTGGGTGGCGCTCGCGATTTTCACCAGCGCCGCATAGGGCGCCTGGTTTTTCGAGTATGATTCATTGATGCTGTTGATGCGGGCAATGCCGAATCCTCCAATAATGCCGACGATGACAGCAGCAACCGCGAATCCGGCCATGACTTTGGCCTTGAGGCTCAATCCGCTTGAATTTTCCGAAGTACTCATTGTTGTTCCTTTCCTTGTAAAGTCTTCAGGATATCAGGCAACGTCAGCTTCGCCTGCTTCCTGCAACGCCGCTGCTTCCTCGAAGGTGAAAATTTTGTCCGTGTCGAGGATGATAACGAATTTCTCGCCCAGTTTTCCCATGCCGCTGATGAAGTCGATGTTCAGCTTCATGCCGATGCGCGGAGGAGGTTCAATCTGGTCGGGCTCTAATTCCAGCACTTCTTCCACGGAGTCGGCGAGGGCGCCGACGATGGTCGTTTCTCCCTCGATGGCGACTTCCAGGACAATGATGCAGGTGTCGACCGTCTTTTCCGTTTCTTCCATGCCGAACTTCAGCTTCATGTCCACGACCGGCACGACGCTGCCGCGCAGGTTGATGACCCCGCGCATGAAATCCGGCGTCCGCGGAACCTTGGTGATGCTGATGAAGTCCAGGATCTCCCGTACCCTGGCAACATCCACGGCAAACGTCTCGTGGGCCAGTTCGAAGGTCAGATACTGTTTCGCTGCTTTTTCCGATGCCTCCATCGCTGCTCCTTTATTTCTAATTGTTTTTGTACGAACGTAGTGAATTTGGTGGTAGCTGCCTCGGGCAGGCGCCGGAACGCGCTGGTTGGGATTCCAATCAAAATGACGCTGCCGGAGAGTCGGCATTCAACCGGGGCATGGACAGGCTTGAAATCCGGTTTTCTTTGATCTCCGCCACATGCAGGGAACGGAACGTGCGTGGCGTAAGGCAAGAAAAATCCACTGTCCGGGATACGAAAGTGAAGGCCCTTGAACTCAACAAGGGGCGCACTTGTGACCCTTGTCCTTTTGTTTCGGACATTCCGGCCAAAACTTTAGCTAAATTTTATAAAATTTTCGCAAAATTAATTAGAAATGATAGGTAACTATGAAGCGGTGATAGGGCGGGAAGCAGAAGACGAAAGATCAAAAATGAGTGTCTCATCCGGAGTTTCCGGATGGACACTATTTTGAGAAGAGCATTTTCAGGGAGATAAGCAGCAATGCGATGCCGAAGATTTTTTCCAGATAAAACCTGGGTAGTGTTATGGCGAGTTTTGCCCCGAAGTAGCATCCGAAAACAAAGCCGATGCATATGACGGCAGCGGCCTTCATATCCACGTATCCCTGGGTGTGATACGCCCATGCGGCGAGGATGCCGATGGGGGGAACCATGAGGGCGATGGTCGTTCCCTGGGCCATGTGCTGGGAAAACCCGAAAAGAATCACAAGTGCGGGCACGATGATGATTCCTCCGCCGATGCCTACAAGGCCGCTCAGAACTCCCGCAATAATTCCCAGTACGATATATGCCGGAACCTGTTCCATGTCGTGCCGTCCCTTCCTTTTAGAGCATGTTCAACAGGATGCTCCCGTATTTTTGTCGATGGTTTATGGATACGGTTGCAAGTATACTCAAAAAACAGGCATGAACAAAATGATAATCCCCCGAATATGTCATTGCGACATGGTTGCGCTCCCGTTCTGTCGGAACGGCATATCGGGTCTCTTTGGCGCCGGCAACATTGTGGACGCCGTCTTTTTCTGGTACCGTGTAGCATGTTTCCCGCCATGCATCCGAGGCAGGATGATTGTTTGCCTTATGAAGGAGAGTTAGTCATGAACGGACGGTTTCGCGTGACTCGAAGAAAGTCGATACTGGTACTGGTCGTGTGGTTGCTGGTTGCTCTGCACAATACTTCACTTGCGGGAACGGAGCGTTCTTCGGGCCGGACGGTGTACGTTCCCGTATACTCCCACGTCTATACCGGCAACCGCGCGCTTCCGGTGAACCTGGCGACCACACTCAGCATCCGCAATACCGATTCGGCAAACCCCATCACGATTACCGGCGCCGATTACTACGGGTCCAACGGGAAACTTCTGCGGCGCATGCTGGCGAAGCCGGTTGCCCTGGGACCGATGGCGTCCACGAGCATATTCATCCAGGAAAAGGATACCAGCGGAGGGTTCGGCGCCAGTTTTCTGGTTCGCTGGCATTCGGCGCGACCGGTCAGCTCGCCCATTATCGAATGCCTCATGATCGGGGCGTACTCGGGATTGGGAATCTCCTTTGTCAGTCCCGGCCAGGAAATCAGGTAGGAAGGGAACGGTATGGAGTACGCGCTTTTACAGGACATGGAGATACTCTTGGGACTGGCCGTTACGACGGTCATTCTATTCCGGCGTCTGATGTTCCCTTCGATTATCGGGTTTCTGGCGGCCGGCATCCTCGCCGGGCCCCATACGTTGGGTCTGATAAAGAATATCCACCAGGTTGAACAGATGGCCGAGATGGGGGTGGTGCTGCTCCTGTTCACCATCGGCATCGAGTTTTCCCTGAAGGAGTTGATGCGGATCAAGCACCTGGTGCTGCTGGGAGGCGGTTTGCAGGTGGGATTGACGATCCTTCTCACGGCACTGGTCGGGGTCGCGTTCCATTTCTCCGTCCAGCAGTCAATCTTCTTCGGCTTCCTTGTCGCCCTCTCCAGTACCGCGATTCTCATGAAACTTCTCATGGATGCGGGCGAGACCGACGCGCCCCACGGCAAGATGGCAATGGGGATTCTGATATTTCAGGATCTCTGCGTCGTGCCGTTGATGCTTTTCGTCCCGTTCCTCTCCGGAGGCGGCGACGGGCTGACGGGCATTCTGACCGTAAGCGCAAAGGCCGCTGCGGTGGTTGTGGTCGCCCATTACGGCGCCCGTTTTCTGGTCCCCTGGATATTCGGGCAGGTGGTCAAGGTCAGGAGCCGCGAACTCTTCCTCCTGACTATCCTCTTCATCGGGTTCGGAACCGCATGGGTTACCGCCCGGGTCGGCCTTTCACTTGCGCTGGGGGCTTTCATCGCCGGCCTTGCCATCTCCGAATCGGAATACAGCCACCAGGCGCTGGGCGATATCATGCCGTTCCGGGACGCCTTCATGTCGCTCTTTTTCATCTCCGTCGGCATGCTCCTCGATCCGGCCGTTCTCCTGAAGCATCCGCTGCTCATTGCATCCCTGGTGGTCACCATCATCCTGATCAAGACGCTTGTTACCACCGGCGCCGCCATGTCTCTGGGAATTTCCATGCGGATTGCCCTGATAAGCGGACTCGCCCTTGCCCAGATCGGGGAATTTTCCTTCGTGCTGTGCCAATCCGGGTTGAAGGCAGGGCTGCTTACGCCGGATGTGTACCAGATCTTTCTTGCCGCATCGGTGGCGACAATGGGGCTGACCCCCCTCTGTCTCAAATATTCCGACCCGGTTGCCGAACGGGTCGCGGCGATCTTCCCCCGCGCCCTGACCCGGGGGAGGGGGGTGCTGGCGCGCCGCGAACACAGGATGACCATCTCCGATCACGTGATTATCGTAGGATACGGACTGAACGGGAGGAATCTAGCGCGGGTGCTGAATCATTTCAAGATCGACCACGTGGTCATCGAGACCAACCCTTTCACGGTCAAGACTGAACGCAAGAAGGGGACCCATATCATCTTCGGAGACGGTTCGGGAAGCGAAATCCTGTCCCATGCAAATATCGAACGGGCCCGCATCATCGTCATCGCCATATCCGACGCCGCGTCGAGTCGCCGCATCGCGGCCCAGGCGCGCCAGATGAACCCCGGGATACACGTCATCGTCAGAACCCGCTATATCCTGGAAATGGATCCGCTCTACAAGCTCGGTGTGAACGAGGTCATTCCCGAGGAGTTCGAGACGTCTATCGAGATCCTGTCCCGGGTCCTGCGGAAATACCTCCTCACCCACGACGAGATAGAACGCTGCGTATCCCAGGTGCGGAGCGATTCCTACGAGATGTTCCGCACCATGAGCCGCAGGCACAGCCACGCGGTGGGAATTTCCGGGTTCCTGACCGGCGCGGAGCTCGGCACCTTCCGTGTCGGGCCTGCATCGCCCCTGGTGGGGAAGAGCCTGCGGGAGGGCGTTCTCCGGGATCGGTCGGGCACGACGCTCCTGATGATCAAGCGCGGGAACGAAGTCATCCCCAACCCGGATCCGGTCTGGGAGATTCGGGAGAATGATATCGTCCTTATACTCGGAACGCCGGAGCAGCTTGCCGCCGCCGCGCCGCTGTTCGAACACGGGGACTAATGTCGTCGAACGTCGAACGTCGAAAACCGACGAACGACGACCGACGTCCAACGAACGACGAAAGGAGGATCGGATGGAACTGAAAGCAATACCGGTACCTTTCCCTGAAGGGTGCAACATCATCCTTGGACAGACACATTTCATCAAGACGGCGGAGGATCTGTACGAGATCATCGCCACCACGGTTCCCCAGGCCCGTTTCGGCGTTGCCTTCACCGAGGCGTCCGGGCCGTGCCTCATCAGGACCGAGGGGAACGATGACGGCCTTGTGGCCCGTTGTGCCGCCATTCTCCAGGAGCTGGGCGCGGGACACGTGTTCTGTGTCCTGCTGAAGGACGCCTATCCCATCAATGTCCTGAACCAGATAAAGAACTGCCCCGAGGTGTGCAGGATTTTCTGTGCCACGGCGAATCCCCTGGAGGTCCTTGTTGTCGAAACCTCACAGGGGAGGGGAATCGCGGGCGTCATCGACGGGTTCCCTCCCAAGGGCATTGAGGGCGGAGCGGACCGGGAGAACCGGAAGGCGTTGCTGCGGAAAATAGGGTACAAGCTGTGATGGCTTGCCGGGAGATGTAGCCATGGTTAACTATATTCAGGTTTCAAGCGAGTCACGGAGCGAACTGATAGATATAACGGATCGTGTGGAGGAATTGGTGAGGCAATCCGGGGTCTCAAGCGGTGTCTGTCATCTTTTTTCGCTCCATACAACCGGCGCGATAACCGTCAATGAGGGGGCGGATCCGGCGGTGCGGGCTGATATCGCCCGTTTTCTCGCCACCCTTGTTCCCGTCGATGCTCCATTCTCCCACAGGGAGGGGAACTCGGACGCCCATGTCAAGACATCGCTGGTGGGCCCATCCGAGACGGTGATCATCGAAGGGGGGAGGCTTCTGCTCGGGACCTGGCAGGCGATATTCTTCTGCGAATTCGACGGGCCGCGCACAAGAAAAATCGCGGTCAGGATAACCGCGGATGAATAACGAGTGGCGTTCCGGAGCATGGTATGGTACCAATCTAAAATGTGAATTCGTGGCGCCTGAATGCCGAAGCGAGCGGAATACCGGGGTTTGAACGTCGCCGATGCTGTTTTACGCCGGTTACGCCGGGTGAACTTCGTCAGACTGGTTCAACCCACGCCAAGGCAAGAAACCGAGGTGTTCCGCGAAGACGAAGGCGTGAATGCGTCACGAATTCGGGTAAGGGTAATGAAACTGACGGCCGTAGTCACGACCGAGCCGGCTGATGCGCGGCAAAATATCGACAAGGAGGATTAGAAATGGTTTTTTTCAGGACATGCATGTTGTTCGTCATGCTGACAGCGGTTGTTTTCTCGGGATGCTGCGGCCCCGGAGGGGGAGCGAAGGTTGAGAACAAAAGCATTACTACCACGAAATCCCTCGGGGAACAGTTGATGGATCTGCAGAAAGCCTATGAAAGCGGCGCGATAACCGAAAGCCAGTACAATGACTTGAAAAAGAAGGCTATTGAGCAGAATACCCAGGGGAATTAGGTCGACGGAGACCGTACGTATGTCGACAATGTCCGGTTCGATCACGTCCGGCAGCGCCGGGAAAGTGTCCGCCGCGGCGCGCCTTGCGGTATGTCTGCTTCTTGCGGGTGTTGTGTCTCCGGTGTTTGCCTCGCCGGAAACGATGAGGGGGCCTGACGCGAAGCGTTCGCGGGTGGAGGAAGTCCGTGACCCGGAGACGTCCGTCCCGTCTATTGTATTTCTTGGAGCTATCAGCGCGTTCCAGAAACATGTCTCGCCCACGGACGGCGACCGCTGCGGTTTCTCTCCGTCCTGCTCGGCTTTCGGGCGCGCCGCGATCGCCGAGCAGGGTCCTGTTATCGGCGTCATCGTGACGGCGGACCGGTTGATGCGCTGTACGACTTTCAAACGACCGGGGCCGGACTACATGCCGCTGCCCGATGGAAAGCTGTTCGACCCGGTGGAGAACAACATGCTGTCTTTCCCATGAGATATTTTCTCGTACCCATAGTTTCGTCTTTCTTTTTCCTGTTTCCTCTCCTTTCCCTTTCGCATGGGGAGGAATCGGGAATCTTCATTACTGAAGAGGTCCAACTGAGACTGGGCGACGCCTTTCTGGATGAGGGAGAATACTACCGCGCCATCACCGAGTATAAAAAATTCCGCATCCTCTTCCCTTCTTCCGTTAAAGGGGACTATGCCCTCTTCCGGACCGGCATCGCCTTCTATCTGGGCGCAGAGTACGCGGACGCCGTCCGTTCCTTCGGCGTACTGCGGGAAAGCCGCCCGGCCAGCGGTTACGCCGATGCTTCCCTCTTCTTCGAAGGGCTCAGCCGCTGGAGGAAAAAGGACTATACGGGGGGCGCCGAGAATTTCGACCTGCTGATCCGCAGGGATGCGCCGTCCCCGTTTGCCCCGCGGGCCCATGTAGCAAAGGCGCTCCTTGAGGTGGACAGGGGGGATGTGGCCGCTGCCCGCGGCGATCTGGAGGGTTTTCTGGCCGCATATCCGGGGCATCCGGGAGAGGCGCGGGTGAGGGAGGCGCTCCCCCTGCTTCGAGAATACGAAGATCTCCCGGAGAAATCGGAACTGCTGGCGGGCATACTGTCGGCGATCCTGCCGGGAAGCGGCTATGTCTACGCGGGACGATACGGTGACGGGCTCACGGCTTTTCTATTGAACGGACTGTTCATCGCGGGGACGGTAACCGCCGTTCACAACGAGTGGTATCCGGCTGCCGGTCTGTCCGGGGGGATCGGCCTGCCGTTCTATCTGGGAAATATCTACGGTTCCGCGAATGCGGCAAAACGATGGAATATCAATGTTCGGAGGGAGCTGCGAGGTCGGATTGCCGCTTTGCTGGATCCCGTCATCGCTCCCAAGGAAATACCCGCTCAGTAACCCCGGCCGAGGCCGTGTCACGCGTCCGGATCTCGCAGACGGGCCGTCCTGACTGAAAGGAGATGCGAAATGTATATCGTGATTCTGGCTGGAGGTTCGGGAACCCGCTTCTGGCCTCTCTCACGCAAAAAGACCCCCAAGCAGCTCATGTCGGTGTTCGGAGGCAGATCCATGCTGCAACGGACCGTCGAGCGTGTCCTTCCCCTCAAACCCGAGCGGATACTGGTGGTTACCAATGTACTCCAGGCCGAGGAGACGGCGCGCCAGCTCGCTTTCGTGAAGGGCGATATCGTTTCCGTCGTGCCGGAGCCCCTGGCACGGAACACGGCGCCCGCCATCGGACTCGCCGCGGCCATCATTGAACGGGAGGATCCGACGGCGGTCATGGCGGTGCTTCCGGCCGACCATTGTATCCGCGATGAAGAGGAATTCAGGAACACGCTGCTGAGGGCCGAGACGGCCGCTTCCAACCTGAAACTCGTCACTCTCGGGATCGTCCCGACGCGACCGGAAACGGGATTCGGGTATATCGAGGCCGACATGGGGCACGGCAGGGACGGGGTCTTTCCGGTGAGGCGTTTCGTGGAAAAGCCCTGCCGGGAGAAGGCGTGCGAATACCTGGAATCGGGAGATTTTTTCTGGAACAGCGGCATGTTCGTCTGGCGTGCGGACGTAATCCTGGATCGCATCAGGACCCACATGCCGGACCTGTCCGCCGGCCTGTCCGTGCTGCATATACCGGCGGACATTGAACATCTTTCGTCGCTGCGGGCGCAGGTCGCCGACCTGTACGGGCGGATAGCCGCGGAGTCCGTCGACTACGGAGTGATGGAAAAGGCGGAAGGAGTGGTGGTGATCCCCTCCTCGTTCGGCTGGAGCGACGTGGGAAGCTGGAGCGCGTTGCCCGAGGTCATTGAGCCCGATGGGGACGGGAACGTATTCCTCAATCCGGAAAGGGTCCTGTGCCTTGATTCCGGCGGCAGTATCGTGCGGGCCGGTGAAAGACTGATAGCCCTTGTGGGGGTACGGGATATGGTTGTGGTGGATACCGGCGACGCACTGCTCATCTGCCCGAAAGACCGTGCCCAGGACGTGAAAAAGATAACGGAAGCGCTGGAAGAAAGGGGCCTCTCGAAACTGTTGTGACGTTCGGTCGGCGCGTCTCTCCTACATGTAAACCATGATGCGGAATGAGATGGCGCCGTCCAGGGATTTGAAGGGGATGGTCACCCCTTTGCACTGAATGTTCATGCTGGTGTTTTCGGCCGGTTCGGGAGGCTCGCTTACGGGGCGAATCTTCCCGGAGACCACCAGCGGCAGACCCAGGGCGACGCTGCCGTACTGTTCATGGTACTTGCTTTTGAACACACCTGCGATGTTGTTCGTCAGTTCACCGATGGAGTCCCTGATTGCCTCTTCATCCGCGTCTTCCATCATCAGCAGTTCCTTGGCTACCTGGCAGGCGGCGTTCTTGTCGGTCGCGTACATGATATACCCCACCCGGTCCCCTGCAACGCCGACGATGCCGACCACATCCGATTCCACCGGCTCTATCTTCTTCTCTATCTTGCCGGCGAGAATCTCCATGCCCATGTAGCTCATGAAGGTGTCCTGGGTCGCCGACATGATGGTGAACATGATCTCCTCAAACGTGATTCCGCTCACGCGCGTTCCTCCCTTTCTTTGAATAGTCGTTTCTTCTCTTATCGTACACAGGGGGGAAAAGTTTAGCGCGCTGACGTTTTTTCTTTCCGGCGTAAACCGACGATTCGTGCCGCGGGTTGACAAACAGCCGCGTACCGTTTACCGTAAAAGGCCTTTTCGAGTCATTCCCACATACAGGAGCAGCCAATGAAAATCGCACTGCTTGGTCTTCCCCAATCGGGCAAAAAGACGCTTTTTACCCTTCTCACCGGGAGGGAGGTCCCGGAACATGGAAATGAAGGCGAATCCCTCGAGGGGGTGGCGCCCATCCGCGACCCGCGCGTTGATGTTCTCTCCGAAATCGCCAGACCGGACAAGACCAAATACGCTGAAAACAAGGTGGTACTCTGCCCGGACATGTCCGAGGGGACCGGCAAGCGGGAGTGGCTGGACGCAGCCAGGCGCTGCGACCTTCTCTGCCTGGTCGTGCGCGACTTCGCGTCCGAGAGCGTCTACCATCCCAGCGGTTCCGTGGACGCGGACCGCGACCGGAGGACGCTGGAAACCGAATTGCTGCTGGCCGACCTGGAGTTGATCGAAAAGCGGCTGGAGCGGCTTGCCAAGGAAAAGAAGGGGGGGAAAACTCCGGGCCAGGCAAAGGAGGAAGAGGTCCTCCTGATGTGCCGGGAGGCGGTGGAGAACGAACAGGGGATCAACACCCTGAATCTGAGCGAGGAGGATATGGGCGCAATCCGCAGCCTGAACCTGGTAACCCTGATGCCGATACTCCTCATCCGGAACGTGGACGAGGATCGTGTCGGAAGCGCCGAAGGGGCAGGAGAAAATGTGTTTTTCATCTCCGCGCTCATCGAAAAAGAGATCATGGAGATGGACGATCCCGCGGAGCGGGACGAATACCTGAAGGCCCTCGGCCTGGAGTCTTCCGGCCTCGATCGTCTGAACGCGGCCGCCTACGATGCCCTGGGGCTCATGTCCTTCTATACCATGGGAAAGGACGAGGTGCGCGCCTGGACCATCAGGAAAGGGACCCCGGCGCCCGCAGCCGGCGGCAAGATTCATAGCGACATCGAGCGCGGCTTTATCCGGGTCGAGGTCATCAAGTACGACGACCTGACGGCGGCCGGGAGCGAGGCGGCGGCCAAGGCGCAGGGCAAGGCGCATCTGAAGGGTAAGGACTATGTCATGGAAGACGGCGACATCTGTCACTTCCGGTTTAATGTTTAAAAAACAGGTAGACAGGCTGAAGGCTGAAGACCGAAGACTGTCCGGTTTTCCTTCAACCTTCAGCCTGCTTTTCTGAACAAGGAAACATCATGGAAAAAACAATATATGTAATCGGCCACCGGAACCCGGATACCGATTCCATAGCGTCTGCCATCGCATATGCAACCTTGAAAAAGAAGCTCGGACAGGAAAATGTCGTCGCGGCAATGGCCGGTTCCCCGAATCCGCAGACGCGCTACATCCTGGAGCGGCTCGGGATCGAACCGCCCATGTATCTGGCCGATGTGCATCCGATGGTGCGCCACGTGCTGAACCGACGGCCGGTCATCGCCCGTGCCTCCATGACGTTGCGGGAAGCCCTGGAACTCTTCCACCGCCATACCATCAGGGTGCTGCCTGTTGTGGACGGGGCGGGCATGCCTCTCGGCATAGTTTCCCTCCTCAAATTGTCGGAAAAATACCTGGTTGCCGGAAGGGGCAGGAAAAGGGTCGTGAATGCTTCTCTGCGCGCGCTTGCCGACTGCCTGGACGGAACATTCCTTGCCGGCGCTCCTTCCGATGCGGTTGAGGAGCTTCATCTGTTTATCGGCGCCATGAGCGAGGAGTCTTTTTCCGGACGCCTTGCGGGATACGAATCGTCATCACTCCTTATCATGACCGGCGACCGTCGCGTTATCCAGGAGGCTTCCATCGAGAAAGGGGTGCGCATTCTGATAATAACCGGCGGGCTCGCCGTGGAAGATGAGGTCCTGGAAGCGGCCCGCGACAACGGGGTGGCGGTACTTTCCACGTCATACGATACGGCTACGGCTGCCGGACTCGTCCGCCTCGCCACACCGCTCGAAAGTTACGTGGAGAAGGAATTCGCCCGCATCGGCATCGGCGAGCCGCTGGATCACCTGCGGGTCAAGCTCCTTCACTCCGGAGAATCAGCCATCATCGCCGTGGAGGAAGATGGAACAGTGGCCGGAGTCGCAACCAAATCGTCCCTCCTTGCCCCTGTTCCCCACGCACTGATCCTCGTGGATCATAACGAGTTGGGTCAGGCTGTGGCGGGTGCGGAAGCTGTGGAGATTCTGGAGATCATCGACCACCACAAGCTGGGCAATCCATTCACCGCTCAGCCGATTACCTTTCTGACGGCCCCGGTGGGGAGCACCTGCACGGTGGTCGCGTCGCTGTTCCGCGAGCGGGGAATGGAACCGGACCGGCGGACTGCCGCGCTTCTGTTGGCCGGAATTCTGTCCGATACGGTTATCCTCCGTTCTTCCACAGCCACAGGCAGGGATCGGGAGATGGTTTCCTGGCTGGAAGAAACTTCCGGACTGGACCACATTCGGTTCGGCCGCGAGATCTTCACCGCCTGCAGCGGTTTTTCCGCCCACGGCTCTCTGGAGGAGGCTGTCCGGTCAGACTTCAAGCACTTCACGGCCGGGGAGGATCTGATCGGAGTGGGGCAGGTGGAGGTGGTGGGTTTCGACGAGTTTTTCGAGGTGAAGGAGAAACTGCGGGACGTCCTGACGAGGATCAAAAAGGAGGACGCTCTTGCACTGGCCGGCCTTATGGTGACGGACATCTATTCCGAAACCACCCTTTTCCTCGTGGAAGGGAAGAACGAACTGGCCCATATCATGGGCTATCCCCAGTGTGAACCGCACCTCTATGAAATGAAGGGTGTCATGTCGAGGAAGAAACAGCTTGTGCCGCACCTGCTGAAGGTGCTCGCCGGACTGTGAGCCGCGTCGCGATTATTTTTCGCCTGTGTTTCCATGCAAAAGGCCGGGAAAGAATATCTCCCGGCCTTTTGCGGTCCTTTGTGTATACGTGCTTCCCTTTACGTGGGGGAATCATCAGGAAGGATTCTCATCCCGCCCGATATCTGAACTTCTTTCAGAATGTGAGACAACGTCCGAAATCATCGCCTCCTTTCTGACTTTAGAATAGCACGGTATTGTCTGAAGGCAAGCGATAATTTTCAGGATACACCGGCGCCGCCCGGTATCCGACAACGGCAGGTGGAGTCGTCCGAAGTGAACGAAGGACGGCTTCCCCTGCCGTTGTCGGATTACTCCGCGATGTGGTATCCCCGTCTTTGTCTGATGATGAAACTCTCCTTCTCCAGTTGCAGAAGGATCCTCTCAACCCGCTCCGCATCCGCTCCGACGAGCCGCGTGATTTCCCCGCGGGAAAAAGATTTCCCTTCAAGCAGAATCCTGAGGATATTCCCCCGGATCTGGCGGTCGGATCCTTCGAAAGGCGCCTGACGGCCGTGGTGTGCGCTCCTCCGTGACGGGTTCGGCAGCCGGCGTTTCAGCATAACGCCGAAGTCCATCAGGGCATAGTACCATTCGCGCGGGTTGGCGGCATCGAGCGTGGCCTCCACCAGGGGACGGATTTCGCAATCCCGCACTCCCTCCCGATCGAGAAAAAAACAATGGATGAAAACGGCTCTGATATTGGTCTCAATGAGCGGTACGGGACGGTGAAAAGCGAAAGCGGCAATCGCGGCCGCGGTGTACTCGCCTATTCCCGGCAGGGTTTTCAGTTCCTCAGGGGAGTCGGGGATCATGCCTTTGAACCGATCGACCACGTGCCGGGCCGTTTCCTTCAAGGAGATGGCTCTGCGGTTGTATCCCAGCCCCTGCCACACGCCGAGAACCTCCTGGAGCGACGATCGGGCAAGCGAGCCGAGATCGGGAAATGCGTCAAGAAAGACGCGGTATTTTTCCTCGACACGTTCGACCCGCGTCTGTTGCAGCATGATCTCCGAGACCAGGATATGGTACGGATTTTCGGTTTCGCGCCACGGGAGGGGGCGCGCATTCGAGGCGTAGTACCTGTTCACCATTGTCCGGAAGAGGCTGATAACCGGTTCCGTCATCCCTTCGCGGGCTGCCAGGAGGGGAAATTTTTCATAATCGTCCATGGCGCTATTGTAGCGAAAAAGACCGTGAAAATAAATCCATGCATGCTCATTAAAGTTGTATGGTCTTTTGATCGCTCTGAATTCAGGAGAGAGGTCGATACCCGCTTTTCAGGCGCCAGGGCACGGTTGCATTTGGTTGGTTGAGTATGGTATGAGAGGAAAAACGAATCGTTTACAGTGCCCAGCCATTCACCCTCCGGCAGAGGCAGGAACGTACAAAGGAGCGGATCACATGCCGGTATATGAGTTCTATTGCGTTGATTGCCATATGATCTTCAGTTTTCTTTCCAGACGGATAAATACTGAAAAGCGGCCCGCCTGTCCACGGTGCGGGCGGCCGGAACTGGAAAAACAGGTCTCCCCGTTCGCTTTCTCCCGTGGGCGCAAGGATGAACCCATGGGGGGGATGCCCGACATGGACGAGGAGAGAATGGAGCGGGCGCTGGAAGGGCTTGCCGGAGAGATGGACGGTGTTGATGAGAACGATCCCCGGCAGATGGCCCGTTTCATGCGCAGGTTTTCAGAGGCGACCGGGATGGATTTGGGTTCGCAGGTAGAGGAGGCGATCCGTCGACTTGAGGCAGGGGAAGACCCGGAAAAGATAGAGGAGGAGATGGGGGACCTGATGGATGTGGAAAATCCCTTTTCCCGGGAGAGCGTCAAGGGGTTGAAACGGCGGCTGGCGCCGCCGCAGCGGGATGAAACCCTTTACGAGATGTAATACCCCCCCCGCGGAGCGCCGCAAGCGGCGCTTCACATCAGTCCGGCGCATTGATTACCTGTCGAAGCGTCCTTTCAAGCTCTCCCATATCGTAGGGCTTCAAAACAACGCCGCGGAAGCCGTACTGACCGTGCCTGGCAAGAATCGGGTCGCTGGAATATCCACTGGAGACAATCCCTTTTGCCTCAGGGTCGATTTCCAGCAGGCGTCTCATGGTCTCCTTGCCGCCCATGCCGCCGGGAATGGTCAGGTCCATCAGGACGGCGTCGAACGGTTCCCCCGATTCACGGGCCGCTCCGTATATGTCAATCGCTTCGGCCCCGTCTTTGCAGAACTCCGCCCTGTATCCGAGATGGACAAGAATCTCTCCGGCGACTTCCCTGATGATCTCCTCGTCGTCCATGACGAGAACTTTCCCCTTTTCCGAAGCAGGTACGGCGGGTTCCCCCACCGGTTCGGCCACATCCCCATCCGACGCAGGGAGGAAGATATGGAATGTGGAGCCTTCTCCGAGACGGGAGTCTACGGTTATCGCTCCTCCGTGTTTCTTGATGATCGAGAAAGCGGTCGACAGCCCGAGACCGCTTCCCTTGCATTTCGTCGTGAAATAGGGGTCGAATATCTTGTCGATATCCGAATCCGGTATTCCGGCGCCTCGATCCCTGACTGAGACCTTCACGTACTTCCCCGGTGAGAGGGAGGTCGATTCTTCCTGTCCGACGATAGCATTGACGGCGCTGACAGTGACGATTCCGCCGTTGAGCATTGCCTGGTCCGCATTCAAGATCAGATTGCTGATCACCTGGGATATCTGACCGCAGTCGACATGGACGGGCCGGATGTCGGCGGGGATCGAGATCTCGCATTTGACGTTCGAACCCCGCAGACCGAAGGAGACAGTGTCTCTGATCAACTCTTCGATTGAAGCGGATCTCCTGACCGGCTCGCCCCCCCTGGAGAACGTCAGAAGCTGCTGCGTCAGCCCGGCGGCGCGCTTTGCCGCCCTTTCAGCTTCTTCCAACCTCCTGGCCAACTTCCCGCCCGCTTCGGCAAGAGTCTTGGCCAGATAGATATTTCCCATCACGCTGGTCAGCAGATTGTTGAAGTCATGGGCGATTCCTCCAGCCAGCACCCCCACCGATTCCAGCTTCTGAAACTTCAGCCTTTCCTCTTCCATCTTCTTCCGGTCCGTGATATTTCGGGCATGTTCGACGACCATGAGCACCTGTCCCATGTCATCGAAGATCGGGTATGCGCATATTTCAACGAACCCGATACGGGGATTGGATTTCTCTCTGCAGACTATTTTCCCAGTGGTAAAGGCATCTAAAGACTGGCACGGTTCGCACCGTTTCCCCCGGGAAGGATAGAAGGCGTCATAACAGTGCGGGTTGCCGTTCCGCATGTCCTGGGGGACATAGTCGTATCCGCCTCCCCAGTTTGAGTGGATGATACGGAAATCCCGATCGATGACGGTAATCATGTCAGGGATCGCGTCGAACACCATCCGACGAATGCTTTCTTCATTGCGGAGCGCGGCCTCAACCCGCATCCGCTCCTCGACATCCGACTTCAGCCGGGCGTTGGCCTCGGACAACTCCGCTGTCCTCTCCGCGACGCGCGTTTCCAGTTCCGTGTTGGCCCTGCGGAGAGCTTCTTCGGCCTGTTTCCGATCCGTGATGTCATGGACGGACAGGCAGACAATCTGCTTGCCTTTGAAGCGAACCCGGGCTGATCCCGTCTCCGTGTGCACCCTGGCGCCTTCCCTGTTGAGGAAGATCCGTTCGGTTGCCTGCGAAGATGTATCGTCAGCATCTTTCCACGATACGTCATTCCATGCAGCCGGCTCGCAGTCGGTGACGGCGGAGAGGGGTTTGCCGGTGAGTTCTCCTTCACCGTATCCGAGCATGGTCTCTATTCCGCGATTGGCTTCAAGGACTATCAGATTTTCCGCGTCCACGAGAAGAATGCCTTCCGATGTCCCGTTGACGAGCGCTCGATACAGGGTGTCTCTCTCGCTTTTTTCCCTGGTTGCTGATGACAGTTTGCGGTACAGCAACAATCCTGAACAAACCGAGAGAAAGGTGATCCCCAGTATCCAGCCAAGGAAATAGAGTATCGCTTCCTTTCCCGTGCGGTACACCGTGCGCGGAAGGTCAAGGATCGCCAGCAGGGCAGGCCTTCCGTAGATGTCCTTGCGCAGCCCGTACCCAACGGACCGCGTGCCGTCAATGGTTGTGACCAGCGCCGGCGGAACCCCCGGCGGGAGGTGAGAAAGTCTTTCAGTCAATGCCCTCGGCATGGCTGAAGCAGAAATGATGGAGACGGATGAATGGGAGATTCGGGTAAAATCGGCGATTTCCGTCCGGCCGAGTCGGCGTCCAATGAAGACAATTCCGCGGCTCGGTCCATTTCCCCTGGAATCCACGACACTGCGGGAAGAAACGAGGAGCGGACCATCGGGCAGCACCACCACGCCGGTACTGCTTTTCGGTGAACCGGAAACCGGCCTGAGTCCCGGGAGGGTGGAAATGATGCCGGCAAGGCCGGCCGGCAACGGTTCCAGGCTTTTTTTCAGCCTGTCGTACTGCTTGCCGAAGACGATGCGTCCATCCGATCCCGCGTATGCGATTATATCGGCTTTCAGGTAGGCGAAAGTTTCAGGGGTACAATTTCTCTCAACGAAAAGAGGGTTTTCCCCGGCAAGAAACGCATAGGGCTCATCCCACACGGACCAGTCCGTGGCGATTCGTTCGATGCCCGTGAGCTCATTGCGCACGATATCGAGCACCCGCTCGACGCTGCGTTGTCCCTGCTGCGTTTCGACGCGTTCGAAGCCGCTGAGAATAAATATTTTCGCGGTCAGTAGAAGTGCGAGAAGGAAAAAGGCGATCGCGCCGCCGAGCAGTGCGTGAATCGTTCCGGATTTGTTCATGTTCATCACCATAGCGGAGAGAACCGGAAAAAAATGCGCTCTTTTCTCCATTTCGGCGGAACCGGGACAAACTTGAGCCGGAAGGCATGAAAAAACCTGATGCACGTACCATTTCCGCCGTCACGGCCTGCCGGATTGTACCGATTGTTCCGTATCTCGTACGGAACGACGGATGATCTTACGTGTTGTGGGCACGGGAGAAGAGAACGGGTTGGAGGCGCCCCGGAGTCCGGCTCCGGGGCGCTGTGGCCTTATTCATTCGCGGTGAGCCTTTCGAGGGCTTCGAGATACTTTTCGGATGTCTTCCTGATGATCTCTTCCGGCAGGGGGGGCGGCGGAGCTTTCTTGTCCCAGTCGAGAGTCTCCAGATAATCCCGGAGGAACTGTTTGTCGAAGCTGGGCTGGGAGCAGCCGGGCTGGTATCCGTCCTTCGGCCAGAAGCGGCTGGAATCAGGGGTCAGGCACTCGTCAATAAGGATCAGTTCATTGTCGCGGATGCCGAACTCGAACTTGGTGTCCGCAATGATGATCCCGCGTGCGGCGGCCATTTCCCCGGCAGATGCATAGATCTCCAGTGTGGCCTTTCGGGCCGTGTCGGCTGTTTCTTTTCCGCACAGCTCAACCATGCGTTCAAAGGGGATGTTTTCGTCATGGTCGCCGATCTCCGCCTTGGTGGATGGTGTGAAGATCGGTTCCGCCAACCGCTCCGACTCGCGGAGTCCGGAGGGAAGGGGTATGCCGCAGACGGAACCCGTTTGACGGTATTCCTTCCAGCCCGACCCTGCCAGGTAGCCGCGGACGATGCACTCAACCGGCAGGGGACGCGACTTCTTCACCAGCATGGATCGTCCCTGGAGGATTCCGGCGTATTTCCGGCATTCTGGCGGAAAATCCGCAACATCGGTTGAGATCAGGTGGTGGGGTATGATGCCTTCCATGTGACGAAACCAGAACGCGGATATGCCGGTGAGTACCTGTCCCTTGCCGGGTATTCCTTCGTTCATGATGACGTCGAAGGCTGATATGCGGTCGGTGGTAACGATGAGGAGCTCGTCTCCCAGGTCGTATATGTCGCGGACCTTGCCGCGCCCTGCGCGTTTCAGGTCGGGAAAGTCGGTTGACAGCACGAGATTTGTCAAGGGTCCCTCCTTGTGTTTTTGTCCGGGCGTGCCGAGAGCACTGCTGAACGGTCATGCGGAAATAGATGGTAAGGATTGATCCTTCGCATTACTCCCCGGTGAGAGCGGCGTTCACGTTTATCTTCGCCTTGTCCCGTAGTCCCTTCAACCACTTTTCCATGGCTTCCTGCTGTTTCCGGGGACGGAGTTCGGTTATTATCTTTGCTCGTTCTTTTTTGAAATCGTCAAGTGGTGTTTCCGTCCTGTTCTTGAGGCGGACGGCGTACCAGCGGCCGTTAACCTGAAACGGGGACTTCGGAGCAGGGGAATCCGTTTTCAGAAGAAATGCCGCTTCCATGAGCTCCTTGGATTCACCGATTCCGGGGATGGTACCCTTTGCCGAATACATGAAATTTCCCGTTTCCTGAAGCGATTCGCCGAGGGGACCCTTGCCCATCCGCGATTGGGCGTCGGAGGCCTTCTTGCGTGCCAGATCGAGGGACATCTCCGCAAGGACCCGTTTTTCAACCTCACTCCGTATCTTGTCAAGAGGAGGAACCGCGGAGGGGTTGCGTTTCAAGACCTTGAAAAGATACACTCCTTTTTCCGTCTCGACAGGGCCTCCCAGTTCCCCCTGTTTCAGGGAAAATGCCTTCTGGATGAGTCCCGTTTCCCCGGAAATGGCTGCCGGCAGCGTCTTCATGGAGAAGAGCGGAGTGTCGCTCGTCGTCACTCCGAGCATGGCGGCTGCCGCTTTCAGGTCGCCGGTCTTGTGGGTCTTGTTATACGCATCCGCCGCCATTTCATAGGCTTTTTTCGCTGCCTTGAATCGTGTGCAGTCGGCCTTTACCCGTTCCCTGACTTCTGTGAAAGGCAGGATCCCCCCTTTGCCCTGGTAGCGATCGATATTCTTCTGATAATAGGTGGTAAGATCGTCCTCGCTCACGGTGACCTTGGAGGCAATCGCGTCGGGGGTTAGGAGAAGATAGGAGACGCTGATTTCCTCCTGCGTCATGAACTCCTTCTTATGCTGCTCCAGATAGGCGTTCAGTTCCTTGTCGGTGACCTTTATATCCTTTCTCATGTCTGCAGGAGAGAAAGAGACAAACTGGAGATTGATCTGATCCCGCTGTTTTCTGAAGGCTTCGATTGCTTCAACATCGCCGACCTTCACCTCGTCTAGAACCGAGTTGCGGGCTTTGCGCATCAGGATTTCCTTCCGGATTGCCTCTTCGAAATCAGAGGGAGAGATCCTGTTCATCTTGAGCACCTGCTCATACTTCTGCTTGTCGAACACGCCGTTCGTCTTGAAGTACTGCATCTTGGAGATATCGTCGATTATCTCCTTGTCCGATACCTTGATACCCATCCGTTTTGCTTCCTGTTGAACCAGCGTGGCGTTGATCAGGTTTTCGATTGCCATCTTCCGAAGGCCCAGCTGTTTCTCAATTTCAGGCGTGATTGGCTGTCCGTACATCTGTTGGAAAGATGTTTTGATCTGCTCGTACCCCCTCGAATATTCCTGAAAGGAGATTTTGTCGCCATTCACCTTGGCGGCGTACTGTGATCCGCCTAGTCCCTCTTCACCCTTTCCCCAGATCAGGAAGATTGTCCCGACAAAGGAGAGAACGATGACGATGAATACACCCTTTATGATAAATGACTGTTTATACTTTCTCATGACTCCAAGCATTGTCCTGTAACTCCTTTTAGTTAATAAATAAGGGAATTTTTCGAAATGACGGGACGGCATAGTAATATAATCGCGGAGCAAAAGCAACTGGTTAGATTTTTTCCATTTTCTCTCTTGTAAGCACAGGCGGTTTTTGTTACCATTCACCCTCCGATTCCGGTACAAGAAAGCCGTAGGATGCACAGCGAAGGGAACTGATGATGCTCAAGATATTTGATTATATATTCGGTATGTTTTCCAATGATTTGGCTATCGACCTGGGAACCGCCAACACCCTTGTCTACCTGAAGGGGAAAGGTGTCGTGGTGCGGGAACCGTCCGTTGTCGCGGTCCAGAAGACGTACGGCGGGCAACAGAAAGTGCTTGCGGTCGGGATGGAAGCGAAGAAGATGCTCGGCCGGACACCGGGAAGCATCACCGCCATCCGTCCCATGAAGGACGGCGTAATCGCCGACTTCGACATCACCGAAGAGATGCTGCGCTATTTCATTCACAAGGTCCATAACCGCAAGACGCTGGTTCGTCCGCGCATCGTCATCTGTGTGCCTTCGGGGATCACCCAGGTGGAGAAGCGGGCGGTTAAGGAGTCCGCCGAGTCCGCCGGTGCCCGTGAGGTCTACCTCATCGAGGAACCGATGGCGGCCGCCATCGGCGCGGGCCTCCCCATTACCGAGGCGAGCGGCAACATGATCGTCGATATCGGGGGCGGTACAACCGAGGTAGCCGTTATCTCCCTGGCCGGTATCGTCTACACGAAATCGGTCCGCGTCGGCGGTGACAAGATGGATGAGGCGGTGGTCCAGTATATCAAGCGCAAATACAACCTCCTCATCGGCGAACGGATGGCCGAGCACATCAAGATCGAGATAGGTGAAGCATATCCCGGTGATACGGTGCTGACAATGGAGGTCAAGGGCCGCGATCTGGTTTCCGGGATACCCAAGACCACTGAAATCGACTCCAATGAAATCCGCGAGGCGCTGTCCGAGCCGGTAAACGCCATTGTCGAGGCGGTACGCATCTGTCTGGAGCGGACGCCTCCCGAACTGGCGGCCGACATCGTTGACAAGGGGATCGTACTGGCGGGGGGAGGAGCCTTGCTGCGGCATCTGGATCTCCTGCTTCGCGAGGAAACCGGGCTTCCGGTGGTGATTGCCGAAGATCCCCTTTCCTGCGTTGTTCTCGGTTCCGGAAAAGTCCTCGATGAGTTGAATCTCCTGCGCCGGGTGGCGATATCCTCGTAATCCGCCCCGATGCCGATGGGTTTCTTCGCGGCGCATCCCACGACCACCTGATCCGCTATCGTGCGTGTAACGGACGAATCCGGTCATCCCCCTGCCAACAACCCGTTTTATCCGTATCAGGAGTGCGCGTTCCGTCCTTAGGGAGAACGCGCACTCCCGTCTTGGAAGCAGAGAAATGAGCAGTACTGAAACCGACATCATTCTCCCGGTCTGGAACAGGCCGGAAGAGACCCGTGAATGTCTCGCGGCGCTCGTGGAAAACTCCGCGGGCTGCCGCATGATCCTCTTGGACCGGGGCAGCGACCCGGAAACAGAGCAAATCCTGCATGAATTCGCCGAGTATCTCGGCGACGGGGCGATCCTTCTCCGCTCCGAGTGCGCGCGGGGATTCGTGGAAACGGTCAACCTCGGCCTTTCGAGGGCCTCGGCTCCTCTCATGATAGCGTTGCGCGAAAGTACCAGGGTCACCACGGGCTGGTTGGAGCCTCTTCGGGAAGCGGCGCTTAAACCCGAGGCCGGTGTGCTTGTTCCCGTTCTTGAGCCACGGGAAGGAGTGAGCCCGCAGCGGGAAATACGAAAAGACTTTCAACTGGAGACATTCCGCGGATCCTTTGCCGCCATCGGCATTACGCGTCTTCTGTACGAGAAGGCAGGCGGATTCGACAGCGGTATGGACGGAGGCTTCTGGTGCCTCAGGGACTACTCGCGCCGTGCCCACGCGGCCGGGTTCCGTACCCTTCGCGTTGGAGGCCCTCCGGTGCTGTTCCGGGAAGAGCCCGTCTACGGCTCATCCGAGAGGCGTGAACGTCGCCGGTTGGAGAGTGAAGCCGTCTTTCGCGCCCGATGGGGAGAAGAGCACGCATACTGCCTCCGCCTTTCCCGGAGTGTCGAGCCGGAAGCGCTCTCGCAGGCCTTCGACGCGATTCTTGCCGGTGCGAGAAAGGGACATCGTTTCCTGGTTCTGTCGCCGTGCGCGGTATTTCGCAAGATTGTCAGGGCCGGTTTCCACAGGCTGCATGAGAATATTACCGTGGAACGGCTTTCCCGTTTTTTCCCCTCCCGGGCCGTCCGTTCGGCATGTGACCGCTTCCGGGAAACGTACCCGGATGGCACGCTGCTGGACGGGATAGAAGTATTGCTTGATGTGGCCGGTGTGAAAGATGTTCCTTTTGTTGAGATGAAAAACCGTTTTACAGCCGCGGAGGTCTGAATGTCGGATATGGTGCACAGCTGTTTTACGTCCCATCGTGAGGTCATGGAAGCGGTCGAACGGGATCTCACCCCGGCCATCGTGGAGGTCGCCGATCTGCTGATTGATGCCTTTCGCAGGGGCGGAAAGCTTCTCGTCATGGGGAACGGCGGTTCCGCCGCGGATGCCCAGCATCTCGCGGCTGAAATCGTTGGGCGGTTCCGCATGGAAAGGAAGGCGCTTCCCGCAATCGCCCTGTCTACCGATACGTCAATTCTCACCGCGGTGGGGAACGATTACGGATTCGAGTCGGTTTTCCGGCGGCAGGTGGAGGCTTTGGCGGGGGAAGGGGACGTGGTGGTCGGAATTTCCACCAGCGGTTCATCCTCCAATGTCCTGGAGGCGCTTCGCCGAGCCCGTGAAATGGGGTGCAGGACTGTCGGCCTTCTCGGAAGGGACGGGGGTGCGATCAGGGGAGTCGCGGATCTGGACCTGACCGTTCCCGGCATTGATACGCCGCGCATCCAGGAGGCGCATATCACGATAATTCATATTCTGTGCGAACTGGTGGAGCAGGGACTTTTCGGAGACGCGGGCAAGCCCTGACGTGCGGCTTGGTACCGGGAATCCGAGGAATGCAGAGGAATCGACATGGATCGTAAGGATGCTGAATCCATCTTCACACGGGCACGGAATGTCAGGACGCTGATTATCGGCGATCTGATGCTTGATGAATATCTCTGGGGCAAGGCGGAACGGATCTCTCCCGAAGCGCCGGTGCAGGTAGTGGACGTTAAAAGGGAAGACCTTCGGCTCGGCGGCGCCGGAAATGTGGCCAACAACATGGCCGCATTCGGATGCAGGGTATTCATCTGCGGGGTTGTCGGCGGAGACGAGAACGGCGTCCATCTGCGACAAGCGTTTATCGACCGGGGTGTGGATGTCTCCGGGGTTTTTGAAGACCCGTCCCGCATGACCGGCAAAAAGACCCGGGTCCTTGCATCGAACCAGCAGATCGTGCGTATAGACCGCGAGTCCCGGGAAGATATCTCGACGCAGATGGAAGACAGGATTCTGGAGTTTGTCCGTGACCAGGCCAATCAATGGGATATCATCCTTGTCTCCGATTACGGAAAGGGTATCCTGACCCCGAGGGTGCTGGAGGGCGTCATCATGTCGGCTCGGGAGCGCGGAATCCCGGTGATAGTCGACCCGAAGGGAAATGATTTCGGCAAGTACCGGGGCGCCACCATCATCACGCCGAACCGGAAAGAGGCGGAGATTGCATCCCGCATCCCGATTCACGACGACGAAAGCCTGGAAAGGGCTGCCTCCTTTCTCATGGCCCAGGGGGAGTATGACGCTCTCCTTGTTACCCGAAGCGCCGAGGGGATGTCTCTTTTTCCCCGCGAAGGGGCAACCGTTCATATTCCGACCGTTGCGCGGGAGGTCTACGACGTTACCGGCGCCGGGGACACGGTCGTGGCGGCTCTGGGGCTAGGACTGGCTTGCGGGGCGGACTTTGACGGGGCATCACGACTGGCGAATGTGGCGGCCGGGATCGCGGTGGGCAAGGTGGGGACATCCATCGTCTTTCCCGAGGAGATTATCGGCTCCATTCGTCACGAGCACCTGGACAGCGACACCAAGATCAAGAATCTGGACGCGCTCGCTGACGTCATCGAGGCTGAGAAAAAGAAGGGCAAGAGGGTTGCCTTTACCAACGGCTGTTTCGATCTGCTCCACGTGGGTCACGTGAAATACCTCCAGAAAGCCAGGACCTATGGCGATCTGCTGGTTCTCGGGCTCAACAGCGACGCCTCCGTGCGACGCCTCAAGGGCGATAAGCGCCCGCTTATCGGCCAGTCCGAGCGCGCGCACATTCTCGCCGCCCTAGACTGCATCGACTACGTGGTGATCTTTGACGAGGATACTCCCGTCAGGCTTCTGGAGACACTGCGCCCCCATGTGCTGGTAAAGGGGGGGGATTATACCCCTGACCGTGTTGTCGGAAAGGATCTGGTCGAGTCCTACGGCGGAAGGATAGAGCTTGTTGATTTCGTGGACGGCAAATCGACGACCAATATCATCGAGAAGATCCTTCAGAATTACAGTTGAAAACGGTGACGGGATTCCTGGCGAGGGTTGATGTGGATACGACCTCACAACGGACAAAGAAGGCGGTGTTCCTGGACCGCGACGGAGTCATCAACGTTGAAAAGGGCTATGTGCACCGGATCGAGGAGTTTGAGCTGTTGCCGGGAGTGCCCCGGGCCATCAGGCTCCTGAAGGATGCGGGGTTTCTGGTTATCGTGGTAACCAACCAGTCAGGCATTGCTCGGGGATACTATCCCCTGGACGCGGTCCACCGTCTCCACCGTCACCTGGACGAGGAGCTTGCCGCCTTCGGCGCCTGCATCGATGCGTATTACATCTGCCCCCATCACCCGGAGCACGGCATCGGTGACCTGAAGGTCAATTGTTCTTGCCGAAAGCCTTTGCCGGGCATGCTTGAACAGGCTGCCGCGGATTTCGGAATACATTTGAGTGAATCGTACATGATCGGAGATAAACCGACCGATGTGGAGGCCGGACTGGCCGCGGGATGTCGTCCCCTGTTTCTCGGAACCGTCTGCGGAGCGAGGGAAGGCGGTATTCCCGAAGGTATCCCGGTATTCCCCGGTCTGCTCGATGCGGTTCGCGCGATTGTTGAACCTGACAAGCCTCAATAGTATTTGACGCTCTTTCTCACCTTGTGATAATAGAGCAGGGAACATATTCGACTGTCATTACAGACGGCTGGAAAAATGCCGGCGCTGAGGCATTTTCGACTAGGCGTAGAAGACAAAAGGGCGGGATCGAACGTGGCGATTCATAAGGGAATTATCCTTGCGGGAGGAGCCGGCAGCAGACTGTATCCGCTTACGCTCGTGGCCGGCAAGCAACTCCAGCCGGTCTACGATAAACCGATGATCTTCTATCCCCTGGCAACGCTCATGATGGCGGGCCTGCGGGATATTCTGATTATCTCCACCCCCCATGACACGCCGAGGTTCAAGGCGCTTCTCGGTGATGGTTCCCGCTGGGGAATCCGCCTCAGCTACAAGGTTCAGCCGGAGCCCAAGGGGATCGCCCAGGCGTTTCTCGTGGGAGAGGAGTTCATCGGGAAGGATCCGGTCTGTCTCATTCTCGGGGACAATATCTTTTACGGCAAGATGGGCCTTGATCAAGCAGTCGCGGAATTCACCTCCGGAGCCCGGATCTTCGGATACTACGTTCAAGACCCGGAACGGTACGGGGTGGTCGAGTTCGATGAAAACGGCCGTGCCGTAGGCATCGAGGAGAAGCCGGCGCGGCCCAAAACCCATTATGCGGTTCCCGGTCTCTACCTGTACGACAGCAAGGTTGTCGAACTTACCAAGACCATGCGTCCGTCGGCAAGGGGAGAACTGGAGATTACCGATCTGAACCTCGAGTATCTTCGCCGGGGTGAACTGCTCGTGGAAAAGCTGGGCCGCGGGATTGCCTGGCTCGATACCGGCACCCACCAGAGTCTCCTGGAGGCGAGTCATTTCATCGGAACCCTGGAAGCGCGGCAGGGCCTGAAAATCGCCTGCCTGGAGGAGATTGCCTTCCGTTTCGGCTTTATCGACGCTGCGGGAATGGAAAAGGCGATCGAGGCGACGCCGAAGTCCGGTTACCGTGATTACCTTGTGAGGGTATTCGAAGAGATTACGCGGAGGGAGCTATAGGGTGGGCGATTCAATCGTCACGTACAGAGATGGGCGGATACACGACGTTGTGGTGCGGCCGCTCACAAAATTTCTCGACGAGCGCGGCTGGCTGTCGGAGCTGTTCAGGCTTGACGAACTTGAGGGTTTGATGAAGCCGGCCATGGCCTATCTCTCCATGACCAGACCCGGCATTGCGCGGGGACCCCATGAGCATGCCGAACAGACCGATTATTTCTGCTTCCTGGGTCCTTCCAACTTCAAGATCTACCTCTGGGACCGGCGCCCGGAGTCTCCGTCGTTCGGCGTCCGGCAGATTTTCTTCGCCGGTCTCGATGCTCCGGCCATGGTCATTGTCCCTCCGGGTGTCGTGCACGCGTACAAGAATGTGGGCGCCGAGAACGGCATGGTATTCAACGCCCCGGACAGGCTGTATGCCGGCGAGGGCAAAAAGTCTCCGGTGGATGAAATCCGTTATGAAGACCTGGAAGGGTCGCCGTTTCATCTGGTCTGACACAATGAGGTATCGAGGGGTACAGGTACTGTGGGGAGGAGAGGTTTCGCCTCCCTTTCCTGTTTCGGGATAATGTTCGATTTTTTCAGAAAAAACGCTTTCCGCATACTCGCCGGCGGTATACTGCTGGGATCTCTCCTCTTTTTCTCTCTGAACCTGAGGAACAGGGAGAGTTCCAACGCCTTCGAGCGTTCGGTGCTGAACGTGGTGTCACCCGCGGGAGGTGCAACGTCACGGGCTAACGGGTTCTTCTCCGGCATTTGGGAGAACTATATCGCACTGATCGGGGTTCGAAAGGAAAACGAGCAGCTGCGGCAACTCGTCAACCGCCTGAATGCGGAGGTTGTAAGAAACAGGGAGGCGCTCCACTCCAATGAACGGTTGAAGCAATTGCTCGATCTGAAAGATTCCGTTCAGTCTCCATCGGTTGTCGCATCCATCATCGGTGAGGATGTGACCCCCTGGTTCAGGACCGTCATTATCGACAGGGGAGCGGTGGACGGGGTCAGGGAAGGTATGCCCGTTATCGCCGCGTCGGGAGTTGTCGGTCGAATCGTGCGGGTTGCCGCGAACAGTTCACGCCTCCTCCTCGTGACGGATCACGCAAGCGCCATTGCCGCCACCGTTCAGCGTTCCCGTGCCCGGGGGGTCGTAAAGGGAAAGAGCGGGGGGATCTGCTCGCTGGACTTCTCGCAGCGTGGCGAGGATGTGAAGGTGGGTGATATCATTGTAACATCCGGTATCGGGGGCGTTTTCCCGAAAGGGCTTCCCATCGGTGAGGTCACCATGGTGAAAAAGGGCGAATACGGCATTTTCCAGACCGTTGAGCTCCGTCCGTACGTTTCCATGTCTCGACTGGAAGAAGTTCTTGTGCTGGTTCGATAGCGCCATGACGACCTATCTCAATATCTTCGCCCTCGTTACCGTGGGGATCCTTCTTCAGACAATCCTGTTTCCCTTCTATCTCGCGGACCCTTTCCAACCTAACCTGCTCAGTGTCTTTGTCGTCTACCTCGGGTTTCGTGCCGGCGTGCGATTCGGGGCCTGCTCTTCATTCCTCCTGGGACTGCTCCAGGATTCCCTGAGCGGGATTTACTTCGGCCTGAACGGGTTCTGCTTCCTGCTGGTCTTTTTCCTCTATCACGAAGCGGCTGCCCGGCTCTATACGGAGAGCCGCACGCTTATGGTCCTGGGGGCGTTCCTGGCCACCGGGATCATCACCGCTCTCCATCTGCTCCTTCTTATCGTCTTTTCCGTATCAGAGGGGGCGTATGCTTCCCTCATCGGCGCCATCCTTCCCCAGTGCATCGTGAATGCCCTTGCATCCGCCGTTCTCTTTTCGATACTCCCTCGCGCCGGAAAGGAGGATTCTCCATGAGAGAGCAACACCTGGCACGGGAGTCGCGGGAACCGTCCCGACGGCTGGTCGGCCTTGCCGTGGCGGTATCGGTACTATTTTTCTTCCTGCTGCTGCGCCTCTGGTATCTCCAGATTGTCAAGGCGGAGACGTTCCAGAACCTTTCGGAAAGCAACCGGTTGCGTCTGGTGCCCGTTGCGGCCTCCCGCGGAACGATTCTTGACCGGAACGGTGCTGTGCTGGTCGGTAACAGCCCTTCCTTCAGTGTCGCCGTGATGCCCCAGGAAGTGGCGGACAAGGATGCCCTCCTCGACAGGCTTGCCGTGCTTATCGGCGCCGATCCCGCGGAGCTGAGGGAAAAGTGGGACAAGGGCCGGAAGCGGAACAGGTACCAGCCTGTTATCCTTGCCTCTGGAATTACCCGTGATCAACTGGAAATTCTGGAGGAGAACCGCCTGTTCCTGCCGGGTCTCGATGTGGAGATGCACCCGATTCGGGAGTATCCCCACGGCCTCCTCGGATCACACCTCTTTGGCCACCTGGGAGAGATGTCGGAACAGGAGATGGGAAGCGAGCGTTTCAAGGGATACAACCCCGGTGATTACGTGGGAAAAGGCGGTATTGAGAGAAGCTGGGAAAAGGACCTGCATGGCGCCGATGGTGGAAGGCAGATCGAGGTGGATGCCATGGGAAGGTTCCTGCGCACCGTGAGCGAAAAGAGTCCGACCACCGGCAAC
>CALABV010000149.1 GCA_937886325.1 uncultured Geobacter sp.
TGTCCATCTCTCTATTTGAAAGTTTCGGTCTTCTCTATATAGCTGACTCCTCCTTCTTTGAAAGAAATGACGACTTTTCCCGAGAAATTATCAGGAATGATATTCAGTTCGTACAAGGTGTCCGATACCTTCTTCTTCCAGACGGAATTCGGAACTCTCATATCTGTGACGACTTGCCTTCGCATGTGGATACCCGATGAAGTTGGTTTGTTTTCGTACCTGTCGTGCAAGACTCTTTCCCCGGAGCGAATGACCGCCGTGTTGGGTTCGTGAAAGCAAGGGCTGAAAAGGCTGTTGGTCGGAAAATAAGCTGTATACGTTTCGGGGTTTTGTGGTATAACCGACCCGTTCGGCAGCAAAGTATACGGCTTCGTTATATATAATATTAAATAACGAAGTGCAAGAGATTTTTTCCGGAGCGACGAGCGTACGAGGGTCGAGCTGCCTCTCACAGCGCATCGTGCAAACAATCACTTCTCTCAATCCGCTGCCGGATTCAGGAGCTGTCACCGACCGGTATCATTCTCCGGCACACGACCCGTCATGAAAATCGCATCCTTCGAGTTCAACCTGAGAGAACTCTCCGGTTCCTTCGGGAATCTCGGAACATTTCTGCCCCTGGCAGTCGGCTATATCGCGGTGTGCGGACTTGATCCCGCGGGCCTTCTGGTAATGATGGGGCTCGCCAATCTCGCGACCGGGATCCTCTATCGCCTTCCCATACCCATCGAGCCCATGAAGGTGATTGCGGCAGCCGCCATTGCCCAGAAATGGTCCCCCTCGCTCATCTATGCGTCCGGTTTTTCCATGGGCGTTGTCTGGCTTCTGTTCGCGGCATCGGGTGTCGCTTCGCGGGTTGCCCGGATCACTCCGGCCCCCGTTGTGCGCGGCATGCAGGCAACGCTCGGTATCCTGCTTGCCATGGAGGCGTTCAGGATGCTCTCGACATCATGGCTCCTCGGCGGTTTCGCGCTGCTGATCGGTTTTCTGCTCCGCTCAAACCGTCACGCTCCCGCTGCCGTGGTGCTCGTGGTCATCGGGGTGGCATTCATGGGGATACAGGGCCAACTCGCCGGCATCGCCGGGTTGGACTTCACCCTTCCTTCCTTCACCCTGTTCAGTCTCCGGGAGGTCTGGCAATCGCTGGTGCTGGCCGGTTTCGCCCAGATCCCCCTGACCATAACCAATGCAACCATCGCCACCTCCTGCCTGATTTCCGCCTACTGGCCGGAGCGCCACGTCAGCCCCCGCAGACTCTCCCTCAGCCAGGGACTGATGAATCTTGCTGCGCCCTTTTTCGGCGGGATGCCCATGTGTCACGGGGCAGGGGGGCTTGCCGGGCAATACTACTTCGGCGCGCGCACCGGCGGCACCAACATCATGGAAGGACTTATCGAGCTTTCCCTCGGGCTGTTCCTCGCCTCATCGGTCACCGGCCTTTTCGGATCCTTCCCCAAGGCGGTAACCGGGGCAATGCTCCTCCTCGTTGGTTTCGAACTGCTGAAGTTCGCCCGCGATGTGCAGGGAAAGACGAATATCCTCTCCCTTGCGACGACCGTCGCGGTATCACTTGCATCCAACATGGCGTTCGGCTTCCTCGCCGGGATCTCCGTGTCTCTGCTGGCATCCCGATTGTCCGGCGGTCGCGAAGAAGACCTCGAACGCCCTGCTGATGACGTCACAAAAGCGGCTCCCTGAATCTCATGCTTACTGCCTCGCTTCCCGGATGCCCATGAGCAGCGCATCCCGATCCGGCACAGTCTCCAATCTCAATTCCCTGAATCGACGACGCTCAAACCCCGGCATTCACCTCGCCTCGGCATTCAGAATCACGGATTCAGGTTGAAACCATCTGCTTTGTTCAGTAAAGTTCTGGTACGGAGAAAATTCGAGTCCTCCTTGGTGTCCGGGAAGAAATGATGTCCTGCGCATCCACCTGCCGGTGGAAGATGAGATGGGGTGACGCTCCATGAACGGGCCCAATGACGTTGAAAACCTCATAGCAGCCATGAAACCCGGCGATGCTGCGGTTTCCCTTGCGGGTGGCCACGGTTCCGACGCGGTATTTCTGATTCGGGAACGATCCGCGGTGATCAAGTACTTCGGTGAAACCGGGGTCGCTGTCCGCGCGGGCCGGTTTACGTGCGGAGCGATCGAGGTTGCGGCAGTGGCGTTTCGACTGGGACATGCGGTGCCGATGGTCTACGCAATCCTGCTGGATTACTGCAGCGAGGAGGGTCCCGGAATCTTTGGCTCGCTTGTGCGGCAGGAGTATATTCCCCTTTATTTTCATGGAGACAACGGCCGGCGGGACAGGATGTTTATCGTCCTGAATCCGTTTCAGGCGTTCTTCACGGAAACGGCCGATTCCATACGGGCAAGGCCTCCGTGGAAAGAGAACGATTTTCGGGCAGCCGCCGCGGTGATACGGGGGCGTTGCCCCTTGCCGGAAGACCTGTGGGCGGTACTGGGGGAAGAGAAATTCAGGAATGAAAAGGTATCCGGAGGTTAGTCGCGATGAGCGTTCAACTGTCCCTCTCACCTGCCGACTGTGCTGAAATGATCGCCCGTTCCCGCTGCGTTACCGCCCTAAGCGGCGCCGGGATCTCGACCTCGGCGGGAATCCCCGATTTTCGCGGTCCCCGGGGGCTGTACGTAACCCGGCGCTATGACCCGGAGAAGGTCTTCGATATTCGCTGGTTCCGCAAGGACCACGGCTTCTTCTACGAATTCGCCCATGATTTCGTAACAATGATGGAGACCGTGCGGCCGACGTTCTCCCATTACTTCCTGGCGCGGCTGGAAGCAGCCGGCACGTTGCGCGGGGTGATCACCCAGAATATCGACATGCTCCACCAGTCGGCGGGGAGCCGGACGGTGATCGAGCTGCACGGTTCGTACGGCTCCGCAACCTGTTGCGGGTGCGGTCGCGGGTTCGCCCCGCTCACCAATGCCTGGTGGGTCACTGAGATGCGCATGAGTCCCCGGCCGCCGGTTGTGCTGTGCCCCGCGTGCAAGGGCGTCCTCAAGCCGGATGTCGTCTTCTTCGGGGAGGCAGTCAAGGGTTTCGACGAGGCGGAAAGGATGATCGCCGAATCGGATCTTCTCCTCGTCCTCGGTTCCTCCCTCACCGTAACCCCCGCATCCTTCCTTCCCCTTGGGGCGGGAGGGACGACCGTGGTGGTCAATCGCGGGGCGGTGACGCTGGAGCCTTCGCCCTCGCGTTTCTTCGTTGACGACGATGCGGATGCCTATCTTCGGCAGGTGTCCGACTTCCTGGGGATGACCGCTGTCGGGGACACGGAGCGGTAGCAGGATACTGGGGAAACATTCGGCTTCAACCCGGTGGGAAGTGAGCCGTATCACCCTCAGGCCTGTCGGGTTTTCAAAACCCGGCAGGTCTGTTAGGACTGTCCGCCGTTCAAGAACAGCATATTTCGGAAAGCCTCCGACGAGAATACGAGGATGTCGTACGATGGAAGGTATCAGCAGACCGATCAAGCGTTTCGATTTCGATGACAAGATGTCCGGCACGGCCCTCTACTGTGCGGACGTGACGCTCGATGGTATGCTGTATGCCAAAACACTCCGTTCCGTAAAGGCGCGGGCCGCAATCCTTTCGATCACGGTTCCGCCGCTGCCCGAGGGGTACTGGATCGTGGACGCGAACGATATCCCCGGCAAAAACGTGGTTCCCATCGTCAGTGAGGATCAGCCCTTTTTCGCCAAGGGCGCGGTGAAGTATATCGGTGAACCGATCCTGCTGGTGGTGGGGCCCGACAAACAGACCGTCGTCGACCTGCTCGAACGCATCAGGGTGGCGTATGAAGAAGTCCGGCCCGTGCTGAGCATCGCCGAGGCGGAACAGGTACGGGAGAACTTCATCTTTGGCGATACGCCGTATTTTTTCGCGTATGAGTACGCCAAGGGAGACCTTTCGGAAGCGGCTGGACGGGCCGTCAGAGTCTTCGAGGACGAGTTCGAGACCGGGTACCAGGAGCAGGCGTATCTGGAAACCCAGGGGATCATCGCCGTGTATGAAAATGGGCGGGTGACGGTTTCCGGCGCCATGCAGTGTCCCTACTACATCAGGGATGCGCTCATCCAGGCCCTGGGATGGCCGGAAGAGCGGGTCCGCGTGGTCCAGTTGCCCACCGGCGGCGGTTTTGGCGGCAAGGAGGAGTACCCTTCGCTCCCCGCGGTACATGCCGCTCTGGCTGCGGTAAAGACAGGCAGGCCCGTCCAGCTCGTCTTCGACCGTCAGGAAGATATCCTCTGCACCACCAAGCGCCACCCGGCCGTCATCAGGCTCAGGAGTCATGTGGACGGAAACAACCGGATTATCGGGCGTGAAATAGATATCGCGATCGATGCCGGGGCATACGCCGGCCTGTCCGGTGTCGTGCTGCAGAGGATGATGTTCGCCGCCAACGGCGTCTACGATGTCCCCCATCTGAAAGTCAGGGGAAAAGCCTATGCGACGAACAATGTCGTGAGCGGCGCCATGCGCGGTTTCGGGGGACCCCAGGCGGCCTTTGCCGTGGAGATGCACATGGAGAATATCGCCCGTGCGCTGCGCCTCGATTCCTTTGCCTTCAGGCAGCGCCACTTCCTCCACACGGGAGACACCTCCTCCACCGGCGGCCTGTTTCTGCACGATATCAAGCTCGATGAAATCGCGGCGGAAATTGACCGGATCTCCGGCTACCGCAATAAGCGCACGGTTCCGCGGCCGAAGGGAAAGGGAAAAATTCGGGGCATCGGCTGCGCATTTTTCTTCCATGGGTGCGGCTTTACGGGGAGCGGCGAGGAAAGTCTGATAAAAACGCGGGTACGGCTGAGGAAGTGTCCGGGCAATACCGTGCACATCTTCGTCTCGAACACGGAGATCGGGCAGGGCGTGCTGACCACGCTGCGCAAGATCGTGGCGCAGGCCCTGGACGTGCCCGTTGAAACGGTCAAGCAGACCTATCCCGACACCGATGACTGTCCGAACTCCGGTCCCACCGTGGCTTCGCGCACCATCATGATTGTCGGCAAGGTGCTCCTTGACGCTGCCCTCGATATGAAAAAAAGGTGGCATGAGAAGGAATTCGAAATTGTGCGCGCCTACGAATATCCCGGAAATCTGCGGTGGGACAATGCGCGATTTCAGGGCAATGCCTATCCGGAGTATTCCTGGGGGGCGAATGTGGTGGAGGTCGACATGGATCCGGCAACATGCGAGGTCACGGTAACGGGCGTGTGGGCCGTATACGATATCGGTACCCCCATCGACAAAACCATCGTGCGCGGGCAGATCGAGGGGGGGATCGCCCAGGGGCTGGCCTATGCCTGCATGGAAGTCCTTACGTCGGAAAACGGAATGCTGCGGCAGACGAACCTGGCCGATTACACCCTGCCGACCTCTCTTGATTTCCCGCGAATCGAATACCGGCTGATTGAGAACCCCTTCAGCGACGGACCCTTCGGCGCCCGGGGCGTGGGGGAGTTGACACTGATTGGCGCAGCGCCGGCCCTGGCGCTTGCGGTGCAGCAAGCCGTGGGCCGCGGGGTGACGCGCCTGCCGGTTACACCGGAGAGTATCCTGGAGATGATGGATCGTGATGATTGACATTACCTTTGGTCTGAACGGAGAAACGATAACCATCACGACCCACCCCCTGAGGCGCCTGCTGGATGTCCTGCGGGACGACCTGCGTCTCACCGGGACCAAGGAGGGCTGCGGTGAGGGGGAGTGCGGCGCGTGCGCCGTGCTTCTTGACGGGCGGCTGGTGAACTCCTGCCTGGTTCCCGCGATACACCTGGAAGGCAGGAGCGTGATGACCATCGAAGGGTACCGGAAGACGGAGAGGTTTTCCGTGCTCAGCGAGGCGTTCGCGCGGACCGGCAGCGTGCAGTGCGGTTTCTGCACGCCGGGGATGGTCATGGCTGCCGAGGCCCTGCTGCGGGACAATCCTCATCCAACGGAAGAGGAGGTTCGGGAAGGGCTGTCGGGGAACCTGTGCCGCTGCACGGGATACTCCATGATCGTCGAGGCAATCCTGCTGGCGGCGCGGGAAGGGGAGGGGCTATGGTCAATGCCTTCCGACCGCTGAGCCTCCGTGAGGCGCTCGACATCCGAAACGTCAACGAAACCGTCGTATATGCCGGCGGCAGCGACCTCATGGTCAGATACAGGGCGTGGAGCGGCCTGACACCGCGCCTTCCCAAACCGGCCCTGATGATCGGACATCTGCGGGAACTGCGGGAGATCATGGTCGTCGACGGCACCCTGGAGATCGGCGCCTGCTGCACGCTGGCCGAAATTCTCAGCCATCGGGCCGTCCCCGGGTACGTGAAGCTTCCCCTTGCCAACATGGCATCGCCGTCAATACGAAATGTCGCGACCATGGGGGGCAATATCGGCAATGCATCGCCCGCAGGCGATACCCTGCCGATGCTGTATTCCCTTGATGCACGGCTGACGCTGCAATCCCTTGAACGAGTTGCTGTCGTGAACATCGCGGATTTCATCACCGGCCCGGGCCAAACGATTCTGGAAGACAACCAGATCGTCACCGGCATCAGCATTCCCCTGGCAGACTTCAATCGCGTGTACTGCAGAAAGGTGGGAACGCGCCGCGCCAACAGCATTTCCAAGATCACGGTGTATGCCGCGGCGCGGGCGGGTGCTTCCGCCATGGAAGACGTCAGGATAAGCTTCGGCGCCATGGCGCCCGTGGTTGTCAGGAGCCGTGAGGCGGAATCCTTGCTGGAGACGCTGTCGCCGGAGGAGTGTTACGAGCGGCTGGAGGACGTGAAGGCCTGCTATCTCCCGCTCATCAGGCCCATCGATGATCAGCGTTCCACCAAAGAGTATCGCAGGCGGGTGGCGTTTCGCCTGCTGGAGGATTTTCTGTCGGGATTGAGGCAGTGACCCCAAGACCTGCCGGGTTTTCAAAACCTTGCAGGTCTGCCGTATGCCCGGCATTTCTCGAGAGGATACGCACATGGACTATCCGGTTTGGATTCCAGCCGTTTTCCTTCTGATTGCAGTACTGTTCCTGGGCGGGTGCAATCTCCAGTACCGCATGCTCTACTACCCGAGCGGGACCGTTCCCTCGGAGCAATCTCTTGCCTCGAGCGATTTGCGGTTCTGGCCCTCCTCTGCCGATGGGTATCGAGGTTTCACCGGAAGCACGGAGCCCGCCGACGCGCGTGGAACATTCATTGTGTTTCACGGAAACGGCGGAACTGCCGCCGACCGGGACTTCTACGCGAAGGCGCTCTGCGGATTTGGCTTTCGGGTAATTCTCGCCGAGTACCCACGCTACGGCGGGCGAGGGGGGGAGCTTGGTGAGAAGGCATTCGTGCAGGATGCGGGCGAAACGGTGCGACGTGCATTTGAGATGTACGGCGGCCCCGTCTATCTCCTGGGGGAATCGCTCGGCTGCGGTGTCGTTGCCGCTACCGTCGCTTCCACGCCGGTTCCGGTGGCAGGGGTCGTTCTGATTACTCCGTGGGACACCCTGCGCTCCGTTGCCGGCGAACACTTTCCTTTCCTGCCTGTGCGGCTATTCCTGAAAGACTCGTATGACAGCGTGACCAACCTCTCGAATTTCAGGGGGCCGATTGCCGTTGTGGGCGCCGAGCGGGACGGTATTATCCCGATTCGTCATGCCCGCGACCTGTACGGGGCACTCTCCTCACCGGCAAAGAGAATGTGGGCAATCCCGAAAGCCGGCCACAATGATTGGCCGATGCATGTGGACCGGTCATTCTGGGATGAGATTGTTCGCCATATGAGTTCCTGTCGCATACCGACGCCGGCCGACCCTGAAAGAACGGGGAAGGGCGGCGTCTGAACCTTTTCCGTTCCGCCGCCCGGCAAGCCGTGTGGTAGATCCCGGCGATCAGTGCCGCTCATCCGCTGTCAGGCGGATCTTGCCAGTCTTGGGGTTCCGCGTGATGCCGCCCGGCGGAAGGATCTCCACTTTCGTCGGCGCGGCCAATCCCCCGTCGATCACGGCCTTCAGTTCCTTGGACTCCGCCATCAGGCGCCGCGTCAACAGTTCGACCGCCGCTTCGTCCGAAGCGGGGTCCGAGTCAGTTGCCCGCTCCACTCTCACCAGAAGCTGATCCCGGTGTTTCTCCAGCCGGGCAACCATCTGGAAGTGGGGTGACAACCCCGGCACAGCGTGGACCGCCGCTGCAACCACCTCGGGATGGATGTTGCCGCCTCCGATGATGAGCACGTCGTCGGACCGGCCCAGGAGTTCCATTAGCCGCGTCCTGCGGCCGCAGGGGCAGTCGCCCTCGATCCAGCGGCCCAGGTCGCCCACTTCGTAGCGGATGGTGGGCATGAGCCGCCGCTGCAGGTTGGTGACCACCACCTTGCCGATGCGGCCCGGACCCAGCGGCTCGTCCGTTTCCGGGTCGAGGATTTCCAGCAGGTGCAGGTCTTCGTGCACGTGGTGGACCCCGCCCGAGCAGTGGGGACACTGGTAACCGATGGCGCCGGTGTCATTGGTGGTGTAGCCGGTGGAGGCGAACTGCTCCACGCCCAGGGTGCGGCGCAGGTACTCCTTCGCCCCGGCGAAAAGGTGCTCGCCGCCCGTGGATACCTTGCGCAGGCGGATCGGGAGGTTGTTGCTCTCCACGTAGGCGGCCAGCGAAAGCAGCACCGAGGGGATGGTGATGGCCGCGTTCGCCCCGAACGTTGACAGGTATCCAGCGATCTGCTCCATGGGCAGGTTGCCGGAAACCGGCAGGATGCGGCAGCCGGTGTGCTCCAGGGCCTGGTTGTAGGAGACGAACGACGCCCACATGTTGCCCGCGAACAGCAGATTGGCCACCACATCGCCCGGTCCGAACACGGACAGGGCCAGCCCCTTGCCGAGCCGCACCGCGTTGTAGCGCTGCTCGTTGATGGTGCGGTACACGGCCTTGGGCGCGCCGGTGGTGCCGCCGCTGGAAAAGACGTACCCTTCCGCGGCCTCGCCGGTCAGCAGCCCTGAACCGTGGGGCGGCAGGAATTTCTTGTAATCGTCGCCGGTCATGAGCGGCAGGCATCGGAATTCGTCCAGGGTGGAAACCGGCAGGCTTCCGTAGCGTTCGGCCAGCAGGGGCGAATGGCCGCGGCAGAAGGCAACGGTCTCCACGAGGCGGGAGAAGGTGAGGGCGTCGCGTTCCTCGTCCGGGAGGAAGTCGAAGGTGTCGCCGGAATCGTCGGCCCGCTGCCAGGGTGCGGCATCCACCCCGTGCTCCAGCGCGTTGCGGGAGAGGGATGTCCAACGCACCAGGGTCGCCAGGCCGCGGGTGCCGTCGTGGGGCGTGCCGTGCTTGCGCGCCGCCATGCGGCCGATCTCCACCATGCGGTCCGCGCCCAGGGCCGACAGCTCCCGGGCCAGCCTGCGCGATCGCTCCTCGTCCGCCAGGATCGCCACGGTCTGGATGTACTCACCCATGGGCTCCACGCATTTCACCGCCGCTTCCAGGCTTTCCACCGGTTTGATAATCAGGGTGCGGTTCAGGCAGGATGTCTCAAATTGAGGGTCATCCCTCAGGGCCAGGGTCCATCCGGTTCCCGCGGCATGGAGCAGGTCTCCGCTTCCCATGGCCTTTTCCACCTTTGCCATTTCCCTCACCTTGGTGATCTCCACCGCCTCGTCGTCGCTCAGGCCGCCGGGCGGGATCTCCGCGGCCCACTGCTCGAAAGCCGCGCCCAGGGCGATCATGAGCCTGCGCGCGTTTTCCCTTCCCTCCACGTAGACCACATGGGGCGAGGAGCAGGCGGATTGCTCCCACATCACCCCGTCGCGGGCGATGAGACGGGCGCAGGCGTCCAGGCCGCGCCGTTCCAACTCATCCCCGGCCGCCAGCACGAAGCTGTACTTGGGCCCGTATTCCACGAGCCGGGTGTGCAGGCCCAGCCCTTCCCGGTAACTGCGCACAGCATCGGCCCCGCCGTAGACCACGATGGCGTTACACTCCCGCTTCAGCACCCCTTCGATCTCCCGGTCGCCCCCCTTCCACGACAGCAGGGCCAGGGAGCTGGCAACGGTCCCCCGCCCGTCGTGGTCCCGCAGGCTTTTGGCGAAGAGCACCGGAAACACCGGGTCCACCGACGACATCTTCACGATGTTGACGTTGCGGGTGACGATGCCCTGGATCAGGGTGTCCACCCCGCCGACAAAGACATTGCCCGCGGAGACATGGGCGACCACACCCAGGGGCTGGGCCTTGATCAGGCCGCGGAAGCGGTTGTCGAACACCCAGTCGTCCAGGAAGCGGGAGTCGCCCAGGTCGCAGGCAAGCCGGGTCAGGAGGTTCTCCCGCCGCAGCAGGTCCGCCATCACCAGGATTCCCTGCTCGATCATGGCGGGGCTGAAGCCGATGAGATCGGGAAGCCTCGACAGTGCCTCCCGGCGGTAGGGGTAGACGGGATCGCTCCAGGCCCGGCCGACCCGGTTCAGCAGGTCGAGCAGGTACGCCTGGGGTTGTAACGCCACCTCCCTTTTCATGGCGTGTGCCCGGGCGACGATGCCCTCCACTTCCACCGCGGTAAGGGGTTCCGGCGATTGGCGGATTTCCCCGAGAATGTAACCATGCATAACAGACCCTCCGTGTTTACTGGTTCCGGCGGTTGAACGTCCCGATGCCTGCGTAACAAGGGCGGCCCCGCGTGGCCGCCCTTGTGCGGAAACCAGCATAAGACGGATAATCGGACAGTGGGCAACCACATGGGGTTGCCCCTACAGCACATGTCGTTGTACCGAATTTGTTGTTTATTTCTTCAGCAGCTCCGCCGCGGTGATGGCGCACCCCTGGTGCTTGGAAACGCCCGCCCGTCCCGCGATCTCCATGGTGGCCGTCCTCTTGCCGCAGGGGCAGTCGTCGCCCAGGATGACGTAGTCGGTGCTCAGCACCGCCAGGGACGGCTGGGCCAGGTTGTAGGGAGATACCACGTGCAGCAGGCCCCTTTCGCCCTTGGGCAGAACCTCCATCGTGCCCGGTTTGCGGACAAAGGCTCGGGAGTACACGGGCACATGGAAGCGGCCCGCCTCGCAGGTCATGTAGGGGACGCCGTGCTCCACGAAGCCGTACACGTCCCGGATGCGCGTCGCGGGAATACCGAGCCGCGCCGCGGCAATGTCCGCGAAGACGGTCTTGGGCACCGCCTCGTTCCGGGCCGCCTTCCAGCCGCCCGCAAGGATGAACAGGCTCTCCTCCGGGAAGAGGAGGCGAACGTCCGTGCGTTCCATCTCGCACAGCACCCGCCAGGCGAAGGCGGGAAACCCGATCATGCGCACCGGCAGGCCGGTCACGCTGAAGGCGCGCAGCCGGTCGATGCATTCGGCCGCGTCGAATGCCGGTTCGCCCTTTTCACCGGCATGGATGGCGTAGAAGCTGTCCGCGGCCGGGGCGAAGCCCGCGTAGCGGCTCTGCGCGTGGGCCGCGCCCTTGGCGCCCGCGATGTCCGGCGCATAGGCGAAGATCAGGTAGTTCACCGGCCGATCCGAGACCAGCCCCATGCCGGCCATGATGGCGGCACGCATGGCGTCCTGGCGCTCCATGGAGCCCCGGTCCCAGGCAATGTGGCTCGCCTGGCCGGTGGTGCCGCTGGAGGTGAAGGTGGCGACAATCTCGCTCTCGGGCACGGAGGTCAGGTGGTAGCGCTTGAACACGTTGACCATGAGCCACGGGATGCGGGGCAGGTCGCCGATGTTTCTGATCTGTTCCGGCGAAAACCCTTCCTGGCAGCACAGGGTGCGGAAGATTTCGCAGCGTTCCATGTGCCAGGCGCAGGCGTCGCGGACCGCGTGGAGAAAGCGGGCATCGGGCCGCTCTCCGGCTTCGTAGGCATCCAGCTCGAACAGACGTGCAAGGGATTCGGTTACGATCATGGTTTCATTTCTCCTCGACGCGCCGGTCTTCCAGGCGGCGCACCTTACCCGTCACCGGGCTCCGCTCCAGGCTTCCCAGGCGAACGAAGCGCACATCCAGGCGCGCCAGGTACTCCTTTGCTCTCGCCACCTTCAATTCCGGAATGCGCGTCTCCAGTTCATCCACCACCCGACCCGCCTGCCCCTCGGCCGCGGCCGGGTTCCCGGCCTCGACCCGCAGTTCCAGGGCCAGCCGGTTTCCCTCGTCGGCCAGGACCAGGGTGTGGTTGGGGCTGATCCCGGCCACCCCGGCCACCGCCTCCACCGACTGCTCAACCGTTCCCATGCTGATATAGGCGCCGCCCAGCTTGAAGTCGTCGCCGGCCCGGCCCGTTGCCCCTTGCGCAGCGCATGGAGGAGATAGCAGACGGCCCCGGCCAGATATCCCGCCAGGGCAACGGCAAAGGCGAGCCGAGCGAGCGTCATGGGCAGATCGGAAGAGC
>CALABV010000150.1 GCA_937886325.1 uncultured Geobacter sp.
TTCTCCTTTGCGATTTGATGTCTCTCCACAGGGTCATGTGGTATGCCCGCATTCTTTCAGAGGATACATCCTGAAATGTCCTCCGTTCCGTACGTTCCGCGTCTCGACATTCCGGAACAATGTTCGTCATCAACCTTTGTCGGCATACTTGCTATACTACTGAAAGGCCTTTGAAAAATTCAGTCCAAAAAACCAAAAGCAGTACTAGCGGTTGCTTGACTTGTGTCAACGTCCGGACCCGCTTTTGAGGGTATATTTTTCCAGCGGATAGTGCAAGGCGGATATCCGGGTTGATCGACAAAGTGGGGGGCTCGGCCCGTCTCAAGGGGAGGATGTATGGAGAGTATTGTAACCGTTAAGCCATCGCTCTTGATCGCTATTCTCAAGAGCGGACTTGATGTTAACGTTCCCATGTTCATCTGGGGGCCGCCCGGTATCGGCAAATCCCAGATCGTGGCGCAGGTTGCCGCTGACCTGAATCTGCCGTTGATCGATGTTCGCGCGGTCCTGCTGGACCCGGTGGACCTGCGCGGCGTGCCGTCCGTGGAAAACGGCGTCACCCGCTGGAACCCGCCCATCTTTCTGCCGACGGAGGGGGAGGGCGTGCTTTTCCTCGATGAACTTTCCCAGGCGCCCGATTCGGTGCAGAGCTCTCTGCTGCAACTGGTGCTGGACCGCAAGCTCGGCGAATACCGCATGCCTCCCGGCTGGAGAATTCTGGCCGCGGGAAACAGGGTGACCGACGGCACATTCAGCAGAAAGATAAGCAAGGCGCTGGGTTCCCGTTTCGCTACCCACCTGGAACTGGCCGTTGACCTGGATGAATGGTGCGCGTGGGCGAATGACAATAACGTGCCGGCTGAAATCATCAGCTTCCTTCGCCTGCGTCCGGACCTGCTTCACCATTTCGATCCCGCTGCACAGGGTAATTCGTTTCCGTGTCCGCGGGTGTGGGCGAATGTCGGTCTGTTTATGGGCAAGCTGCCTCACGAAGCGGAGCTGCCTTTTTTCGCGGGGGCGCTGGGTTTCGGCCCGGCCGCCGAGTTCACGTCCTTTCTGCGGATATATCGCGACCTGCCGGACGTAGAGGCCATCATGCTCGATCCGGACACCGCGGACGTCCCAAGGGAGCCGTCCGTGCTCTACGCCCTGTGCGGAGCCATGAGCCGCAAGGTACATTCCGGCAATGTTTCACAGGCGTTCCGCTACATGAAGCGGCTTCCGTCGGAATTCCAGGTCGTCTGGTTGCGTGATGCGCTGCAGGCCGATCCCCTGCTTGCCACCACCAGCGAATTCACCGGCTGGACCAGGGATAACGCGGACCTGCTGCTGTGAATGAGAAAATATGAAAAAGACGGATAAAAAGGGGATGGATACATCCACAAAGCTGGCAAAGGCAATCGCGCGGATGGTGCTTGACCACCCGTTTTTCGCCAGTCTGCTGCTGGGCATGCACCTGCGCGAGGACAGGGGCACGAAGACCGCCTGCACCGACGGCGGGGAAATCCGCTATAACCCGGATTTCATCGATCCGCTGCGCGTGGATCAGGTCGTGTTCGTTCTCGCGCACCTGGTCATGCATGTGGCCCATCTCCATCCCCTGCGGCGCAGCAACCGGCGGCTCGACAGGTTCAACAAGGCCGGAGATTTCGCGATAAACGGCATCCTCCTGGATGCCGGTCTCAGCATGCTGCCCGGTGCATTGTACAAGGCGGAGTTCCGCTACCTTGCCGCTGAACAGATCTACGATCGGTTGCCCGGCGCGCCCGGTGGAGCAGGCGGCACGGGAGAAGAGCAAGACGACGAAAAAAATGATGATCCGGGCGGGTGCGGCGGCTTCGAAGACGCAAAAGGCGATACCGGCCAGCCGCTGACGAAAGCTGAAAGGCAAAAGGAAGAAGCCAGGGTCGCCATTGCGGTGCAGCAGGCGGCCCTGGCGGCGAGAGCGCAGGGAAAGCTGCCCGGCGCCCTCGCCCGCCTGGTGGACGAGCTGGTACACCCCATCCTGGAATGGCGCGAAATACTGAGGACCTTCGTCGATCACGCGGCCCGCAACGACTATTCCTGGCTCCATCCCAACCGGCGGCACATAGCCGGCGGAATCTACCTTCCCAGTTTCCGCTCGAACGGATTGAAGCCTCTTGTGCTGGCAGTCGACACCTCAGGCTCCATCGGACAGGGCGAGCTGAACCAGTTTCAGGCTGAACTGAACGACATCCTGCAAAGTTTTCCCGCTACCGTACATGTGGTGTACTGCGACAGCCAGGTAACCGGCGCCCGGATTTTCACCTCGGACGAATACCCCGTGGAACTGAAGCCGGTGGGCGGCGGCGGAACCGACCTGCGCCCTCCTTTCGAGTGGGCGATGAAAAACGTGACCGATGCCGGCTGCATCATCTACCTGACCGACCTCCAGGGCAAAAGTCCCGACATTGATCCGGGCATTCCGACCCTGTGGGTCAGCACAACCAAAATCCGGGATCTCCCGGACCGCTATCATCCGAAATTCGGCCGGATTGCCACGCTGGTCTGACTGCCGTTCCCGCGGGATCGCCTCGGACCGGCGCCGATACCAAGCCATGGAGAAACGGATGAAGAAAATAATCCTTCTCACATTCATCCAGAGAGACAGGCTCAGGAGCCTCCCTCCCGATATCTGGCGAAAATGCGTCTGCCTGGGGAGCGGCAAGGTCACCCACCACCAGTACACCTGGCGCTACTCCACTACCGTTGAAATCGCGCTGGCGTTACGTCTGATGGGTTTATGCACCTTTGAGGAGCAGGACGAAAAAGCCATCGATGAACAGCGTATGCTCAAACGGCAGAGAAAAAAGCGGGCATCGGCCGTTCAGTCGCCCATGAGCGATCCGGACGGACCGGGTGCCCTTTCGTCATGAAACGCGTCAGTACAGGTTGAAAAACCTCAGCCGGATCCTTGTATCCCGATAGTGGCAGGTGGAGTCGTCCGAAGAGAACGAAGGATGACTTCACCTGCCGAATCCGGTTTCATTCATCACCCATACCGAAGTATCACCCCGCCGAGCGGCTTACGACCCGGAGCTGGGCGAATTGACGATGACCGTCAGGCGAACCGTGGAAGCCGAAACCGCTCTGCTTTGCGCCCACCCACGGCGCATCGCCGCCACCGCCCACGCCCTGGTTGATGCCGATCATGCCCGCTTCCAGCTCATCGGCAACCGCTTCCGCCTCCGGTCCCCCGAAAACCACGGCGCCGAGCCCGTAGGTGGAGGCATTGGCCCGTTGAACGGCTTCACGGACATCTGCGTAGCGGCTGATGGCTACCACGGGGCCGAAGGTCTCCTCCTGCTCCACCAGCATGTCCGGAGTCATGTCGCAGATGACGGTCGGATGGATGTACCGTTCCGGCTGTCGGGAGCCACCCAGGAGCATCCTGGCGCCTTTGGCTTCGGCGTCGCGGATGTGCTCCACGATCGTGCCATGCTGCCCGGCGTTGATGATTGGCCCGATATCGACATCGGGCATGTCCCATGGGCCGACCTTGCAGCAGGCAGCCAGTTCGACGACCCGTTTCTCGAACCGCTCGGCGATCTTCCCGTCAACATAGATGCGCTCGGTCGCGACGCACATCTGCCCCGCGTTTTCGAAGCTGTTGGCCACGGCGAAACGGGCGGCCTGTTCGATATCGGCATCGTGCATGACGATCATGGGGTCGTTGCCGCCCAGTTCCATCACCAGTCGCTTCAGGCGCCCGGCCGCGCGCGCCATGATATCCCTGCCCGCCTCCCGGGAGCCGGTGAAGGCTATCATGTTCACGTCGCTTTCGACCAGCGCCCGTCCCTGTTCACCGTCGCCGTGGATGATCTGGAGAAGATTGTGCGGTAGGACTTCGTTCATCATGTCGACGAACGCCCGGGCAATGAGAGGGGTTTCTTCGGATGCCTTCAGCACGACGCTGTTGCCGGCCGCCAGCGCCGGGGCGATGAAATTGTTGGCCATGGCCAGGGGGTAGTTCCAGGGCGAGATCACAGCGACCACGCCCAGGGGCTGGTATTCGATCCTGGCGCCATGGCCGATGTCGCGGGGACGCAGGGCCTCGCGGGCCGATTGGGCCATGCGCGGCCCTCCGCGGAACACCCACTTCACTTCGCCCGTGGAGCGGCGGATATCCTTGCCCATTTCACGGCTGAGCAATACGGCAAGCTCGTCTTTGCGCGACCCGACCCGCTCGTAGGCCTTCTCCAGAACAGCAACCCGCTCCGCTGCCTCCACCCTGCGCCACTCCCCGGCGGCGGCATGACCCCGCCTCACCACGTCGGCGACCTCTTCCGGAGGGGTGGCCTGAACCTCGCCGAGCGGTTCGCCGGTCGCGGGATCATATGAAACCAATCGTCCGACCATATCTATCTCCTCCCGTAACGTTTTT
>CALABV010000151.1 GCA_937886325.1 uncultured Geobacter sp.
ATCCGGAGAGCGAAATAGCGGTGTCCCGCCCGAGTCAGCAGGCGGACCGCCGTGACGGGATCGCCGTCCGCCGCATACCAGCCGTCGCTGCGCAGTTTCAGATTCCGGTATTTCGAGGTCCAGTCGGTCTGGTATTCATCAACCGAGAGCGCGTCATCCGAACCGAAACTCAGGCGATAGGCGGTTGTTCCCGAGGCGTAGTGGCCCGCATAGGCGCTTTTGTCCTCCTGCGGCGTCGCCTGGACCGGCAAGGGGGTGTCCGGCAGCGGCTTCGGCATCGCTGCAACCGTGCCGCGCTCCACCAGGGCGCGGAGCAGGATCCGCTCCGCGATGGTAACGGCATGGGAGGATCCGAAACCGTTCGAGGCGCCGCAAACCACTACCCCCAGTTTCTCATCCGGCAGCACCGCAATGTTGGCCCCGTAATAGCCGTTCATGTCGCCGGTTTTCTGCCAGGACAGTATGTCGACGGCAGCCAGCCCCGGTTGTGCGACGGTATCCCATCCCAGGCCGAAACGGTATTCATCGTAGGGAACAGGGTTGAAGGAACCCAGTCTCTGGTCCTGCGCCATGAGCGCTACGGACCTTTCCGAGAGAATCCGGCGTGAGCCGTAAACCCCTTTATTGATGAACATCATCGCCAGGTGGGACAACTCCTCCGGGGTGGAGAACAAGCCGCCCGATGCATACACATTGTAAAAATAGAGGGTAAGCGGTGAATCCCCGGAATATGGCTGGGCGTAGGAATTCGCGGGAAGGGGGCCGGTCTGGTACCGGCTCAGGCTCATGCCGAGGGGGGCCAGGATATTCCTGCGGACAAAGTCTGGATACTCCTCGCCGGTAACCGCCTTGACCAGATTTCCGATCATGGTAAAACCGTCATTGTTGTACTCGCTCATGATTCCCGGGTCATGTTTCAGGCGCTGATACCGCAGTCCGTCCATCATCTGCGCGGCATAGCCGGGAAACGGCGCCGCCGTGATGGCTCCCCTGATATCATTGCCGGGAAGCCCGGATGAATGGTTCAGCAGCATTCGCACGGTCATGTCCCGGTATCTCGGGTCAAGGGGCATGCTTAAATTCTTGATGTAGGTCGTTACAGGTTCATCCAGGGAAACAAGCCCCTGGTCCACAAGGATCATGGTCGCCACCGTGGCAAGCATCTTGCTGACGGAGCAGGCAGCGAAGAGAGTAGCGGTTGTCGCTTCCCGGCCGGATTTCTGATCGACGACGCCGAAAGCCTCCGACCAGACCACCCTGTCGCCGTCAACCAGGGCGACGGAGATCGATGTGGCGCCGGTTTCCGCCATGATTTCCTTCACCGCGGCGCGGCCTTCGGCGATAGTGGCGGAGTAGGGGGTGTCCGGATGTGGCGATTCGCCGCAGCCGGCAAGCAGCGCTGTGGCAAAAAGAATGCAGCAAGCTGTCGGAAAGAGAGGGGATCGCATGACAAGGGCCTCCGGTTTATGTTTTGTGTGGCTTATTGTAATTCGTTCATGGGGCAAAGGGTTGGGTAGGGGCGGGTGAGGTGTGCTGAAATAGACCATATCGCATCCTGATTCTCAGTGTCCCGGAGGTGTCCGCACATGGGCGTCGGGTGGCTTCATTGGCGCTTCCGGCAGCCTGCGGTATAAATAAATACAGTGGTTTTTCAGAACAAATCGGGAATGACTCTCCGTGGAATGCAAGTAGTCAGCCGCTTTCCGCGGGATCATTGCGGTATCGTCGGATACGGGGCAGGATACCTTTTTCGAGGATCGTGTCCGGAACAGAATTGCGGGGTATACTCGCCTTTGGAAAGGGGATGAGATGATCGTCGATCCCATATCACTCAAGCTCTTCGTCGCCATTGTGGAAGAGGGTACCATCGCCGCTGCCGCGGAACGGGAGCATATCGCCGCGTCCGCGGTGAGCAAGCGCATCGGCGATCTGGAGGGCACGCTCCAGACGCAGCTGCTCAGGCGGACCAACAAGGGGGTTGTGCCGACAGCGGCGGGGGTTACGCTGCTCAATCTCGCGCGGGGCGTCCTGCATGACCTGAATGACATCTTCCTGCAGATCCGGGAGTATTCCAGCGGGGTCCGCGGTCGTATCAGGCTGTGGGCAAATATCTCCGCCATCAACCAGTTTCTGCCGAGCGAGCTCAAATCCTTCCTGAATGCCTACCCCCAGGTACAGATCCGCCTGGAGGGGAACATCAGCGAGGCCATCATGAAGTCGGTTGCCGAAGGCGCGGCTGACGTGGGCGTCATCACGATGGATTCGTGCCGGGAGGATCTGGAGTATCTCCCGTACCACACGGATCAGCTCGTCGTGATCACGCCAAAAGACCATATCCTGGCGAAAAAGAAGTCGGTTTCGTTCCGGGAGACACTGGACTTCGATTACGTGGGGCTGCCGGTGGGCAGCGCGCTGAACAACCGGATCGTGCGGGCCGCGAATGACCTGGGCAGAAATCCGAAAATGCGGATTCACGTGAACAGTTTCGATGCCCTGTGCCTGATGGTGGAGGCGGGCCTCGGGATCGGCATCGTGCCGAGGGGAGCTGCCAAACCCTATTTCAAGGGCCTGCGAATCCGCCCGGTTCCATTGCTGGAACCGTGGGCGACACGCGATCTTAAGCTGTGCGTCCGCTCGTATGACGCGCTGCCCGCGGCGGCGAAACTTCTCGTCGATCACCTCCGGCAGGGGGAATAGTCCTGCATTCTGCAGTTGAAGTCATCCTTCGTTCACTCCGGACGACTCCGAATGCCGTTTTTGGATGCACGAAAGTCGGCTGTATCAGGATGAATGTCCGCCATCGCCATCCGCGATGGCGGCTTCACGAGATATTGCTTTTCCGGCGTGTTCCGGTTCGGTATAGATGGAAAGCGCCGCATCTCTCGGGATGGAACGGCGCTTTCAGGAAATACCAGGCAGAGGAGCACGATAGGATGGCGCGTTCATGCAGCATAGCGGTATTGCCCGGAGACGGAATCGGGCCTGAGGTAATGGCGGAGGCGCTCAAGGTGCTGGACGCCGTGGAAAAAAAGTTCGACGTGACGTTCGCGAGAACCCACGCAAACGTGGGAGGGGCGGGCATCGACAACGAGGGCAAAGCCCTTCCCGATACAACGGTCGATATCTGCAGGGCATCCGACGCCATCCTGTTCGGTTCGGTGGGCGGACCCAAGTGGGAGTTCCTCCCCCCCGACGAGCAGCCCGAGCGGGCAGCGCTCTTGCCGCTGCGCAGTATCTTCGGCCTGTACGCAAACCTCCGCCCCGCAATAGTCTTCTCTTCGCTCACCGGCGCATCTTCGCTCAAGGAAGAGGTCGTGAGCGGCGGATTCGACATCCTGGTGGTTCGGGAGCTGACCGGCGGCATCTACTTCTCCCAGCCCAAAGGGATCGAGGGTGAGGGGCGCGGCAGGGTCGGCTTCGACACCCTGCGCTACAGCGTGCCCGAGATCGAGCGCATCGCGCACGTGGCCTTTCGTGCGGCGCGTGAGCGGAGCGGCAAACTCTGCTCCATCGACAAGGCGAATGTCCTCTCTTCATCGGTCCTGTGGCGGGAGACCGTCACCGCCGTTGCCAGGGACTATCCCGAGGTGGAACTGACCCACATGTATGTGGACAACGCGGCCATGCAGCTTGTCCGTCGGCCGAAGCAGTTCGACGTGCTGCTGTGCGAGAACATGTTCGGGGATATCCTTTCCGACGAAGCCGCCATGCTGACCGGCTCGCTGGGTATGCTCCCCTCCGCGTCACTGGCCGAGGGGGCGTTCGGCATGTATGAACCGTCGGGAGGCTCCGCGCCGGACATCGCCGGAAAAGGGATCGCCAATCCCATCGCCCAGATACTCTCTGTCGGCATGATGCTCCGCCACTCCTTCGAGCTGGAGGACGCCGCCGGAGCCGTCGAGTCAGCCGTGGTCAGGGTGCTGGAGCAGGGATACCGGACAGTGGATATTTTTCAGAACGGCAACGGCGAACAACTGGTTACCACCCGAGAGATGGGAGATGCGATCGCATCGGCGCTGTGATTCGTTTTATCTGCCGCAGGAGAACGATGCATACAAAAAAACCCCCGAGCTGTCGGGGGTTTTTTTTATGCGGCACTGCGCGGTTATTTGGGCGGGCAGGGGCCAAGGCGTTTTCCGCTCATCATCATCTTGGTTTTCATTTCCTTCCCTTCAATCTTGGTCGATGATTCGATGAGACCGTTCATGGAGTCTCCTGAGTACGTGACGGTACCCGTGCCGGTCGTTTCCTTGCAGGCCACGCTCCAGCTCACGGTATTTCCGTCTATCTTCTGGTTCTCAACCTTGCAATCGGACTGTTCCCGGTTGGTCTTCGGGACATAGTCTTCCTTGGTCAGGCAGGTCTTTACCGTGTGAGGCTTCATGGCGCCGGCCGGCATTCCCGGCATTTTCGGCATTTCGACCTTCATGGTGATTTCCCATTCGCCATCCTGCATGTTTACCGCCGGAGCCGCGGCTTTCTGTTCGGGGGCCGGTTCGGCGGGAGCGATTGCCTCCTTTTTCCGTTCGCAGCCGGCAAGGGCCAGTGAAGAGACGAAAACAACGATTGCCAAGCTTTTCCATGCGCCATGCTTCATTTTTTTCTCCTTTCGATTCCGGCATACGCCGATATTCATGGTATCGCGGAAATCCTTGATGTTTCCGTTTGAAGAGGATTCGCGCGAAGAAGGGCATGTTTGCGGTTGTCGTCTGCTGTGTTGCGCGGTGCTCGCACCCTCGCCTATCGTAGCGATATGTCTTGGGCGCTCCGTTCAGTGCGCCTTGCATCCGACCTTCCTCGTCACGTTTTTCAACAGCCCGCCAATCTTTTTCGAATGATGTCTGATGGATTCGGTTTGTATCTGTAAAGGTGGGTCCGGCAAGACGGCACAAACCAAAAGTATACGCCGAAAAAAAAATAAAAAAAGACTGTTTCTTGCGCATCAGAGTGGATATACTTGAAACCAAGGTAGCGCTACCTGAAACGGAAACGACGGAGGTGAAGACGTTCAGTCGCAGTACAAGCTAATCCGAACAGAAAGCAGCAAAGATAGGAGGACCGCATGAACGAGGACACTCCGCCAGGCTGTAATGGAAAAAATACGAGATTCGCAGGCTGTTGAATATGCCTGAGACCCATGAAATGGGTAGATAGATAGATAAAAAAATGAGGCCCGCTTTTCCTAGAGCGGGCCTTTCATTTTTTGACAGTTGGTCTGATTGCTTATATGGTACCGCGGACGGGAACAACGGTGTCCGGGGATTCGTTGTCCGGGTTGTTGACCAGTGTCGTGACCTCCCATTCCCTCATCAGTTCGGACGGGTAGGGCTGGTAGAGGTGCCGGAGCTTTTCCGGATTGTTTGTTGAACGGTCAAGCCAGAGTTCGAATTCCGTGGGGTGGAGCAGTACCGGCATTCTGTCGTGCAGGGGCGCCATGAGACTGTTGGCCGTCGTGGTGAGGATAGCGAAGGTTTCAATGCTTTCTCCGTCGAGGCTTTTCCATGAGTCCCAGATTCCGGCGAATGCCATGGGGGTTCCATCCTGCATGGTGACGTAGTGGGGAATTTTACCCGATGGGGTCGAGGCCCATTCAAAAAAACCGCTTGCGGGGGTGATACATCGGCGGGCGCGGATTGCCTGTCTGAAGGCCGGTTTTTCGTGGGCGGTCTCGCAACGCGCGTTGATTAGCCGGTTTCCTATGGATAAGTCTTTTGCCCAATGGGGCACGAGCCCCCATCGGACGGAGGAAAGCCGTCTTCCACCGGTTGCGCTTTCTCGGACTATCGGCACATGTTGGGTGGGGGCGATGTTGTAGCGAGGATGGAGTTTCCGGAGAACGTCGACTCCGAAAATTTCCGCGAGCAGTTCAGGGCATATGGCAAAGGTGAATCGTCCGCACATATCTGTTCAGGTCGGGAAAAGAATGTCCTTGTCTGCCAGGGTGAAACCGAGGGCGAGAATAATCTTTCGTTTGGTTTCCATGCGGCAGGTTTCTCCGCGTTCAATCCTATCGATGGTGACCGCCGATACCCCTGCCAGGCGGGCAAGTTCCATTTTGCTCAAGAGGCGTTCCTCCCGGATTTTTCTGACGTTGTTGCTGTTTTTCATTGCAGTTTCACCTCGAGGAGGTAAAGCATCCCCATGTCCGCTATGGAATTTGAAATCGTTGCACTATTTTCTTAAGATATTTCAGAGTTTTTGTCAATCGCCGAGAGATGGATGTGAAGCCTTCGAGGAGAGTCGTGCAGGGAAAATCCTTGACTTGTCAAGATCCATGTGAATCCCCCCGGGTATTCACGGAGGAAATCCGGGGGGCACGGCTGATACAGCGTGGAAAGTGAATTGATAGGATAGTCCCGCCTGATGCCTATCGCACCAGAAGCACGGAGCATTTAGCCCCGGTAAGCACATGCCTGGCAACGCTCCCGATCATGTATTTTTCCAGATCCGACGTACCGAGATGCGAAATTACGATCAGGTCCGCCTTCATTTCATCAGCCTCCTTCAGGATCTCGTCGTAAGGAACCCCTTCTCGAATTTCGATCGTGCCCTTTGCCGCCTCTTTGCCGACCAATTTCGTGACTTGTTTCACTACCGCCTCACGGGCGCCTTCCAGTATCTGCTTTTGCAACTCAATGGACAAATTGTCATCAACATCATAATCCACGGCGCATAGCTTCAGATCCTGAACAACATGGAGCACATGGACCTGCGCGCCGTACTGCTTCGCAATCTGGAACCCCCTGCGAATAGCCTTGTCGGCGTGATGAGACATGTCAGTCGGAATGAGAATTCTGGTTGGATTTAACATGGCAGGTTTCCTCCTTGTTCCGGGGTTGGCGGGGTTGGCCCGCGATTGCTTTGTCCCTGTCATGGGGCAAAGGCGCTTCGAATAATGGGTGAATATCCGTTCGACATATTTCCAATTTTATAACGTTTTCCGGGAAAATAAAGCATTCCCATGGTTTCTCGGATCCTTCCTCCCGTGGTTGATACCTGGCAGGCGCACCATTGGCGCGGCGCCCTTGGCCTTGGGTTGCCGGTTGACGCCACTCTCATTGGGACGAACAACCTCGTTTTTCCGTGGCGTTCGAATCAAACCGGTTCCATACTCTACCGACATTTGTTATAAAGAAAAACCAATGTGAACTGTCCGGATACTTGTGCCGGTAAAAATATTATTCCCGGTTATCTCCGCTTTCGTCTTTCTCAGGCAAACAAGAGGTTTATCCATGAGTGTAATCTACCTGTTGCTGTCCTCCCTCTGTGTCCTCAGCCTGGCATACCGGTACTACTCGGCCTTCATTGCCGCCAAGGTGTTGATGCTCGACGACCGGAATAGTACGCCGGCCGTTACCTGCACTGACGGCAAGGACTATGTCCCTACCAACAGGTGGGTTGTGTTCGGCCATCACTTCGCCGCAATCGCGGGGGCGGGACCGCTGATCGGCCCCACGCTGGCCGCGCAGTACGGGTGGGGACCCGGCTTTTTCTGGATCCTGCTGGGATCGGTTTTTGGCGGGTGCGTCCACGACATGATCATCCTGTTTGCCTCGGTCCGCCATCAGGGGCAGTCCCTGTCGGTTATCGCAAAGAATGACGTGAGCAGGCTGACCGGCGTTACTACCGCCATCGTTACCTTCTTCATCATCATCGTGGCCCTGGCCGGTCTTGCCGTGGCGGTCACAAATGCCTTGTACAACAACCCCTGGGGGGTGTTCACCATCGGCATGACAATTCCCATTGCCATGATTGTCGGTGTCTATATGTTCAAGATCAGGCCGGGCGCGATCCTTTCCGGGACGATCTTCGGCGTCCTCGCCGTGCTCGCGGCGGTGTATTTCGGAGCGCCTGTCGCGGAATCGTCCCTTGCCGGTTGGTTCACTTTCAGCAAGGAGAGCCTTTCCGTCATGCTGCCGGTCTATGGTTTCTGCGCCGCTGCACTGCCGGTATGGCTTCTGCTCGCCCCGCGGGATTATCTCAGTACCTACATGAAAATAGCCGTTATCGGGGGACTGGCGCTCGGGCTCTTCCTGGTGAACCCCGACGTGCAGATGCCCTTTGTCACACGATTCATAAACGGCGGCGGGCCGATTATCCCCGGTCCGGTTTGGCCCTATGTATTCATCACCATCGCGTGCGGCGCCATCTCCGGGTTCCACGCCCTGATCGGCTCCGGCACGACCCCCAAGCTGCTGGAAAAGGAAAGCCAGATACGCATGGTGGGGTACGGCGCCATGCTCACCGAAGCCTTTGTCGGCCTGATGGCGCTGCTGGCGGCAGTCACGCTTGTCCCCAATGATTACTTCGCCATCAACACGTCGGCCGCGGCCTTTGCCAAGCTCAACATGCCGGTAAAGGATCTTCCCGAGTTGAGCCGCCTTGTCGGTCTCGATGTGTCCAACCGTCCGGGCGGCGCGATTTCACTGGCCGTCGGCATGTCATACATCTTCTCCAATGTGGGCGAGGGGTTGCGGCACACGATGAAATACTGGTTCCAGTTCATCATAATGTTCGAGGCGCTGTTCATTCTGACAACGATAGATGCGGGGACCCGGGTGGCGCGCTACATATTGCAGGATATCCTGGGGAACCTCTACAGGCCGCTCAAACAGACGGATTGGCTGCCCGGCGTCATACTGACCAGCGGCGCCGTTTCCTTCTTCTGGGGGTATATACTCTTCACCGGTGATATTTCATCCATCTGGCCCATGTTCGGGGTTACGAACCAGACGCTCGCCGCGCTGGCCCTGGCCATCGGAACCACGATCATCCTCAGGATTGCCACGAACAAGCGCTACGCCCTCATCACCGCGGTACCGTGCCTGGTGATGGCGGTGACCACGTTTGCCGCGGGATTCATGAACATCAGGCTCTACCTGGTAAAGGGAATGGTTCTCAACACGGTCCTCAGCATCGCGATTATCGCCCTGGTGGCGATCATTATCGTCGACAACATCCGGGTCTGGATGACTCTCCTCAAGACGGACAATCCGGTCGGCATGAACGACGAGCGGGACAGGATCTACTGCCCTGTCGTTCAACCCCATGCGCCTGATGATGTGCCGCTTGCTTGATATGGATCACTGTTCCGCCGCGACCTTACCCACCGGCGCCAGGTAGATGCCGAATTCATCGTAACCGTCCACCCCAAGCAGTTCATCCACCAGCGTCTGATTGTACGCCGCAATGGCGCACGTGCCGGCGCCGATGGCTTCGCAGGCCAGGTAGAGGTTCTGGCAGACATGGCCCGCGTCCACGGCGATCACCTTGTAGGAAGCCTCCCCGTAGCGCCATTCCGTGCGTTCCGGAATTGCGGTCCAGAGAAAGGTCACTGCCGACCGCCCGGCAAAGTCCTGGCCGTGGGTCGCGGCGGTCAGGCGTTCCGGCAGGTCTTGCACGTCTCGAACATAAACGAGGTTATGATCCATGGGGAGGTATCGGTAGATGCCTCTCTCAAGGCCTTCAACCCGCATGACGGCCAGATAGGTCTCGAAAGAGTGACGGCATCCGGCGGAAGGGACCGTGCGCAGGACGGCGGCAGCGTGGAGGACGGCGCGTACCCCCTGGGTGGCCCACAGGAGAAAGGCGGTTTCGTCCAGGGAGAGGTGCGCTGCGGTGAACCGTCGCCGGCTGCGACGGGCGGCGATCGCTGACTGCAGATCGCACGGAGGAATCGACCATGTCTCTTGGTCCGGCAGCGGAATGAGCCTGCTGTCCGGCGGCGCCGGCTTCTGGACCGGTGGAGGCCGTAACCCCAGTGATTGCCGCGTCGCACGGAAGTCGACCTCTTCCCTGATGCGGTCGGTCAGAAAGTATCTGCCGCTTTCCGTGGTGATGGAAGGTTTTTTCATCGTGTCGCTCCCTTTACGGTGAAAGTGTTTCGCCTGTTCAGGCGGGCGCCGGCGGGTGTCCCCCGTCGCGCATGGCCCTGCTGCTTTACTATGACTGAGTAAAGAGTAGCAGGGAGATGTCCGGCCTGCAAATATGTGAAAGATTGTCAACGGTATCCGGAAACAATACCTCTCACCCTTTCTCCCGTTTCCTGCTATAAATACACAACGAAACGAATCATCCGCGCATACCTGCCCGCGCCTATCAACGGAGAAAAACACCCCATGTCCCTGAAAATCTTTACCGGCAACAGGATGGAGATACTGGTGGATGCCCTTGCAGGTACGGTGGCCGGTCCGGGCGATCCTTTCATCCCCGAGACCATCGTGGTGCAGAGCAAGGGGATGCAGCGCTGGATCGCCATGGAGCTGGCAAAGCGGTTCGGCGTCTGGGCGAACTGTCGGTACCCGTTTCCCAATTCGTTCATCGGGGAACTGTTCAGTTCGGTGCTCACGGATATGCCCGACGATTCCCCGTTCAATCCATCCATACTGACGTGGCGCATCATGGAGGTCCTTCCCGGGCTCCTTGACGACCCTGCCTTCGCGGTTCTTAAGGGATACCTCGCCGGAAACCGGCGTGAACTGAAGCTGTACCAACTGGCGTGCCGGATAGCCGATACCTTCGACCAGTACACCCTGTTCCGGGGCGAGATGCTGGAAGGGTGGGAAGGGGGCGGGGAAGGGCACTGGCAGGCGCTCCTGTGGCGCTCCCTGGTCGCCGGGGCGGGCAGCTGCCACCGCTGGAACAGCCGGAAGCGCTTCCTCGGGGAACTGGACGGCTGGGTCCGGAAGGGAGGTAACCTGCCCGCACGGGTAGCCGTGTTCGGCATCTCCTGGTTGCCGAAATTTCACCTGGATGTCCTGTCCGCTGTTTCCCGCCGCACCGACGTCAATCTCTTCGTCATGAGCCCCTGCCGTGAGTATTGGGCGGACATCCTCCCGTCCCGCACCAGGGCGCGGCTGCCGCGGGAGGAGCAGGCGCTCGGAGCCGAGGGGAATTCTCTCCTGGCTTCCCTCGGCCGGCTGGGGAGAGAATTTTCGGATACCCTCCTGGAACACGATGCCGCCGGAGGCGGAGAAGTCGACCTCTACCGGGAGGCGGTCGGGGACACCATCCTTGCCGTTCTGCAGAACGACATCCTCGACCTGAGGGGGGGCGAGTGCGGAGAGGTGGAGAAAATCTCCGTCACGCCGGGCGACCGTTCCTTGACGGTACACTCCTGCCACGGACCCATGCGCGAGGTGGAGGTGCTCCATGACAGCCTGCTCGCCATGTTCGGGGAGATGGACGGTCTCGCGCCGCGCGATATACTGGTGATGACGCCGGATATCGAGACCTACGCTCCCTACGTATCCGCGGTGTTCGAGGGGAATCCGGACCAGGCCGCGCGCATTCCCTTTTCCATCGCGGACCGGAACCTGCGCGGCGAGGGGCGCCTGGCCCGCCCCCTTCTCGATATCCTGAACCTCCCCGGCAGGCGGTTCCCGGTTACCGGGGTGATGGAAATCCTGTCCGCCTCCCCCGTTCATGCGCGGTTCGGGCTGGCGGCGGCGGATCTCGACCTGGTGCGGTCCTGGCTGGAAGAGACACGGATACGGTGGGGGTTCGACGCCGGGGAGCGGGAGCGGGAGGGTTTTCCACCGTTCCGGGAAAACAGCTGGCGTGCCGGGCTCGACCGGCTCCTCCTCGGGTACGCCCTGCCTGAGGGCGCCGGCCTGTTCGCGGGTATCCTTCCCTATGACGACATGGAAGGGGACGCCGCGGAGTCGGTGGGACGGTTTGTCCTGTTCGTCGAGAGGCTCCACGGGTTGGTGGAAGAGCTCGACCGGCCGCGCTCCCTTCCGGAATGGGGAATCCTCTGCCGGAGGATTCTTGAGGAGTTCTTTGCTCCCGGGGATGAAGAAGCCGATGAGCGCGCCGCGATTACCGGCCTTTTGGACGGGCTGGATGCGCTTCCGAAACAGTCCGGCTTCACGGGCTCCGTCGATCTCTCCGTTTTCCGCTCCTGGCTGGGACAGGGGGTGGAAAAGCAGGAGCGGGGGCTCGGTTTCCTCACCGGCGGAGTGACCTTCTGCGCCATGCTCCCCATGAGGAGCATCCCGTTCCGCGTGATTGCCCTGCTCGGCATGAATGACGGCGCTTTTCCCCGCCGGGAGCGCCCCCTCGGGTTCGACCTGATAGCCCGGGACAGGAAGCCGGGGGACCGCTCCCTGCGCGACGAGGACCGCTACCTGTTTCTCGAGGCCCTTCTCTCGGCCCGGGAAAGGCTTCATATCAGCTATACGGGCCAGAGCGTCAGGGACAACGCCCCGCTCCCCCCCTCGGTCCTGGTGGATGAACTTCTGGACTACCTGGGAACCCGTTTCGCCGACGGTTCGCGGGCGTTTCCCTCCACCCTCGTGACCAGGCACCGGCTGCAACCCTTCAGCCCAGCCTATTTTACCGGAGAGTCCGGGCTGTTCAGCTATTCTGAGGAGAATTACCGGGCAGTACGTCGGCGCATGGAGGGTACCCGGCCGGTTCCTCCCTTTGTTTCCACACCGTTGCCGAACCCTGCCGAGGAGGTGCGCGAGGCGCCGCTCGGCGCCCTGCTTGCCTTTTACGACAACCCGGCCAGGTACCTGGTTCGTAACCGCCTCGGCATCGTGCTGGATGAGCAGTCGCCTCCCCTGGATGACCGCGAGCCGTTCGAGCTGAATTCCCTTGACGCGTTTTTCGTGCGGCGGGAGGTCCTGGAAATGTCGCTGGCCGGAAAGGACCTGAAGGAGTGTCGTGAAACCGTGACGGCGCGGGGGATTCTTCCGCCCGCCGGCCAGGGAGCGATGCTCTTTGACATCCTTGCCGCGGAGGCCGCGGGACTTGCGGGCCGGATCCGCGAACTCACCGGTGGACGCTCTCCTCAGGAACCCCTTTTCGTGGAAAGGGAGATCGACGGGCTCCTGATTACGGGTCATGTTTCCGGGGTCTGGCCGGAGCGGATGATTCGGTACCGGTGCGGGAAATGTTCGGGCCGGGACCGGATCCGTCTCTGGATCGAGCACCTCTTCCTCTCGTTGCTCGCCTCGCAGGGATGTCCCACGGAAAGCGTCTTGCTGACCCTGGATGCCGAAACGCGCTTCGCGCCGGTCGCCGACGTGGACCCGATCCTGCGTGTTCTTCTCGGATATTTCCGGGAGGGGCTGACGCGGCCTCTCAAGTTTTTCCCACGCACGTCGTTCGCCTATGCGGGGAAGAGAAACCTGAACAGCGCCCGCACCGTGTGGTCCGGAGACCGTTTCCCCGAGAACGGCGACCCCTACTATGCCCTCTGCTTCGGGGAAACCGACCCCCTTGACGGCGAGTTCGAGGAACTGGCTGTTGCCATCCTCGAACCGATGCTGGCGCATCAAGGGTAATGATCCACCTGAACCCGTGACGCCTTCACGCCTTCGTCTTCTCGGAACGCCTCGGTTTCCTGCATTCCCGTGGGTTGACGCGGCCCGACGAAGTTCGTCCGGCGTAACCGGCGTGAAACAGCATCGGCGACGTTCAAACCCCGGCATTCCGCTTGCCTCGGCATTCAGGCATCACGGGTTCAGGTTCAGGAAAGCCGCGGTCGGAGGCGTCCTTCGTTCGCTCCGGGTGCCGCATCGGTGTGGCTCTCAGGCTCATTCCGCGACAGCCGACAACTCACCCTCCGGGTTCGAACAGGTCGGCTGTCTTTTGCTCCATTTCGCCACAAGCCACTGGGCCTCAGCGGCACAGTCGCTCACTCCGGACGCCTCCGACCGCTGAATCGAGGATGAACCGTGACGACCCTGAAAACCTACGACAACCTTGCCATCGAGTTGGCGGGCGACAACCTCATCGAGGCCAGCGCCGGAACCGGCAAGACCTTCGCCATTGCCTGCCTGTATCTGCGTCTGGTGGTGGAGGAGGGCCTGCTCCCGGAGAACATCCTGGTGGTGACCTTTACCGAGGCCGCAACCAAGGAGCTGCGGGGAAGGGTGCGGGAACGGCTGCGCGCCGCCCGTGACGTCTTTGCCGGGATTGGGGAGGGTGACGATTTCTGCGCCGGCATGATGAGCGTCGCACATCCGCGGTGGCCTGGCGCGGAAACGGCCCTCGCCCGCATCGATTCCGCACTGCGGACATTCGACTGCGCCGCGATTTCCACCATCCACGGGTTCTGCTCCCGGGCCCTCCAGGAGAATGCCTTCGAAAGCGGTGCACTGTACGAGACCGAACTGGCGCCGGACCAGAGTGAGATCCTCCAGTCGGTGGTCGACGATTTCTGGCGCCGCGTCTTCTTCCGAGGCGAGTCGCCGCTCCTGCCGCTGGTGCTGCGCAAGGGATGGCTGCCCGTGGATATGGTCCGCTTCCTGCGGGGAAAGCTGGGCAACCCGGACCTGGAGGTGGTTCCGCTCTATTCCGATGAGGACGTGAACCTGATTTTTTCCCGCCTGGAAGCCGTCTTCCTGGACCTGTCGGAGATGTGGCGGGAGAAAAGGGAAGAGATTGCGGAGATTCTGGTCCAACACAAAGGACTGAGCCGGTCACAGGCAAACTACCATCCCGATCTGGTAGCGGTGCTGCTCGCGGAGATGGACCGCTATGCCGCGGGAGGACGCGCCCTCGGTTTTTTCTCCGGCTTCGAGAAGTTCACCACGGATTTCATGGAGACGCAGGCCCTGAAGCGTGTGGACCCACCGCGGCACGCGTTCTTCGACCTCTGCGGAAATTTGTCCAATCTTGCGGAGATGAGCTTCACCGCCCTCAAGTCGGCTCTGTTCGGATTCGCGCGTCGCCGGCTTCCCCAACTGAAGGAGGAACGTTCCGTCCGGTTTTATGACGATCTCCTTACCGATCTTGCATGCGCGCTGGACGGGCCTTCGGGCACGGCGCTGGCGGAGCGGCTCCGGGAGCGCTACCGCGCGGCGCTCATCGACGAGTTTCAGGATACGGACCCTGTGCAGTACCGCATCTTCCGACGGATCTTCTCCGGGAACGGTCTTCCCCTGTTCCTCATCGGCGACCCCAAACAGGCCATCTACAGTTTTCGCGGGGCCGATATCTTCGCCTATCTGGCAGCGAGGGAGGGGGTACCGCCGGAAAACCGCTTCACCATGGACAGGAACTGGCGTTCAACTCCCGAGATGGTGGATGCCGTGAGTCTCCTGTTCAGGGAGAAAAGCGGACGTCCCTTCGTCTTTCCGTCCATCGTCTTTCCCGACGTGGCCGCGGCAAAGGAGGACCGTCCCCTTTCCCTGGAGGGACGCGACCCGGCGCCGCTCCAGGTCTGGTTCCTGGAACGGGATGACGGGAACGGCAAGGTCATCCCCCTGCGCGCCGCACAGCCGCGTATCGTCGACCTGATGGCTGCGGAGATTTCCGGTCTCCTGGCCGACGGCAGGGAAGGGAAGGCCCTCATCGACGGGCGGGGAGTCCTTCCCGAGGATATCGCGGTGATCGTGAGGAGCCATGACCAGGCGTCCCTGGTGCAGGATGCGCTGCGGTCGCTCGCCATCCCCTCGGTGGTGCAGAGCACGGCCGGCCTCTTTTCCACAGAGGAGGCGAAGGAGATGTGCCGGGTGCTGGCCGCTGTCGTGGAGCCGTCGCGGGAGAACGCGGTGCGCTCCGCCCTGGCCACGACTCTCCTGGGCGTGTCCGGCAACGGGATCGCCGCGCTCCGGGATGACGAGGCGGCATGGGAGGAACGGCTTTCCGCCTTCCGGGAGTACCATGAGGTGTGGCGGAAGCGCGGATTCATGACCATGTTCCGCGCCCTGCTCTCCCGGGAAGGGGTGCGCGAGCGCCTTCTGGCCTTCACGGACGGCGAACGGCGGCTCACCAACGTCCTCCACTGCGGCGAGGTCCTCCACCAGGCTGCGGTACGGGATGTTCACGGCATGGATTCCCTTCGGGCATGGTTCGATGAACGGGTGAGCGTGCCGCCGGAGAACGAGGAGTACCAGATCCGGCTCGAATCGGACGAGAAGGCGGTGCGCATCGTCACCATCCACGTGAGCAAGGGACTCGAATACCCCATCGTCTTCTCCCCCTTTTCCTGGGGCGGCGTCCATGAGACGGGGGATACCGCGGTCTGCCACGAGGGTTTTCGCCTGGTGGCCGATTTCGGTTCCGACCGCTTCCCCGAGCACGCAGTCGCAGCGCGGACCGAGGCCCTGGCCGAGAACGTCCGGCTTCTCTACGTGGCCCTCACCCGTGCCCGGTGCCGCTGCTACCTGGTCTGGGGACGGTTCCGCCATACGGAGTCTTCCGCGCCCGCATATCTCCTTCACTACCCGTCCGGGGAGGAGGCTGACCGGGTGGTGGAAGAATTGTCAACGGCCATGGAGGCGATCTCCGACGCGGACATGGTGGGTGTGCTGCGGGAACTCCGCGAGAAAGGAAAGGGGTGCCTTCAGGTCACGGTGAATCCCGAGCCGGTGCAGGGTACCGCCCCGACCGGGCCGATCGCGGCGCGCCTGCCCGACTTCGTCCCGTTTCGGGGGCGGATCGAAACCGACTGGCGTGTCGCCAGCTTTACCTCATTCGCGGCCGGGCATCGTGAAACGGCCGAACTGCCGGACCGTGACCAGGGAACGGCCGGGATCAGGGACGGCGGGACAGGCGCGAGGGAGGAGATGCCCGCTCCCGAGGGGAGCATCTTCGCCTTTCCGCGGGGCGCGCGGGCAGGTATCTGTCTCCATGCGCTGTTCGAGAAGCTGGACTTTTCCGCTGGAGATGACGTGATACCCGCTCTGGTTGCCGGGCAGCTGCGCCGCCACGGTTTCGGCGCCGAGTGGCGGGAAACCGTGTCCGCCATGGTGCGGAATGTCGTCCGGTCGCCCCTCGGAATAGATGGAGAGCCTTTTTGTCTCGGCGACCTTCCCGGCGGAGGCTGGATCTCCGAACTGGAGTTTTTCTTTCCCCTCCGCTTCATCGAGGCGGGGAGGGTGTCGGAGCTCCTCCGCGGCTGGGCGGGGAGGCACGTGGATGCCGGCCTTCCCTCCCTCGCGGATCGGCTGGACTTCGCCCCGGCGCGTGGCATGGTGCGCGGATTTCTGGACCTGGTGTTCCGCCATGGAGGACGGTATTACCTGGTGGACTGGAAATCCAACCACCTGGGCAACCGTCCGGAGGATTACTGCCGGGAGTCCCTGGCGCGGGAGATGGATCGAAAGCTCTACCGCCTCCAGTACCTGCTGTATACCGTTGCCCTGAACCGGTTTCTTGCCGCCAGGGACCCGGCGTACCGTTATGAAGACCACTTCGGTGGGGCACTCTACCTGTTCCTGCGGGGGATGGACCCCGGACGGCCGGGCAAAGGAATCTTTCTCGAGCTGCCGCCGGCCGGCCTGGTGCGGGAGTTGACGGAATGTCTCATGGAAAGCGGGGGAGGGCGCTGATGGCGAGCGAAACTGTCGAGTACCGGGACATCGATGTCATGTTCGCCGACTTCCTCTGCCGCCGGGCCGGGGAATCGGGGGAGACCTTGCGACGGGTCGCGCTGGACGTGAGCCGTGCCACGGGTGATGGGCATATCTGCCTTGATCTGGCGGAGGCGTACGGCTCCTCGGAGGCGGAAACGGCTGCTTCGCTGGCGAAGTCGGCAGTGGTGGCCGGACCCGGCAGGGTGGCGCCCCTGGTCCTTGACGGTGACAACCGGATCTACCTGTATCGCTACTGGAAGTACGAACAGGACCTTGCCGCGTGGTTGCGCGCCATGGCCGGTGAACGGGTCGGTGGGGTGGACCTCGGCCTGATGAGAGACGGCCTTCACCGCCTGTTCGAGCCCCGGACCGGCGACGGACCGGACTGGCAGAAAATCGCCGCCGCCGCGGCGCTCCGGAGCCGCTTTACCGTCGTTTCCGGCGGACCCGGCACCGGCAAAACAACCACCGTTGTGAAAATACTGGCGCTCCTCATGGAACAGTCGAAGGGGGCGCGCCTCTCCATCGCCCTTGCCGCGCCCACGGGCAAGGCAGCGGCACGCCTTCGGGAGTCGATCCGGACGGCCAGGGAGAAATTGCGGGAAAAATCGGGAGTAGCGGACCGCATACCCGACGACGTGTCCACCATCCACCGGCTGCTCGGGGTGATCCCGGGTTCGTGCCGCTTCCGGCACGATGCCGACAACCCGCTGCCCCATGACATCGTGGTGGTGGATGAGGCCTCCATGGTGGCTCTGCCCCTCATGGCACGGCTGGTGGCGGCATTGTCCAGCCATGCCCGGCTCATCCTGCTGGGCGACCGGGACCAGCTCGCCTCGGTGGAGCCGGGAGCGGTGCTGGGCGACATCTGTCGTGGCGGCCATGAGAGCGGGTTTTCCCGGGAATTCCTGTCATTTCTGGATGAAGTGACGGGAGCAGGCCCTGCACACGATGCCGAGGGAAAAGGGATGTCGCCCCTTGCCGACTCCATTGTCGTGCTGAGGAAAAACTACCGCTTCGGCGCTTCTAGCGCCATCGGCGTCATCAGCCGCGCCGTGAACGAGGGAGATGCCGGGGCGGTTCTGGCGGCTCTTGCCGGCCGGGAGGACGGCGAGGTTGTCAGGAAAGACGTGCCGCCGGCCGAATCGCTTTCCACAGCTCTGGAGGAGAGTGTCCTGGGTGGATACGCAGAGTACCTGGGCACGGAAGACCCGGCCGGGGCGCTTGCCCTGTTCGACCGTTTCCGTATCCTGTGCGCGGTGCGCAGGGGGAGTCACGGCGTCTCCGGAGTGAACCGCGCCGTGGAGTCAATCCTCGCTTCGCGCCGGCTCATTGCGTCGGACAGGACCTGGTACCGGGGGCGGCCGGTGATGGTCACGGTAAACGATTACACCGTCCGCCTCTTCAACGGGGATATCGGCATTGCCCTTCCCGACCCGGACCGGCCGGAGACCCTGTCGGTATTCTTTCCGGCGGAGAACGGAGGGGTGCGAAAGGTCTCCCCCCTGCGCCTTCCCGACCACGAGACGGTGTTCGCCATGACCGTTCACAAGAGCCAGGGGTCGGAGTTCGATCGCGTGCTCCTGGTCATGCCTCCCGCGGACAGCCGGGTGCTGACGCGCGAACTCCTTTATACCGGCATCACACGGGCCAGGAAATCGGTGGAGATCTGGTGCGGAGAGGAGATCCTCCGGGCGACGGTTTCCCGCTGCATCGACCGGCGTTCGGGGCTTGAAAGGGCACTGTGGGAGGAGTGATCCGAAAGCCGGCAGTTGGAGGTGTCCGTAGAGAGCGACTCGGTCCTATTTCGTTGCTGCTCTTAGCGAAATGGAGCGGCCACAGCCGATACTGTCCGAACCCGAAGGGTGAGTCTATCGGCTGTAGCGAAATGAGCTTAGAGCAGCAGAAAGAGGGCAAACGGAGCGAACGAAGGATGCCTCCAACTGCCGAATCCAGGGTGATTGGTATGCGACATTTTCTGTTTTCTGTATTCATCCTCGTCATCGTTCCGGTTGGGTGCGCGGGCGCGGGAATCGGTTCCGGGCCGGCCGGCGCGACGCATCGCCCCCCGGCTTCCGAGTCTGTCAACCCCGTTCCGATGGCCGCTCCCTTAGCGGGAAATCCGGCCGGGGGAAGGGCACGGGTGGATTCCTCCCTGCTTGCCGCCGTCAATCAGGCGCGCTCAAGGGCAAGAAAGTGCGGGTCGGTCTTCCATGCGGCGGCCGCACCGGTGGCATGGAGTGACAAGATGGGAAACGCGGCCCTCAAGCATGCCGGGGACATGGCGTCGAAAGGCTTTCTCAGCCATACCGGTTCCGATGACTCGTCATCCGACGAACGCCTTTCCCGTGAAGGGTACCCGTGGCGAACCGTCGGAGAAAACATCGCAGTGGGCCAGTCGACCGCGGCCGAGGTCGTCCGTGACTGGCTCACCAGCGAGGGCCACTGCCGGAATATCATGAGTCCCGATTTTCATGAAATCGGCGCCGCCTACGCGTTCGGTCCCTACCAGGGTTCGCACTTCGTGAAGTACTGGACACTGGTTCTGGGAAGCAGACGATAACAACTCTCCGACGCTGCATCATCCTGTCCGGTATATTCAGTCCTCATAGATTGGGAATGAACAATGAAACCTGTGTGTGTAAATATTCCCGACATGCAGCTGTTGTTTTCTGGAATTCTTTACATGTTGTGCTGTTCTATCATGAAAAAACCGTTATACATCGGGTGGGTTGCATGAGGCATGTAAATTGCTATTTTCACATAGGAAAGGAGGGGGTTGACGCTTTTCAAGAGAAAAAACAGCTCTATACTTACTGGAAATAAGAATCTGGTTTTCATCGACGCTCTTGATCCGGTCTAGTGAGTCCATGCCGTCTCGCTCGTCGTCCGTTGATCGCGACAGGGGACAGTGTAGT